>JAIBBJ010000175.1 GCA_019694735.1 Gemmatimonadaceae bacterium | reverse complement strand
CGGCCGTTCGCGACGGGCGTGCTGTCGGAGGCGACCACGCGGCCGTACACGATGGTGGCGGCGAACGGGCCGTCCACCGTGCCGGTGCCCGCACCGATGCCGCACGACGCGAGCAGCGTGATGGCGAGCGTCCCGCAGGCGACGGTGACGCGGTGCGCGACGCAGTGCGTGACGCGGTGCGTGACGCGGTGCGTGACTCGGTGCGTCGCGCGGGACGGCTGGGTGTTGGAAGGGCCGGGCACGACCGCATTACCCGGGTGGCGTCGGGAATCGCACCGCAGGCGGTGGTATCGGAACGATCCAGGCCTGGAACGATCCATGAGAGCCCCGCGGCATCGCCGCGGGACGCAAGCCGAATCGGCGCAACGACTTGGGTCCGAGTCCGATCGCGGTACGCCCCGTGCTCTGTTGGGGACCGCCGACGCGCGGTCCCGTGCGCGGCCCCCTCTCACCCCTCGCGGGAGCACTCCAGATGAAGCGTTCCATCCTCCTCCTCGGCCTCGTCGCCGCCGTCGGCCTCGCGACGGCCTGCGCCGAAGGCACCACCGGTCCCACGCTCTCGCAGCCCGGGGCGGTCTCGCAGGCGCTCGCGAAGGGAGCGGGGGGTGGCGGGGGCGGCGGCGGTGGCGGTGGTGGCGGCGTGGATGTGCCGGCCGTCTGCGCCTCGGTCGTCGTGACCAACAACGCGCAGACCGTCCGCAACCTCATCCCGCCCGACATCAAGTACAATCTCGAGAACTGCGGGAGCACCGCACTCAACGTCACGGCGACGATCGTCGAGTGGGCGTCGGCGTGGTCGGGCCCGTGCCCGTCGCCCGTCGCGCCGCCGGTCCAGTACGTGCTCGGCGTCAATCAGAAGATCTCCGGCACGGCGCCCGTGTTCCGCGGCCCGTGCGGCTACACGAGCAACATCAACGGCGTGCTCGTGCAGGGCGTGAACCGTTGGCAGGGGCACAACCTGATGGTCGTCGTCACCGATGACGCCACGGGTGCGGTGCTGAGCCAGAGCCCCTACAGCTGGCAGGACCAGCTGAACCCGCTCCGCCCCTGAGCAGCGCGCGGTCCGGAAAGTCGAGGGGGCCGGTCCGCGTCGCGGGCCGGCCCCCCTCGGCCATCAGCGCTTCATCATCTTGAGGATGTCGTCGAGCGGATTGCCGTCGCCGTCGGCATCGAGCATCGCGGCGAGTCCGCCGAGCTTGCCTCCGCCGAGGGCCCCACCCAACGCCCCGCCGAGCGCGCCGCCGAGACCACCACCAGCGCCGGCGTTCCCACCGCCGAGGAGGCCGCCGAGCATCCCGCCCAGGCCGCCGGCATCGGCCGGCGCGGCAGCGGCGGCGCCGCCGTGCTGCTTCGCCATCAACCCCGCGATCGCCATCGCGAGCATGGGGAGCATCCGCTTGAGCACCGACGCGTCCACGCCGGACGCCGTCGCCGCGTGCTGCGCGACGGCGCGGCTCACGTCCGCCGATCCGAAGATCGACCCGAGGACGTTGTTGCCGTGGCGCGTATCCGTGGCCTGCGGCGCGAGGACGTTGTCGAGGAGCGCGACGCCGCCGAGCTGGTCGAGGAGTCCGCTGAGCGCGCCGGCGCCGCCCGCGCCCTGCGCCTGCTTCCTGAAGCCGCCGAGGATGGCGGGCACGAGCGCGCCCGCGCCGGAGGCGGCCTGCTGCTCGCTGATGCCGAGCTCGCGGGCGATGGAGGAGAGGCCGCCCATCTGGGCGAGGACATCGGTGACGTTCATCTGGGCTCCGGCGGATGGGAGGGCGGAATCAAGTGGTCGCGCCGCGCCGCGCCGAGCGCGCGCGCGATCGCCTGCTCCACGAGCGGCGCCATCACGCGGTAGCCGGCCTCGGTGGGATGCACGCCGTCGGTCGCGAGGCCGGGGCGCATGCCGCCCGCCGCATCGGCCATCGCGCCGTGGTAGTCCACGTACTCGTGCCCGTGCGCGGCCGCGTAACTCCGGATCCAGGCATTGAGGGCGATGACCTTCGGCGCGGGCTGCAGCCCGGGACGCCACGGGAAATCCGCCGCCGGCAGCACCGACGAGAGGACGACGGCGATGCCGTTGGCGCGCGCGATCTCGCACATCGAGGCGAGGTTGTCCTCGATCATCGCGAGCGTGCTCGGGCCGGTGTTGCCCGCGATGTCGTTGATGCCGGCGAGGATCACCACGGCCGCGGGCCGGAGCCCCACCACGTCCTGACGGAAGCGGACGAGCATCTGCGGCGTCGTCTGCCCGCTGATGCCACGGCCGATGTACGGCTTGCCGGGGAAGAGGGTGGGGAAGAGCGGCGCCCACGCCTCGGTGATGGAGTTGCCGTAGAAGACGACGCGGCGCTCGCCGGGGGCGGGGGTGCCGAGGGTGGCGTTCGCCTCGCGGTAGCGGGCGAGGCCGGGCCAGTCCGTCGCGGATTGCGCGCCCATGGGAGCGGTGACGAGAAGGCCGAGCAGGCGGCCGATCACGAGGCGCGTCACGTCGCGGCGCCACAGCGCGCGCGGGCCCAGCGGCACGGGGACGGCGGGCCTCACGCTCACATCCCGAAGGGCATGATGACCTGGTACCGGTACGATGCCGGCGCGCCCTCGGGGAATCGCTTCATCCGCACCTCGGCGGTGGAATGGAAGCCGGTGACCACAAAGGTCGGACAGGGGGCGGCGAGGCAGACGGTGGCGGTGGTGAACCGGATCGAGTCGGCACCGACGCGCTGGTAGTCGGCGGTGAGGATCGTGGTGAGCAGGTTCGCGCCGCCCGGACCGGAGACGAGGGTGCGGGTCTTGAAGAGCGCGAGGCCGTCGCCGCGCAGCACGAGCGTGTCGGACATCACCTGCGAGACGATGCCGGCGTTGTTGAGGTACGCGAGCGGCACCGCGATGCCGTCGGCGGAGAGGAGGTGGTAGCGGGCGGCGCCCGGGGCGAGATGGAGGCGCCGCCCGTCCGAGGTGCGCAGCACGAGCGCCGTGTCGGGACCGGACCAGCTGACGAGGTCAGGAAGGATGTCCGTCACCGCGGCCTCGATGGCCGCGAGCGCCGGCTCGCAGGCGACCTCGGTCGCCCCCTGCGACACCATCCGCAGGCGTGCCTTGCTCTCGACGAAGTACCGGTAGGAGACGGTGTTGCAGGGCGAGAGCATCTGCATGGTGCCGTTGTCGGTCTCCTGCCCGTTCGCGGTGATCACGAAGCGGACCGGGAGGACGACGTTCAGCATCAGGTTCGACGGGACGGTGCCGCCCGTGATATCCACGATCTCGAAGGCGCGTGAGCCCTCGACGGGGCCCGGGCGGTCGCCGCCCGCGCTGGCGGCGAGGAACGGGAACAACGCGCAGCCGCCGAGGCCGGCGAGGAGCGCGAGCGGGGCGAGGCGCGCGAGGGACGCGAGGGACGCGCGCGTACGGTCAGTTGAGCGGTGGATCATCCGGATATCCTACCTCCGGCCGGCACCGGGCGTGAGAGGGTCGGGGCTGACGCATTGCCCCCCGGCGGCGGGTAGCTTACCGCGGCAGTCCCGCCCCAGCCCCGAGGTGTCCGTGCCGTCGTCCCGTCCGCTCGTCGTGTTCCTCGCGGCCGCCGCGCTCGCCGGTCCGCTCTCCGTGTCGCTTGCCGCCCCGCTCCAGGCGCAACAGGGTCGTGCCGCCGGTCCAGGACGCCCGGCGGCGTCGCCGCTGAGTGCGACGCTCGCCGGCTGGCAGCAGCTCGACGCGCCCACCGCGCACGAGTCGGGGGCGCTCGCGGCGCTCGCTGGCGCGCTCCCCGGCTGGCAACGCGATGCCGTGGGCTCGCTCATCGCGCGGCGCGGCAGCGGGACGCCGCGCCGCGTGCTCGCGTGCGCCGTCGACCGGCCGGCCTTCGCCGTCACGCAGGTCACGGAGGAGGGCTATCTCCGGGTGCACCGCATCGGCGGCGGCGGGCATCCGCTCTTCGACCAGCACCACGAGGCGCAGCAGGTGGTGATCCACACGGCGCGCGGGCTCGTGCCGGGCGTGTTCGGCGTCGCCAACGGGCACTTCGCGGTGCAGCACCGCGGCGACACCGCGGTCGTCACCGCGGACGGCCTCTGGCTCGATGTCGGCGCGTCGTCGCGCGCGGAGGTCGCCGCGCTCGGCATCCGCCTGCTCGACCCGGTGGATCGCCGGGTGCCGGCCTGGCTGATGGAAGGCGGCGTGGCCGGGCAGGGGATCGGCGGCCGCGCCGGCTGCGCCGCGCTGGCGGCCGCCGCCGCGGGCACGGTCGTGCAGGGCGAGACGATCTTCCTGATGACCGCGCAGTCGGTGTTCGGCTGGCCGACGCTCGGCGCGTCGCTCGCACGGCTCGGCCGCGTGGACGCGGTGACGGTCGTCGGCGGTCCGCGCGTGGACGCCACGGTGGCGGGCATCGCGAAGGTGGACTCGGTGCGGCGCATCGACCCGACGGTGCGCTACGGCGGGACGCTCGTGGAGCTGCTGACGGAGGCTGACGCGCGCGCGTTGCTCGCGCGCGTGGCGTCGGTGGCCGCGGTGGACGCTGCGAGCCTGCCGGGCGCGTGGGTCGCCGCGCCCGCGCCGACGCAGCGGTTGGCTCCGCGCCCCGCCGATGCGCACGACGCCACCGCGGCCGGGCTCAAGGCGCTCGCCGACCTGCCGGGGGTGAGCGGTGACGAGTGGCGCGTGCGCGAGGCGGTGCGCGCGGCGCTCCCATCGTGGGCCCGCGACGCCACGACCGTGGATGACGCCGGCAACCTCATGGTCGCCGCGGGGCCCGAGCGCGATACGCTCGTCGTGATGGCGCATCTCGATGAGGTGGGCTGGGAGGTCACGGCGATCGCGCGCGACGGCGAGGTCACGCTGCGGGGGCTCGGCGGCGTCGTGGTCTCGGCGTGGGAAGGGCAGCCGGCGATGCTCGCGCCGGCGGCGCCGGCCGCGGGGAGCGCCGCCACGGCCGACGCGATGGGCGGGTTCATCACCGGGGTATTCGTGCCGCGCGCTCGCGCCACCGCGAAGCGCCCGGACCGGATGACCGCGTGGTTCGGCATGGACTCGGCGACGCTCGTCGCGCGCGGCGGGCGCGTGGGCGCGCGCGTGACGTCGTACAAGGATGCGATCCGTCTCGGGCCGACGCGGTTCACCGGGCGCGCGATGGACGACCGCGCCGGCTCGCTCGCGCTGCTGCGGGCGGTGCAGGGGCTCGACCCCACGCAGCTCAAGCGTCGCGTGCTGTTCGTCTGGTCCACCGAGGAGGAGGTCGGGCTGCTCGGCGCCGCGGCGCTGGCGACCCGCGTGGGCGTGAACGTGCAGCGCATCCACAGCATCGACACCTTCGTGAGCAGCGACACGCCGCTGGAGTCACCGCACTTCGCGTTCGCGCCGCTCGGCCGCGGGCCGGTGCTGCGCGGCGGCGAATCCAACGGGATGTGGCCGCCGGCGATCCGCGCCGAGGTGGAGGCGGTGGCGCGCGCGGCGGGGATCCCGCTGCAGGTGGGGCTGACGCAGGGGGGCACCGATGGCACGGCGTTCGTGTTCTACGGGGCCCCCAACCTCCCGCTCTCCTGGCCGGGACGGTACAGCCACTCGCCGGGAGAGGTGCTCGACCTGCGGGACCTGGAACAACTGTCGCGGCTCATCCGTACGCTCGTCCTGAGATGACGAGCCCCGACGCCCGATCCCCCCGACCGGCGGCATGAGCACGGCGGACGACTTCCTCGCCCTCCAGTCCGCGCTCGCGGGCGAGTACTCGCTCCAGCGCGAGCTCGGCCGCGGCGGGATGGGCATCGTCTACCTCGCGCGGGACGTCCAGCTCGACCGCGACGTGGCGATCAAGGTCCTGCCCGCGCACCTGGCGGCGTCCACGACCGCACGGGAGCGGTTCCTGCGCGAGGCGCGGATGGCGGCCGGGCTCTCGCATCCCCACATCGTTCCGATCCACCGCGTCGGCGAGGTGGACGGGTTCGTCTTCTTCGTGATGAGTTACATCGCCGGCGAGACGCTCGGCGAGCGACTGCGCGCGCAGGGGCCGATGGCGCCCGCCGACGCCACGCGCGTGTTGCGCGAGGTCGCGTGGGCGCTCGCGTACGCGCACGGCCGCGGCATCGTGCACCGCGACGTGAAGCCCGACAACATCCTCCTCGAGGCCGCCACCGGCCGCGCCGTGGTGACCGACTTCGGCATCGCGCAGGCGGCCGACGACGCGGCGGGGCCCGACGAGGGGACGGTGATGGGCACCGCGCACTTCATGAGCCCGGAGCAGGCGGCGCACGGGGCGATCGACGGGCGCAGCGACCTCTACGCGCTGGGCGTCGTGGGCCACCTGATGCTGAGCGGCCGCCTGCCGTTCGAGGCGCCCCACGTGCATGCGCTGCTCCTGAAGCAGGCGACCGAGGACGCCCCGGGGCTCGCGCGCGTGGCGCCGGGCGTGCCGAGCGCGCTCGCGTGCGCCGTGGACAAGTGCCTCGCGCGCGACCCTGCGCACCGGTACGCGGACGCGGAGGCGTTCGCGGCGGCGCTCGCGCCGATGACCGACGCCCGTCCCGCGCTCCCGACGACGCTGCGGGCCTGGCTCCAGGCGCGGAACCCGCTGCTCGTGCCGTACATGGGATGGAGCGCGCTCTTCGGCACGCTGACGACGGGCAACCTCGTCGCGCTCGCGATGGGGACGCGCGGCGGGAACCCGTGGGACATCACGATCATCGCGGGCGCGACGGTCGCGCCGCTGCTGCCGATCGTGGGCTTCCACCTGAACCAGGCCGCTCGGCAGTTCAAGGCCGGGCACTCGCTCGCCGACCTGCGGAGCGCGCTGGAGGTGGAGAGGAAGGAGCAGGAGGCGGCCGAGGCGAGCGTGCGCGACCCTGCGCCGCCGGCATGGCACCGGCGGCTCCGCATCGCGACGATGGTGGCCGCCGGCTCCGCGGTCACGATGACGACGCTGCTGATGGCGGGCATCGTGCACGAGAACCGCGTCAGCGGCCGCCTCTACGTCCTCGCCATCCTCTCGCCGTACGCCGCGACGCTCGCGCTCGGCGCGATCGCGAATGCGCTCGACATGCCGTTCATCCCGGCCAAGCTCCGGAAGCGCTGGCAGTCGGGCCTGCGCGGCTGGCTCTGGAACTCGAAGCTTGGCGAGTGGGTGGCCCGGCGCCTCGGTGCGCCGGAGCGGACGCAGCTGGCGGGCGCCAATGCATTCCGCGCGACGGAGGTCGCGCTCGGCGTCGCGGCGGGCGAGCTGTTCGCGGCGCTGCCGTCGTCGTACCGGGAGCAGCTCGCGGAGCTGCCGCCCGTGGTCGAGTCGCTGGAGGCACGGGCGGCGGAGGCGCGTGCCGAGCTCGACGTGGTCGCGGCGCTGGCGCCGGCGGACTCTCCCGACGCGGCGGTGCTCGCCGAACGGAGGCGGGCCGCGGCGGCGCGGCTGGCGGAGGCGGTGGCGGCGCTGGAGGGGATCCGGCTCGACCTGCTGCGGCTCCACGCGGGAGCGCAGGACCTGAAGCCGCTGACGACGCTGATGGATGCGGCGCGGGAACTCGCGGTGGAGGCGGAGCGGCTGGCCGCGGCGCAGGCCGAAGTGGACGAGGCGCTGCGGGATCCGCAGCGCCTCGGCACCACCACCGGCTAGGCGGGTCGCGCGGCGTCAGCCGCCGAGCGGGCAGGACACGCCGAGCTTGAAGCCGTCGAGGTCGTTGAACTGGAACATGCGCACGCCCCACGGGCGGTCCGCGGCCTCGCTGAGGAGCTTGCCGCCGGCCGCCTTGATGCGCGCGGCGGTGGCGTCCACCTCGCCGAGCGAGGCGACGTTGATCTGGAGGTAGAAGCCCTGGCCCTTGATGCGGTCCCAGCCGAGCTTGCCGTCATCCTGGTTGAGGACGATGCGGATGTCGCCGGCGGCCATCACGGCGGCCTGGAGCTTGCCGTCGCGGTCCATCGTGGAGACGCAGTCGAAACCGACGGCGTCGCGGTAGAAGGCGACCGACGCCTGGATATCCTTGCAGGTGATGGAGCAGCCGAGCGTGGTGGCCTTGATCGTTGCGGGCATCGATGGGTCCTTGCGGGGTGAGGGTCGGACAGGGACGGGAAAGTTCACCCGTCGACGGTCGTGCCGCCAGCCGCTCAGGGCGGGGTGATGCCCACCGCCTCCACCACGAGCCGGGCGAGCTTCGCCTTCATCTCCTGGCGGACCGCCTGCATCGCCGGGTCGCGGGCGACGTTGCGGCGCTCGTGCGGGTCGGCCTGCAGGTCGTACAGCTCGTCGTCGTGCGGCGCCTTGACCCAGTGGACGTACTTGTAGCGCTCCGTCCGGACGGCGCGGTAGTCCACGTCGGTGAGGTGCGGGAAGGGCTTCTCGTTGGAGTAGAACTCCACGAGCACCGCGTCGCGCCAGTCACGGGGCGTGCCGGTGAAGAGCGGGACGAGCGACCGGCCCTGGATCTCGTCGCTGATCGGCGCGCCGGCGAGCTCGAGGAGCGTCGGGGCGAGGTCCACGCTGAGGGCGAGGCCCGTCGGGCGCGCCCCGGCCTTCACGCGCGGCGGGTAGCGCACGAGGAAGGCGTTGCGGATGGACTCCTCGTACGGGAGCCGCCGCTCGGTGGTGAGCCCGTGCTCGCCGAAGAAGAAGCCGTTGTCGCTGCTCAGCACGACGACGGTGCTGTCGGTGATCCCGAGCGAGTCGAGGGTGTGCAGTATGCGGCCGAGACTGCGATCCACGCCGAGGATCATCTCGGCGCGGCGGCGGATCGTCGCGTCGCCGTCCCACGGGGCGATGGGGTTCTGGTGGTCGTGGCTCTCCATCGCGAGCGTGTCGGCCGCGGCGCCGCGCGGCAGCTCGGCGAGGGCGCGGCGCACGACCGGCTTCCCCTCGAGGTCGGCGGCCACCTCGGCGGGCGTCTGCGCGCGCGGGTAGGTCCGCCCGGCGTACGTGCCCTCGTCCGCCGGCGACGGGACGTAGCCACGGTCGCTCTCGGCGTCCACCGATCCGTCGTCGCGCTGCACGACGTCCGGGTGCACGGCCTTGTGCGCGAGGTACACGAGGAAGGGCTTCGTGTGCTCGCGCTCGATGAACGCGACCGCGCGGTCGGTGAGGAGGTCGGTGGTGTAGCCGGGGACCTTGTGCAGCTTGCCGTCCTCGAAGAGCTCGGGATCGGTCGCGTGGCCCTGACCGGGCATCGCCGACCAGTAGTCCCAGCCCGGCCGCGGCGTGGGGTCGTTGCCCATGTGCCACTTGCCGAGGAACGCGGTGCGGTAGCCCGCCTGCTGCAGCGGGATGTTGAAGGTCTGCAGCTTGTGGCTCGCGAGGTCGCGGGCGAGGTTGTCGATGATGCCGTGCCGCGACGGGAACTGGCCGGTCAGCATCGTCGCGCGGTTGGGCGAGCAGAGCGGCACCGCGTGGAACGCATTGACGAACAGCGCGCCCTCGGTGGCGAGGCGGTCGATGTTGGGCGTCCTGAGGTACGGGTGCCCGCCCGCGCTGAACTCGTCGAAGCGCAGGTCGTCCACGATCACGACGACGATGTTGGGACGCGCGGCCGGTGCGGTGCCGGCGGGTGTGGCGGTGCCGGCGTCCGACGCCGGGCTGCCGCAGGCGGCGAGGAGCAACAGGGCGGCGAGCAGGCGGGGGCGCGACGTGATGGGGCGGGGCATCCGGTGGGGGTGAAGGACGCCCGAATAAGCCGCCTGCCGTCCGGCCCCGCTAGGGCGACGCCCTCAGGCGACGCACTCCGTCGCGAACGCGTACGCGTCGTACGTCCAGTCGATGATCGCGCGCACCTCCTCGGCGGGCACGCCCATCTGGCGGAGCAGCACGGCGGCCGGCTGCACCGGGCGGCCCTCGACCGGCATCCCGAGGTCGAGCTGCCAGGTCATCGCCTCGGCGGCGGCGAGCACCATCGCGAGCTGCTTCACGTCGGCGTGCGCGGTGTCGGGATGGTTGTGGTGGTAGATCGCGTCGGCGACGTAGGCCGGGAGCTGCCAGCGCCCGATGAGGAGACTGGCGACGGCGCCGTGGTCGATGCCGAGGTGTTCCTCCTCGAGGGGGCCGAGCGGCGCATCGGAGTCCCCGCGTGCATCGAGGAGCGCGGAGAGCTCGTCGGGGAAGTACTGGTCCACGACGAGGAGGCCGACGTCATGGAGCAGGCCGACGACGTAGGCGTCCTGCGGCTTGATGACGCGGGTGTCGCCGACCCACTCCCAGAGCCGGCTCGCGAGCGAGGCGACGGTGGCGCTGTGCGACCAGAACTCCTCGTGGTCGAAGCGTGCGCGGCCATTGCCGAACGCCTTGACGACGGCGAGTACGAGGCAGACGGCGCGGACCTGATTGAGCCCCATCCGCTTGACGGCGGTCTGCACGGAGGTGACCGGCGGCCCCGGGCGGCCGAAGTGCGCCGAGTTGGAGAGGCGCAGCAGGCGGGTGGTGAGCGCCGGGTCCTGCTCGATCAGCCGCGACACCTTGGCCGCCCCTGCCTTCGGGTCGTCGAGCACCGAATGCAGCTGCAGCACGATGGCCGGCAGGGTCGGGAGATCCTCGCCCCGACTGATGATCTGTTGCAGGCGCGGGAAGATGTAGGGCACGAGTGGGGCGGGTAGGGCTGACCCTGACAGTATCGGCGCCCCGTCGGCCGCCCTTGAGGGGCCCCGTGCCGTCGCCCGCGCGGGTCAGCTCGCGCCCAGGTCGATGATGAAATCGTCGTCCAACCCGGCCTCAGGCGCCCCGAGTTCCTCGCGGACCATCGCGAGCACGGTCGCCTCGACGAGCGGCAACGAGAGGTCCTCGCCGGTGCGGAGGAACCGCGACGGCGCGAAGGTGGCCAGCTTCCGCGCGGAGTCGCCGACGGTCCGGATCCCCGGCGGCAGCTCGCGCGCCAAGCGTCCGGTGAGATGGTAGGCGGCGCTGACGAGACCGACGCCGAGGACGGGCGCGAGGATCACCGCCTCCGCGCCGGCGGCCAGCGAGGCCCCCCACCAGAGTCCGGCGCCGAAGAGCGCGGTCAGGGCGATGCGGAGCCAGAGCGGGCGCCACAGGGTCGGCCATGCGCGCTCGCCGTACGGGTCACCCAACGCGCGCCAGTGCGCCCGCCGCGCTCCCAGGGGGAGGAGCGTTGCCCAGTCACTCTCGGGCCTGATGGTCCGCGGTGCGACCGCGAGTCGGGTGGCGAGCTCGTCTCGGAGTACGTAGAACGCGCGCTGCAGGACCTCGTCGGGGCCGTTGCGCACCGCCACGCGGCTCCGGACGTAGGCCGCGAGCTGCCGGCCGTTGCGGATGGTCGCCGCGTCCGCATCCGGGATGCTGATGCCGAAGGCGGTCTCGGTCGCCTCGATCAGTTCGACGAGATCGAGTCCCATCAGCCGGGAGTCCCGGCGCCCGGCGCGATCGCCTCGCGCACCTGGATCACGTTCCCCTCGGGATCCTGCCCGTCGCAGGCGCGGAAGCCGCGCCCTTCCCACTCGGCGTCGGGTCCGCGGAGGTGCCCGCCGTGCGCGGCCATCGCGGAGCGCGCCAAGGCGATGCCGGCGACGGGCAGGCAGAGCTTCCAATAGGAGTCCTCGCGCGTCGGTGCGCGCCCGGATGCGTCGGCCGCCGGCACCGGCTCGCCGCGCAGCTGGTGGAGCACGAGTTCGAAGCCCTCGCCGCGCAGCACCACGTGGTGCGCGTCCTCGTGCGAGGCGCGCCAGCCGGTGAGCGCGCCGTAGAAGCGGTGCGCGCGCGCGAGGTCGGCGACGAAGAGGACGGCGCCGGGGACGATGAAGGTCGGCCCGGTCACCGTTGCACCTCGTAGCGCAGCGCGACGATCCCGTTGCGCCAGGCCTTGGCCTCGAGCAGGTGCAACGGCACGTCGCGGCCGAGGCGGTCGAAGAAGGGGACGCCCTCGCCGATGAGGACCGGGAGGACCGAGTACGAGATCTCGTCGGCGAGTCCGAGGCGGAGGCAGTCGGCGGCGAGGCTCGGGCCGCCGGCGATCCAGATGTTCCGGTGCCGCGCGCGCAGCGTGCCGAGGAACGCGGCGAGGTCGCCGGCGTGGAAGGAGACCGACTCGCGCGCGCGGTCGAGCGTGCGCGAGGTGAGGACGTACACGGGCTTCTCGCCGTACGCCCAGCCGGCGCCGCTGCGGGCGAAGCCGAGCGCGACCTCGTAGGTGCGCGAGCCCATCACGTAGCAGTCGATGGCAGCGAGGTAGGCGGCGACGGCTCCCTTGTCCATGGCGACGCCGTCGGGGAAGGTGTCGCGGGTCTCCATCCAGTCCACCCGGCCGTCGGGGCGGGCGATGAAGCCGTCGAGGCTCATGCCCATGTGGATGGTGATGCGGGAGGGCGCTAGCACTTCCACGTGTACCCCACGCGGACGACCTGCGTCTCGAGACAGTCGGTGCTGATCATGCGGAAGTCCGTGCCGTTGATGGTCCGGCGTACGTGCAGCGTGTTGAGGAGGTCGGTGGCGTTGATCCCCACCTCGTCGCGGCCACGGCGGACCGCCTCGCGCCCGCCAAGGTCCACCCAGTGCGCTCGGCGATGCGCCGTTGCGGAAGGCCGTGCGCGGACCCGCTGTCGAAGAGCGGGACGATGTGCGGGTGCTGCAGCGACGCCAGCAGCCGGATCTCCTGGAGGAACCGGTCCGCGCTGACGAGGTCGGCGATCTCCGCGGAGAGCACCTTGATCGCCACCGGCCGGCCGTGGCGCACGTCCTGCGCCAGCAGCACCGTGGCCATCCCCCCGCGCCCGAGCTCGCGCTCCACGCGGTGGCGGCCCGCGAATCCCTCCGTCCAGTGCGCGGCGGCGTCGCTCATCCACGCCAATATGCGCCGCGCACGGGCGCGCAGCGACTGCGTCAGCCCCGCAGGCGGGCGATCACCATCTCCCCCACGTCCCGCGTGCTGCGCGGCGTCTCCCCCGGCAGGCAGAGCTCCGCCGTCCGCGCGCCGTCCGCGAGCGCCGCCTCCACGGCACCCTCGACCGCCTCCGCCGCGGCCGCGTGCCCGAACGACGCGC
>JAIBBJ010000027.1 GCA_019694735.1 Gemmatimonadaceae bacterium | reverse complement strand
CCGCTCTCCGGCGCCCACTCCCAGATGGACTCGCCGACCACCGTGTCGGCGCCCACCACCTGCGTCTCGTTGGCGATGAAGTAGAGCGTGTTCTGCGGCGTCGCGATCACGTCGTGGTGGATGCGCCCGTACGCGGTCGGCGCACCCACCTCCGGATGCGGTAGCCGCCGGCGCTGGCGGCCGCCGAGGTCGTACTCCACCAGCCCGAGCGTCGGGTCGAGGAGCACGACCGTGCCGCCCGCGCGCCGGGTCGCGCCGAAGAGCGAGCCGACGACGTTGAGCCACCCGACGATCTGGCCGTCCTCGATGAACAGCAACCCGCCGAACTGCGTCGCGCCCACCACCTCGATCAGCTGCACCGGCAGGCTCGCCTGCCCGACCTGCGTGATCTGGATCGCGCGCAGCACCGCCGGCAACGAATCGGTCGTGAACTGCGCCTCCACCGCGGTCGCGCCGTCCACCGGCGCCGCGGCGCGCACGGTGTACGCCTTCCCCTGCCGCAGCCGCGGCAGCAGCAGCCGGTGCACCGCCGAGATCGAGTCGGCGCGCAGGGCGAGCGTGGGCGCACCGGCCGCCGCGTACGTCACGGCCACCGGGCCCGGCTCGCGCATCGTCACCGTCAGCTCGCGCACGAGTCCGATGTTGGTGGTGTCCACCTGCAGCGCGAGCACCTGGCTCGGGCGCGGACCCGCCGGGTCATCGCACGCCGCGACGGCGGCAACGACGGCGAGCGCGGCCGCCGCCGCGAGGCGGCGCACGGCGGGCACGGACGGCATGGACGACGTGGACAACGTGGACAACGTGGACGGCATCGGTTCCCTGCAGGGCATCGGTGACGGCGGCGGTGACGATCGCGGACGCGGACGCGGGGCGATCAAAGGACGAACGGCACGAGCCACCACGTGCGGGCCCGGTACTCGGGCCACCCGGGATACCGCGAGAGGCTCGCCTCCTTCATCACCATATTCACCGCGAAGACGCCGAGCCAGACCCACGCGAGCACCACCGCCGGGATCCAGTGCCAGGCGACCAGCGCGAAGCTCCCGTACACCAGCATCTCGCCGAGGTAGTTGGGATGCCGCACCCAGCGGTGCAGCCCGTCGGTGATGAGCCCGCGCCGCTCGCGCAGCGTGTAGAACTTCTGCGCATCGGCGGCGATCATGATCACGCAGCCGAGCAGGCAGCAGAGGGTGCAGAGCGCGAGCCAGGCCGCCTCGGGGAGCGGATACGGCGCGTCCGCGGTGCCCGAGACCACGAGCCACCCGAAGAGCCAGTAGGGCCCGAGCACGAGGAGGAACGCCATCAGGCCGCCGGCGAGCGTCACGCGCGTGCGCCACCGCGGGTCGGGGAAGGCGAGGTCCTTGAGCAGCCAGACGAGCCCGTACCCGCCGTGCAGCGCGAGGTAGGTCCACGCACGCGGCGACGTGTTCCCGTACCACCACATCAGCGCGCCGACGAAGGCGAGCGTGCCGGCCTTCTGCGCGTCGATCACCCAGGCGAGGCGCCACGGGCGCGGGCCGCCGAGGAGGTCCTCGGAGAGGTGGCGCGAGAGCCGCGCCATGGCGGCGGCCCAGCGCGGGGGCGGCGCCCCCGCGGCCCCGCGCGCGCCGTGGTCCGTGGCCGCGCCCGTCGCCGCCGCCCCGCCCGCGCTCATCCCGCCACGCGCGCGAGCGCGATCGTCACCAGCGTCAGCGTCAGCAGCGCGGTCATGCCCGTCACGCCGCGGTAGAGCCGGCCGAGCGCCGCGTACTTGTCCTGGTTGATGCCGGACAGGATGTGCAGCTGGTCGGTGAGCTCGGCGTTCAGCTCGTCCATCCGCAGCCCGTCCCACACGCGGTGGTACTCGCGCCGCTCGCGGCGCACGACGTCGCCGTGGAAGAGGACGCGCATCGAGCGGCCGGGGACGTGCTCCACCGGCAGCGCATCGGTGGGCGCGGCGGTGCCGCGCGGCCGGAGCGCCTCGATCGCCTGGAAGATGTAGTACACCGTGACCGCGACGTACACGAGCGCCTCGGCCTGCGCAGCGAGGCCCCAGGCGCCGCGGCGCGGCACCAGCGCCTCGCCGCCCCGCACGAGCACCACCAGCGCCACGGCGTTGAGCACCGAGATGATCACCAGCGCGAAGCGCGCCTTCCGGTCGGCGAGCTCGATGAGGTCCTGCGTCATCTCGACCGCGTTCACGAGGGCGCGGTACCGCATCGCGGGCTCGAGCACCCCGCGCTCGGCCTCGAGGCGGCGCTCCTCCTTCTCCCGCTTCTTCGACTCCTTCTCCGCGTCTTCGCTCATCGGGCTCCCGGGTCGGGGGAAATTGCCGCGCCCGGGGGACCGGGGCCAGCGGCTAGATTCCCCCGGTCCCCCCGTCCTCCCCAGCCGGACCGCCCCATCCCCGCGCCCTCCGACCGCACCCGCCGCGTCCTGCGGAACCTCCGCAAGGGCCTCGAGCTCGCCTGGACCGCCGGGCCCCGGCAACTCGTCAAGTTCACCCTGCTGGGGATGGTCACGGCGACGGTCCAGCCGATCACCGTGGTCCTCGGTTCGCTGCTCGTGAGCAAGGTCGCGGCCGGCCCGTCGGCCGGGGTGACCTTCGGCGACGTGGTGCCGATCATCGCGGCGCTCTGGACCGTCAGCGCCGTCCAGCGCGCCATCGGCGCGTACCAAGGGTTCGGGCGAGACCTCTTCGTGCGCCGCGTGCAGCTGGAGGCCGAGCGGCGGCTGCTCGGCAAGGCGAGCACGATCGACCTCGGGCACTTCGACCACTCGGACTGGCACGACCGCCTCGCGCGGGCCAAGCGCGACGTCTCGTGGCGCCCCGGCGACCTCACCTGGTCGGTGCTCGGCCTCTCGGCGAACATCGTCACCATCGTGCTCACCGCGGGGATCCTCGCGTCGCTGCACTGGGCGCTGGTGGCGCTGGCCCTCGCCGCCGCGATGCTCTCGCTGCTGCTCGAGCGCCGCAACACGGTGCGGATGTACGAGTACTTCTACAAGGAGACGCCCGAGGAGCGGGAGCGCGAGTATCTCGGCAACCTCCTCGTCGAGGCCAAGAGCACCAAGGAGATGCGCGCGTACGTGCTCTCGGAGCACCTGCTGGCGCGGCACCGCCGGCTGAGCGAGCAGCTGCTGGAGAAGCGGAAGTCCATGTACGCGGCCGGCGCGCGCATCTCGCTGGCGAGCGGGCTGGTGACCGGCACGAGCCTGGCGCTGGCGTACGCGTTCGTGGCCTGGCGCGGCGTGCACGGGATGATCGACGCGGGCGGCGTGGTGCTCGTGATCGGCGCGTTCGCGTCGGTCTCGGGCACGCTGCAGTCCATCTCGTCCACCTTCGTGGCGGTGGACCAGCACACGACCTTCCTCGACGACTACTTCTCGTTCCTCGCCATCCCGCCGCTCGTGCCGACGCCGGCCGCGCCGGCCCCGCTCCCGGCGCGCCTCACCGACGGCATCCGGTTCGAGGGGGTGGGGTTCCGGTACCCGGGCGGCGACGGCGCGGCGGTGGAGGGGTTCGACCTGCACGTGCGCGACGGCGAGCTGCTCGCGCTCGTCGGCGAGAACGGCGCCGGCAAGAGCACCTTCGTGAAGCTGCTGCTCCGCTTCTACGACCCGACCGCGGGGCGGATCACCATCGGCGGCGTGGACCTCAAGGACGTCGCGCCCGAGGTGCTGCGCGACCGGATCGGCGTGCTCTTCCAGGACTTCGCGACCTACGAGCTCACGGTGCGCGAGAACGTCGCGCTCGGCCGCGCCGGCCGCGCGCCCGACGACGAACGGATCGGGAAGGCGCTGCGCGACGCGCGCGCCGACGCGGTGGTGCGGAAGCTCCCGGCCGGGCTCGACGCGCGCACCGGGCGGCTCTTCGAGGGCGGGCACGACCTCTCCGGCGGCGAGTGGCAGCGGCTCGCGCTCGCGCGGATCATGTACCGCGACGCCGACCTCTGGATCCTCGACGAGCCGACGAGCTCGCTCGACCCGGAGGCGGAGGCGGCGGTGTTCGCGGAGCTGAAGGCGAACCTGCACGGGCGGATGGGGATCGTGATCTCGCACCGCTTCTCCACCGTGCGGATCGCCGACCGGATCGCGGTGATCGACGGGGGCCGGGTGCAGGAGATCGGGACGCACGACGAGCTGATGGCACTCGGTGGGCGCTACGCGCGGCTGTTCGAGCTGCAGGCGGCCGGCTACCGCTAGCGGGGCGGGGAGGCGCGCGGGACGCCGGCGCGCCGCGGGCGGCGGTCCTCAAGGCCGTCCCCCACGCCGCCGATACTGGTCCGGTGGACGCCAACAGGGCGTCCCGTCCCCCGGACCCGCCCGTGACCGTCCTCGACCTCGTCCCCGACCTCGACACGAAGGAGCAGCGCCGGCGCGAGCGGGAGCTGCGGCGGATGGAGGAGGCCTCGGGGCCGATGGAGCCCGAGCTCCGCTACCGCGTGCTGATGGCGGTCCTGAAGATGGAGACGGACTTCCTCGACCTTGCCGACAAGAAGGCGCGGTTCGCCCTGATGATCATGAGCGTGCTGAATGCGCTCGCGCTGGTGCTGGTGGTGCGCGGCCAGGCGCTGCTGGCGGCGCCGGGGACGTTCGGGCACGCGATCCGCTTCATCGCCGGCTGCTACTTCGCGGCGATGGTCTTCTACATCTGGCAGGCGATCGAGGCGCTGCGGCCGCGCGGTGGGCGCGGCCGGATGGCCGAGGAGCTGCCGGAGGAGATCAGCGCCGCCGACTCGATGCGCGTGCTCTTCCACGCCGACATCGCGCGCCGCGAGCGGGAGCAGTACCGCGCGCTCTGGGCGCTGCTGCGGCTCGACAACGTGACCACGGAGCTCAGCGACCAGCTCCACATGGTCTCGCGCATCAACGTCCTCAAGTACCGCGCCCTCGGCCGGCTCTACCAGGGCGTGGGCGTGATGACGATCCTGCTGACGCTCGGGCTGCTCACCGTCATCGCCGGACGCGGGCTCTGACCCGGGCCTGACCCGGGCCGGCGCGGGCCCGGATGCGCGACGCCCGCCGCACCCCGGAGTGACCCGGGATGCGACGGGCGGCGTGCTGGAGCCGTGGGCCCACTCCCACGGCCCCTCGTGCGTCCTCCGGTGCCTCAGCGCCCCCGGCGGAGCGAGAGGCCGAACACGACCGCGCGCGGGAGGCCCGTCTCGTAGACGAGCGGGTTGCCGCCGGTGAAGTCGGGGTTGATGAACGCGCTGCCGATGTAGCGCTCGTCGGTGAGGTTCTCCACCGACAGCGAGGCCTTCACCAGCACACCGCCCACGAGCCGCTCGGCGGCCGCGCCGGCGCGGTACACCGTGAAGCCGGGGACCTCGACCGCGTTGCGGTCGTCGGCGAAGTAGTCGTTGTTGTGCTGCGCCCCCACCTCGAGCGTGAGCCACGAGGCCATCGGCGGCTGCCACTGCACGCCGAGGTTGATCACCTGCGTCGGGAGGCCGGCGACGTCGTTGCCGCTGAAGTCCGCGGTCGCGCCGGCGACGCCGAGGTACGTGGAGTCGATCACGTACGAGTCGTAGGTGTTGCGCGAGACCGTCGCCGCGAGCCGCGCCGAGACGCCGCCCCGGAAGGTGCCGGCGAGCGCGAGCTCGAGGCCAGTGCGCGAGACCTCGCCGGCGGTGAGGTAGAAGCGGCCGCCGTTGTAGGGCATCGGCTCGCCGTTCACCGTGACGTCGTACAGCGCCGCGTCCACGAAGAGGCCGGTGAGGACGCCGTCGAAGGTGAAGAAGCGGCGGACGCCGGTCTCGAGGGTGCGGGAGGTGACGACGTCGAGCAGCGGGTTGAGCGCGGTCGCGGTGACCGGGATGCCGGTCGCCGGCGGGTCGGTCTCGTTGCCGGCCGGGATCTCGACGCCCGAGCCGTAGCTGGCGTACACCGTGGTGCCGCCGGCCGAGCGCCAGCTGAGGCCGCCGCGCGGGCTCACCTGGTCGAAGCGCTTGCTGGCGTTGATCGCCGGGGTGATGAAGTCCCGGTAGAAGTAGCTCAGGTCGTCATAGCGTGCGCCGACGAGCAGGGTGAGCGACGGCGTGAGCGCGACCTCGTCCTGCACGAAGACGCCGGCGTTCTGCGCCGCCTCGCCCTTGTTCTGCTGGAGCGTGGTGCCGCGGTCCTGCGTGGCGCTGAGGTTGTAGAACTGGATCGCGCCGTCCTGGTAGGCGAAGTCGCCGCCGACGCGGAGGCGGTTGGGCCGCGCGAACGCGGTGAACCGCGCGCCCCACGAGGCGTTGCCGCCGATGTGGTAGCGGTTGAAGTCGCGGAAGGTGTTCCGCTCGGAGCGCTGCAGGTACTTCGGGTTGACGTAGAGCATCGCGCTCACGTCCTGCGCCGCGCCGATCGGCTGGTCGAGCGTCACGCCGACGCGCATCAGGCGGTTGTAGCGGCGCTCGTCGCGCGCGTTGTACGTGGGGTTGGCCATGTCGGGCGCCGAGTCGGCCTGCGCCGGCGTGAGCGGCCCCGGGATGCGGAAGAGGTTGCTCGCCGCGGCGAGCGAGATCCCCACCCGGCCGCCGTTGGCGGTCGGCACCACCACGCCGCCCACGGCCTGCGTGCGGTTCATGTCGGAGTGCTGCCGCCACCCGTCGAACGTGGTGCGCGTGAGCGAGAGCCAGGTCTTGCCGCTGCCGATGGTCGAGCCCGTGCGCGCGACCGTGCGCATCAGCCCGAAGCTCCCCGACTGCTGCGCGACCTCGGCGAAGTCGTCGGTGAACTCCGGCATCGTGGAGAGGCTCACGATGCCGCCGGCGGCGTTGCCCCACGCGGCCGAGCCGTTGGACCGGAGCACCTCGATGCGCTCGACCGTCGCGAGGTCGATCTGGTCGAAGGCCGTGCGGCCATCGGGCTCGGTCTCCGGGATGCCGTCGAGGAGCACGCGGATGCCGCGCGAGGTGCCGGCATTCGACCGGTCGCCGGCGCCGCGGGCGCCGTAGCCGCGAATGGTCAGCCGGATGTCGTGCGTGCCGAACCGCGACTGGGTGAACACGCCGGGCACCTGCTGCAGCGCCTGGTCCATGCCGAGCCCGGTGCGGGTCGCCCACTGCGACGCGTTCACCGTGCTGACGGCGAAGGGGATCTGCGTCAGGCTCCGCGCTTCGCGGGTCGCGGTGACGACGACGGTGTCGAGCTTCGACTTGGCGGAGTCGGCGGCCGCCCCCTGGGCGGCGGCGAGCGCGGGGAGCCCACCGAGGAGGGCGGCGCCGGCGAGGATCCGACGAGCGGTCATGACGGGAAGGGGAGAGGGTTGGGCGTTAATGATACGTTCATTATGCGCCATGCGCGAGGAGCGTTGAATGGCCCCCCCCCGCGCCCCCCCATGGTCCCTCCCTGGCCCGGGCCCCGTCCGGGCCCCGCCCCGCCTAGGCCCCCTGCACCTCGTCCAGCCGCGAGATGTCCATCGTCAGCACCCCGGTCTCGTCCGGCAGGTCGAAGATGTTCGTGAACTTCTTCCCCCAGTCCACCTCGTCGGCCTTGTAGGACCGCCGGGCGTGCACGGTGGTGGCGAAGGTCTCGTCCACGCCGCTCACCAGCAGCAGGAACTCCGCGTCGCACCCGGCGAGCTGCTCCGCCGAGAGCCCCCAGAGCGGGCTCTGCGGGGTGATGGGATGGACGATGGTCCACGCGAGCGGGAAGAACGTGACCTTCGCGCGGTCGAGCGGCAGCGGCTTGTAGCGCCGGAGCTGCTCGCCGTTCACCTCGTCCACGTAGCTGTAGGAGAGCGACGCCTCGAGCTCGATGAGCTCGTTCTTCCGCCGGTTGGCCATCCGCATCATCAGGGCGTAGCCGCCCTGGAAGGGGGCGATGACGGCGCGGCGGCTGAACTGGATGGCCGCGGTGGGCCGGGCGAAGCGCGCGAAGAAGAGCCCGGTGATGAGCGCCTGCGCCAGCACGCCCACGAGCGCCTCGAAGGTCATCACGAAGTGGGCCGCGGCGCCCTCGGGGGCGAGGTTGCCGTAGCCGATCGTCGCGAAGGTCTCGACCGAGAAGAAGAACGCGCGGCCGAAGTCCCCGGTGAACGGGCCGGTGGCCGTGCCCACGAGCGCGGCCGGCCCGCAGAGGAAGTACGCGGTGGCGAAGAGGAGGTTGATGCCGAAGTAGCTCGCCACCACCCAGCCCACGAACGCCGGCCACGGCATCACGAGCGCCGCGTGGTAGAAGCTCACCGCCTCGCTCCACGGGAGCCCCGTGCGCCGCACGTTGAACGTGCCGTCGGGATTGAGCAGCCGCCGCGCGTTGGTCGAGACCACGGTGCCGAACCCGAGGTCGCCCTTCTCCTCCGGTCCCTTGGGCGTCGGGACCGCGCGGAAGTTCATCGTCTCCACGGGGGCCTCAGGGCGCGAGCGGCTGGACCCAGACGTTCCGGAACCGCACCGGATGACCATGGTCCTGCAGCGCGATCGGCAACGCGTCGGCGTGGGCGGCATAGGGCGCGCGCACGCGGTGCGACGTCGGCCCGAGCAGCGCCACGTCGTCGTGCACGAGCACGCCGTTGTGCCGCACGGTCATCCGCGCCGGGCGCAGCAGCACGCCGGTGGAGTCGAAGCGGGGCCGGCGGAACTCGATGTCGTACGTCTGCCACTCCCCTGGCGGGCGCGTCACGTTCACGCGCGGCGGGAACTGGCCGTAGATCGCCGCGGCCTGCCCGTCGGCGTACGTGTCGTTGCGGTACGAGTCGAGCACCTGCACCTCGTACGTCCCCATCAGGAAGACGCCGGAGTTGCCGCGGTCCTGCCCTTCGCCGTGCGGCGGGTTCGGGGAGGCCCATTCGATATGCAGCCGCACGTCGCCGAAGCCGACCTTCGTCCGGATGCCGCCGGCCCCCGCGACCGCCTCCATCGCGCCGTCCACCACGCGCCACTTGGCCGGGGCGCCGTCGTCGGACTCCCACCACCCGAGGTCGCGCCCGTCGAAGAGCACGAGCGCGCCGGCGGGCGCCGGCACCGGGAGCCGCTGCGCCGGCGCGACCTCCACCGGCGGCTTCGGGCGCTCCATCGAGTGCTGCGGCCACGGGCTCGGCTGCTGCGCCGCGAGCGGGGCGGCAAGGAGCGGGAGGACGGCCAGCGCGGCGCGCGCACGCCGGAGGGAGGACGGCATCAGGGCCTCGGCAGGGACGGGAGAGCCGCCGGTCGGCGGCGGCGCTTCAATATATGGGCGCCGGGCGAGCCCACACGGCGCGGGCACGCCCCTTCCGGTCTCGCCGCGCCTGCCGCGACTAGACGCCGCGCCCCCGCAGCGCCTGCGCCCGGGCCCGGCTCACCGCGAGCCGCGTCCCGTCGCGCAGTTCGGCCACCATCCCGCCCTTCCCGTGCCGCCGGAAGGTCGCCACCTGGTCGAGGTTCACGATGTGCGTCCGGTGGATCCGCGTGAACCGCGCCGGGTCGAGCCGCTGCTCCAGCGCGGCGAGCGACACCGTGAGCACGTGGGTCCGGTCGGCGTGCGCGACCACGTAGTCGCCGTCGGCCTCGAACCACCGCACCGCCGCCACCGGCACCGGCACGATCGCGGTGCCGCTGCGCACGTAGAGCCGCGTGAGCGGCCCGTCCTCCAGCGTCTCGCGCAGCCGGTCGAGCGGCGCGACCTCCTCGGTGCGGCCGAGCGCAGCACGCGCGCGTTCGATCGCGGCCGCGAGGCGCGGCGCCCCGAAGGGCTTGAGCAGGTAGTCCACGGCGCCGAGCTCGAACGCGGTGACCGCGTGCGCGGCGTGCGCGGTCGTGAAGATCACCGCGGGCCGGTGCGCGAGTCGCGCGACGACCTCGGTGCCCGGCAGACCGGGCATGCGGATGTCGAGGAGCACGAGGTCCGGGCGCAGCGCGTCGATGCGCTCGACCGCGGCGAGGCCGTCCGCCGCCTCGCCCACGACCTCGATCCCCGGGAGCTGCGCGAGGAGCCGGCGGAGCCCCGCGCGCGCGATCGGCTCGTCGTCCGCGAGGAACGTGCGCACGGCGCCGGTCACGCGTCGGCGTCCGGATCGGGCGCGGCGGCCGGGAGCACGAGCGTCGCGGTGCACCCGGCGCCCGGCGCGCTGCGCAGCGTGAGCGACGCGGCGGCGCCGAAGAGGGCGGCGAGGCGCTCGCGCAGCCGGCGGAGGCCGGTGCCCGCGCCGTCGAACGCCGACGGGGCCGCGCCGGCGCCGTCGTCCTCCACCGTGAGCACGAGCCGAGCACCGTCGAGCCGCGTCCGTACGGTGACGGTCGTCGGTTCCACGCGCGGCGCCGCCCCGTGGCGCACGGCGTTCTCCACCAGTGCGAGCAGCACGAACGGCGGCACCGGCCGCGTGGCCGGCGCGGTCGCGTCCACGCGCACCACGAGCCGCGGCCCGAAGCGCAGCGACTCGAGCTCGAGGTAGCGCCCGACGAACGCGAGCTCGTCGCCGAGCGGCACGCGGTCGCGCGCCTCCTCGACCACCGCGCGCAGCAGCGCCGCCAGCCGCTCGGCGGCCTCGACCGCGCGGTCCGGCTCCACGGGGATCAGCTGCACCACCGTGTGCAGCGCGTTGAACAGGAAGTGCGGGTCGAGCTGCGAGCGGAGGGTCGCGAGCTGCGACCGGGCCGCGGTCGCCTCGGCCTCCGCCGCCCGCGCGGTGGCGCGCGATGCGTACGCCACACCCACCAGCGCGATGTAGAGCCAGACGCCCATCACGCCGACCGGCAGCGCGCCCGGTGCCGAGATGCGGAAGCCGCCGCCATGGAGCCAGCTGTACGCGGCGAGCAGCGTCACCCACGCCGTCGCGTACGCGACCGCCCCGGCCAAGTGCGCGACGACGAAGAGCGGCCGCATCGGCACCGGCCACGGGAAGCGCGCGGTGGCGCGGAGCACCGGCCATCCGGCGAGCGCCGCGAGCAGGATCGCCTGCGCCGCGACGCGCGCCGCGGGCAGGAACGCGACGCCGTGCACGAGCATGACGATCGCGACGTACAGGGCCCACACCGGCAGCCAGCCGATGAGGAGCTGCGCGCGGAACCAGCCGCGCCGCGCGCCGGGCGGGCTGCCGCCCGCGGGGACGCGGGCCGGGCCGCCGGTGCTGCCGCCGGTCACGTCGCTCAGCGCGCCGCCCGCGCGGCGGTGCGATGCGCCTCGATCACGAGGGCCGCCGTCTCCCACGTGCGCTCGCCGTCGCGCGAACGGTCGATGGTGAGCGTGAACGCGTCGGCACTGATGTCATGGAAGCGCCCGCGCTGGATGACGAGCGTGCCGTCGGACTCGCGCGCGGCGCTCCGCGTGTGGTAGGCGCCGTCGCGCCACTGCCCGGTGGACGGCGTGATGCGCGTGCGGAAGGCGTCCACCGCGGTCTGGTGCCAGCGCCCGGTCGCCGGATCGAAGAGGCGCAGCGAGTGCACGAGCGCGTTGGGGTTGCCGGAGGCGTCGGTGATGCGGAGCTCGTCCTCGATGCCGCGGCCATCGAAGGCGCGCCACGCCCTCCAGGTGCCGAGGAGGCGCGGCGCGCCGTGGATGCGCGCGGCGAGGCTCGTGACCTTCGGCTTCACGACGAGCTCCCACTCGCCCACGAGGAACGCGAGCTGCTCGACGCCGGCGTCCGTCGCGGCCGCGGACGGCGCGGCCACGGACGGCGCTGCGGCGGACGGCGCCGCATGCTGGGCACGCGCCGGCACCGCGAGGAGGGGCAGGAGGGCGAGGAGCATCAGGGATCGCATCGGGACTCCCCCGGCGCGCGCCGGGTGCAGGGAAAGGTGGACGGGCCGGGGCCGATGGGGCCAGCGCCGCTCCCCGACGCTACGCGCGCGCGCGGCCGCGAAGCCCGGCCGCATCGCCCAACGGCACGGCGGCATCGCCCAACGGCGCCACGACGCGCGGCGCGGCGCGCACCGTTCAGCCATGACGCCCGACCTTGCCCTGCCCGCCATCCGCCTCGTCGGCGCCGCCAAGCGGTACGCGACGCCTGCCGGCCCCTTCACCGCCCTCGACGCGCTCACCCTCGACGTGCGGCGCGGCGAGTTCCTCGCCGTGACCGGCGCCTCGGGCAGCGGCAAGTCCACGCTCCTCACCCTCCTCGGCGGGCTCGACCGGCCGTCGGCCGGTGAGGTGCACGTCGAGGGGACCGCCCTGCACGCGCTCCCCGAATCGCGGATGGCCCCCTGGCGCGGCACCACCGTCGGCATCGTATTCCAGTTCTTCCAGCTCGTGCCCACGCTCTCGGTGCTCGAGAACGTCCTCCTGCCGATGGACCTCTGCGACCGCTGGCCGATGGACGAGCGCGAGGTGCGGGCCCGCGCGCTGCTCGAGCGGGTCGGCGTGGCGGACCAGGCGACCAAGCTCCCGGCGACGCTCTCGGGCGGCCAGCAGCAGCGGGTCGCCATCGCCCGTGCGCTCGCCAACGACCCGCCGCTGCTCCTCGCCGACGAGCCCACCGGCAACCTCGATTCACGCGCGGCGGCGGCGGTGCTCGAATGCTTCGCGGGACTCGTCGCCGCGGGACGCACGCTCGTGCTCGTCACGCATGCGGCCGCCGCGCTGCCCTGGGCCACGCGGCGGATCGCACTCGCCGACGGACGGCTGGCGGGGGACGTCGCGTGATCACGCGGCTCCGGCTGCGGAAGGCGATGGGCGACCTGCGCGCCCACCGCGGGCGCACGGTCCTCACCTGGCTCGCCGTCACTGCCGCGCTCGCCGCCGCCGCGACGGTGCTCGATGCGTGGGCGCTCGTCCGCGAGGTCACGCGCGACCAGTACCTCGCGAGCGCGCCCGCGGCGGCGACGATCGTCGTGGACCCGCTCACGCCCGACGCGCGGGCGCGCGCGCTCGCGGCGGTGCGCGCGGTCCCCGGCGTGCGCGACGCCGAGGCGCACCGCGCGGTCAGCACGCGGATCCAGGTGGGCGGCACGGTGCTGGGCGCGCGACTCTTCGTCTCCGACGATCCCGCGGCGCAGCGCGTCGGCCGGCTGCGGATCGCGCGCGGGGCGTGGCCGGCCGCGGCCGGGCCGGACATCGCCATCGAGCGCTCGTCGCTCGACTTCGCCGGCCTCACGCTCGGCGACCGGGTGCAGCTCGGCACCGCCGACGGCGAC
>JAIBBJ010000148.1 GCA_019694735.1 Gemmatimonadaceae bacterium | reverse complement strand
TGACCCCGACTCGGACCTCCTCATGCTGTTTCCGATCGCGCTCGCGCTCCAGGCCATCGTGGCCCTGGGCCCGGCCTTCGTGCGCCCCGCCGTCGGCCCCGCCGTCGGCCGCGGCGACGAGCGCCGCATCCCCGCGCCCACGGCCACCACCGCCACCGCCGCCCGCGCCACCAGCGCGCCCGTGCTCGACGGCAAGGACGACGACCGCCTCTGGCTCGTCGCCCCCGCCATCACGCAGTTCCGCCAGCACGACCCGGTGGAGGACGGCGACCCGCGCTACCGCACCGAGGCCAAGGTCGGCTACGACGCGAAGTACCTCTACGTCTTCGTCCGCGCCTACGACCCCGCGCCGGACTCGATCATGGCGTTCCTCTCGCGGCGCGACGCGCGCACGCAGAGCGACTACATCCACCTGATGGTGGACTCGTACCACGACCGCCGCACCGGCTTCCGCTTCACCACCAACCCGCTCGGCGTGAAGCGCGACATCTACATCTCGGGCGACGCCAACGAGGACGCCTCGTGGGACGCCGTCTGGGACGTCGCGACCGCCGTGGACTCGCTCGGCTGGACCGCCGAGTACCGCATCCCGTTCAGCCAGCTGCGCTTCCCGCCCGGGGACGCGCACACCTTCGGCTTCGCCATCTGGCGCGACATCGCGCGGGTGAACGAGCGGATCAGCTGGCCGCTCTACCGCCGCAGCCGCACCGGCTTCGTCTCGCAGTGGGGCGACGTGTCGGGGTTCGAGGGCGTCGCGCCGTCGAAGCGGCTCGAGGTGCTGCCGTACACCGTCGCGACCGACGCGCCGCGCGCGGTGGGGACGGCCTTCGCGCGCCACCAGTCGCTCGCCGTCGGCGCCGACCTCAAGTACGGCGTCACCTCCAACCTCACGCTCGACGCGACGGTGAACCCCGACTTCGGGCAGGTCGAGGCCGACCCGGCGGTGCTCAACCTCTCGGCGTTCGAGCAGTTCTTCGAGGAGCGCCGCCCGTTCTTCCTCGAGGGCGCGGGGATCTTCAACTTCGCCAACCAGTCGGCGAACAACGGCAACGTCTCCAACACGCTCTTCTACTCGCGGCGCATCGGCCGCGCGCCGGCGCTCGGCGGGCTCTACTACGACCAGGACAACCCGGTCAACAGCACCATCCTCGGCGCCGCCAAGCTCACCGGGCGCACCGCCGGCGGGCTGAACGTCGGCTTCCTCGACGCCGTGACGCAGCGCGAGGTCGGCGCCGGCGGCCGGACCATCGAGCCGGCGACCAACTTCCTCGTCACGCGCCTCCAGCAGGACCTGCGCGACGGCAACTCGGGCATCGGCGTGATGCTCACCGCCACCGACCGCCGCCTCGACGACGACTCGCGCGACTTCCTGCGCGAGCGCGCCTACGCCCTCGGCGTGGACGCGCGGCACCGGTTCTGGCGGAACAACTACCAGGTGAGCGGCACCTTCGTCGCGAGCCGCGTCCGCGGCACCCCGTCCGCGATCCTCGCCACCCAGCGCTCCACCGTGCACCTCTTCCAGCGCCCCGACTCGCCGCTCGA
Source organism: Gemmatimonadaceae bacterium (assembly GCA_019694735.1). Taxonomy (GTDB): domain Bacteria; phylum Gemmatimonadota; class Gemmatimonadetes; order Gemmatimonadales; family Gemmatimonadaceae; genus Pseudogemmatithrix. Next base: position 55,690 of record JAIBBJ010000148.1, on the reverse strand, counting down.
GGTGGACTCCACCCGCACGTCGCTCGGCGGCACGCGCGCGTCGTTCAACATCGGCAAGACCGGCGGCGGCGTCACCCGCTTCAGCACCGGCGTCTCGCGCACCTCGGCGGGCTACGAGATCAACGACGCCGGCTTCCTCACCCGCGCCGACATCACCAGCAACGGGAACTGGTTCGGCTGGCAGCTGCAGCAGCCGACGCGGTACTACCGCCGGCTGTTCATCAACCTGAACCAGTGGAACGAGTACACCACCGACGGGCTGCACCTCAACTCCGGCGGCAACGTCAACCTCAACGGCGAGCTCCCCAACCAGTGGTGGTTCTGGACGGGGTTCAACGTGAACGGGCTCGGCACGTCGTTCGACGACCGCGCGGCGCGCGGCGGACCGGCGCTCCGCCGCACCGTCCGCCGGAACACCTGGTTCGGCGTCCAGACCGACGAGCGGAAGCCGGTGAACCTCGTGCTGCAGGGCTACTACGTCTTCCCGGACGTCGCGGGCACCACCGAGTGGGGCGTGGACCCCGCGGTGAGCTTCCGCATCGCGAGCCGGCTGCAGTCGGAGATCGGCCTGAGCTACGGCGCCGGCGACTACGACGCGCAATGGGTCGGCAACGTGACCGACGCCGGCGGCACGCACTACACCTTCGCGCGGATGCAGCAGACCACCAGCTCGGTCACCGCCCGCGTGGACTACACGCTCACGCCCCGGCTCTCGCTCCAGGTGTACGCGCAGCCGTTCATCACCGCGGGCGCCTTCTCCGACGTGCGCGAGCTCGCCGACCCGCGCGCCCGCCGCTACCGCGACCGCTTCCAGCCGTTCGCCGGCACCGCCGACGACTTCAACGTGAAGCAGTTCCGCTCCAACACCGTGCTCCGCTGGGAGTACCGCCCCGGCTCGGTGCTCTTCCTCGTCTGGCAGCAGGGCCGCGGGCAGTTCGACCGCAACCCGGGCGACTTCCGCCTCGGGCGCGACTTCGGCGACCTCTTCCGCAGCCGCTCCGACAACACGTTCCTGATCAAGGGCTCGTACTGGTTCTCCATCTGACGCGGCGCGGGCGGCGCGCTACCCGGCAGGGGCGCGCCGGTTCCCGCGCCCGGCACCACGGCCACCGGGGATCCGCGTGAAACCGCGTAAACCCTCCGCGCGTAGGCCGTGTCCAAGGAAGTGAAGGGTTCGACGCAGAGTCGGCAGGTGGGTGCGGGTCGGTGCTGGTGGGGGGCCGGCCGGCCCCCTGTCCACTCTCGTCGAAGGCACGACCGACAATCGAAGGACCAAGGGCCGATGCGCCGGTGGGTGCCGTGGGGGCATCCACCGGCGCGTCGATTTCAGGCCAGCGGCAGCTGCCGCGGCAGCGGCCGCACCTGGCGCACGGTGAAGCCCGCCGCCTCGACCGCCGAGCGCAGCGCCGCCGCGGTCGTGCGCCCGTCGTGCGTCACCTCGGCGCGCCCCAGCTCCACCTCGGCGTGCAGCAGCCCCTCCACGGCCGCGAGCGCGGTGAACACCGCGTGCCGCGCGTGCACGGCGAGCATCCCGTCGATGAGCACCTCGAAGCGCATCGCGGCAATCTACCCACTGGCGGTGCCCGCGCGGTCCGGGCGAGCTTCCAGCATGACCACCGTCGCCTTCCTCGGACTCGGCGCGATCGGCACGCCGATGGCCCGTCACCTCGCCGCCCGCGACCTCGGGCTGCGCGTCTGGAACCGCACCGCCGCGAAGGCCGCGGCCTTCGCCGCCGCGCACGGCGCCACCCACGCCGCCACGCCCCGCGCGGCGGCGGCCGGCGCCGACGTCATCATCACCTGCTTCCCCGTCTCGGGCGACGTCGCCGCCCTGCTCGATGGCCCCGACGGGCTCCTCGCCGGCCTCGCCGCCGGCGCGACGCTCGTGGACTGCACGAGCGGCGACCCCGCCACCTCGCAGCGGATCGCGGCGCAGTGCGCCGCCCGCGGCGTCCGCTTCCTCGACTGCCCCGTCTCGGGCGGCGTCGCCGGCGCGGAGAAGGGCGAGCTCACGGTGATGGTGGGCGGCGACGCGGCGACGCTCGAGGCCGTGCGCCCCGTGCTCGAGGTCTTCGGCAAGCGCATCGTGCACTGCGGCGCCATCGGCGCCGGCGACGCGGTGAAGGCGGTGAACAACGCCCTCCTCGCGATCCATCTCTGGTCGGCCGCCGAGGGGCTCGTGGCGCTGCGGCAGGCGGGGGTCGCGCCCGAGGTCGCGCTCGACGTGATCAACGCCAGCTCCGGCCGCTCCAACGCCTCGATGAACCTCTTCCCCGAGCGGGTGCTCACGCGCGCCTTCCCGCGCACCTTCCGGCTCGCGCTGCTCGACAAGGACATCGGGATCGCGGCGCAGGTGGCGCGCGAGCAGAAGGTCGCCGCGCCGCTGCTGCAGCTCACCGCCGACCTCTTCCGCGCCGCGCACGTCGCGATGGGCGAGGAGGCCGACCACGTCGAGGTCGTGAAGTACGTGGAGCAGCTCGCCGGCGCGAGGATCGGCTGATGCTCGACGCCATCCGCGCGCAGTTCCCGGCCCTCCGCCGCACCCACGCCGGGCGTCCCGTCGCCTACTTCGACGGCCCCGGCGGCACGCAGGTCCCCCAGCGCGTCGTGGACGCGATGGCCGACTACCTGCTGCACCACAACGCCAACACCCACTGGGCCTACCCCACCTCCAACGAGACCGACGCGCTGCTCCTCGCCGCGCGCGAGGCGGTCGCCGACCTGCTCCACGCGTCCGTCCGCGAGGTGACGTTCCACAACAACATGAGCACCGGGACCTTCCACGTCGCGCGCGCGCTCGGCCGCGGCTGGGGCCCCGGCGACGAGGTGGTCATCACCGAGCTCGACCACCACGCGAACGTCGCGCCCTGGCGCGCGCTGGAGCGCGAGCGCGGCATCACCATCCGCACCGTGCGGGTGGATGCCGCGCGCGGCGAGCTCGAGTTCGATTCCCTCCGCGCCGCGCTCGGGCCCCGCACCAGGCTCCTCGCCATCGGCGCCGGTTCCAACGCGCTCGGCACCATCACCGACGTCGCCGAGGCGGGGCGCCTCGCGCACGCCGTGGGCGCGCTCGTGTACGTGGACGCGGTGCACTACGCGCCGCACGCGCTCGTGGACGTGCGCGCGATGGACTGCGACCTCCTCGGCTGCTCCGCCTACAAGTTCTACGGCCCGCACGCCGGCGTGCTCTACGTCCGGCAGGCGCTGCTCGAGCGGCTCGACGTGCCCAAGCTCGATCCCGCGCCCGACGAGGCGCCGGAGCGGCTCGAGACCGGCACCCAGAACCACGAGGGGATCGTCGGCACCGGGGCGGCCGTGGAGTTCCTCGCGTCCCTCGGCACCGGCGCCACGCGGCGCGCGCGGCTCGTGGACGCGTACGCGCGGCTCCACGCGCACGGCCACGCGCTCTTCCGGCAAGGGTGGGACGGACTCCGGGCGATCCCCGGGGTGACGCTCTACGGCCCCGGCCCCGACCGGCCGCGCACGCCGACGCTGGCCTTCACCGTGCGCGGGCACGACGCCGATGCCGTGACGCGGCATCTCGTCACCCGGGGCGTCTTCACCTCGCACGGCGACTTCTACGCGCAGACCATCGTCGAGCGGCTCGGGCTCGCCGCGGCAGGGCTCGTCCGCGCCGGCGCGGCCTGCTACACGACCGCCGAGGAGATGGACCGGCTGGTGGCGGGCGTGCGCGAACTCGCGGGGCGCTGAGGCGGCGCGGCGCGGCGCGGCCTCTATATTTGAACCCATGCGCCGCGCCGCCGCCCTCCCGCTCGTCCTTGCGCTCCTCGCCGGGTGCGAGCGGGCGCCGGAGCCGGTGCCGGCGCCGGTGGCGGAGTTCATCGTCGCGGCGGCGGACTCGGTCTTCTGGATCCGCTCCGAGGCCGACGGCATCCGCGTCCGCGGCGCGCCGATGGTGCTCGCGCAGGTCGGCGGCCGGTTCAGCGAGATCTACGCCGCCGACGACGACTACTCGTTCTACGACGCGGTCTTCATCGGCCAGCGCCTCTTCAAGCGCGACCTCATCAGCGGCGACTCGGTGCAGCTCGTCGCCGACACGCTGATGCCGCTGCTCGCGCGCGCCTACGCGGCGGCGAACCCCGACGAGCGCCCGCTCGAGGCCGACGAGCACGGCACCGAGGACCCGCGCACCGTCGCGACCGCGGACCTGCTCGTGCTCGACGTGCACGGCCCCTGGCTCTCGTTCGAGTACCGCACCGACGTGGACGTGATCGGCGGGACGTCGGCGCACGGCGCGCGGCGCGGCGTGATCGACCTGCGCACCGCGAGCCCGGCGCCGCTCGACGCGATCATCGGCGCGGCGCCGGCCCGGCGCGCGATCGCCGCCGCCCGCGACCGCTGGACCGCGATGCACGACTCGCTCGTGCTCGCGGCCGACTCCGCCGTGGCCCCCGTCCCCACCGCCGACCGCTACGCGTTCGACCCGCGCTCCTTCTCGCTCGCCGTGCTCGACCGCGCGCTGCAGGTGCGCTTCGCGGTGACGCAGGCGAACGCGGAGGAGGAGGCCACGGTGCTGGAGCTCGACCCGGCGCCGGTGGAGCCGCCGGCGTGGTTCGAGGCGCTGCGCGGCGAGTACCCGATCGACGAGCGCATCGAGGAGCGCACCTGGCCGCGCGACGCGTTCACCCTCGTCGGGCGGCCGGCCGACGCGCCGCGCGCCCGCGTCGCGCTCGCGCTCCGCGGCCGCGACGGCACCGAATGGCGGCTCGGTTCGGTGCCCGCGCCGGTGCTGCGCGTGATGTGGCTCGAGGACAGCACCGAGGCGCCGGGCACGCGCGCGGCGCTGACCAAGGCGTTCAACGAGGCCTCGTTCTACTCGGGCGAGAACCGCATCGTCCGGCACGAGCCCCGCGGCCCGATCCCCGGGGCCGCCCTGCGCCCCGCCGTGCGCCCCGCGGCGCGCCTCCATCCCGCGGCGGTGACGCCGCGCCGCCTCCCGCCCGCGGCACCCCGCCGCGCGGCCCCGACCCACCGTTCCCGGAGTGGCACGTGACCGTCCGCGCCTCGCTGCCCGTGCGCGCCTCGCAGCACGAGTCCACCGCCCTGATGATGCCCGAGGACGCCAACACCCTCGGCCATGTCTTCGGCGGCGTCGTGCTGGCCCTCGTGGACAAGACCGCCGTCGTCTGCGCGATGCGCCACGCGCGCCACCAGTGCGTCACCGTCTCGGTGGACCGCGTCGAGTTCCGCGAGCCGATCCAGGTCGGCGAGCTCGTCATCCTCAAGGCGAGCGTGAACCTCGCCCACCGCACCTCGATGGAGGTCGGCGTGCGCGTCGAGGCCGAGGACCTCCGCACCGGCGAGCGCCGCCACACCAACTCCTGCTACCTCACTTTCGTCGCGATCGGCGCCGACGGCACGCCGGCGACGGTCCCGACGCTCGTCGCCGAGACGCCGGAGCAGCAGCGGCGCGAAGCCGCCGCGGCCGCGCGCCGCCAGCGCCGCCTCGCCGAGCGCGACGCCGAGGCCGGCCTCATCACGGGGGACGCCTGATGCATCCGAACCAGCCCTGGACCGTCGAGCGCGCCAACCGCGCGCTCCCGCTGCTGCGCCGCATCGCCGAGGACCTCGTCCGCACCTACGGGGAGTGGCGCGGGCTGATGGACCGCTTCGAGCTGCGCAGCGCCAACGCGACGCCGGCGCGCCCCGACCCCGAGCTCGAGCTGCTGCAGCGCGGCATCCAGCGCGCCGCCGCCGAGATCGAGGGCTTCGTGAAGGAGCTCGACCAGCTCGGCGTCGAGTGCAAGGCGATGGACCGCGGCCTGTTCGACTTCCCGGCCGAGCGCGAGGGCCGCGCGGTGTACCTCTGCTGGCTGCGCGGCGAGCCCGCGGTCACGCACTGGCACGAGCTCGACGCCGGCTTCGCCGGGCGGCAGCCGCTGGTCCCCGAACCGGTCGTGACGCCCTAGCCACGCCGCGCGCCGCGCGGCGTGGCGCGGCGCGGTACGGTCAACCCGCGGCGGTGTCGCCCGCGCCGCCTGCGCCGCCCGCATCGCCCGCGGGGACCGCATCGCGGTACGGCACCTCGAGCTCGAGGCCGTCCTTCGCCATCACCAGCGTCCCCGCGAACGCCTCGCGCGCCTCGCGCTGCAGGTCCGACGGGTCGCGCGAGTAGCGCGCCGAGAAGTGCGTCAGCGCGAGCGTGCGCACGTTCGCCATCCGCGCCACCGTCGCCGCCTCGCGCGCCGTGCTGTGCATCGTCTCCGCCGCGCGCGCCTGCTCCTCGTCGCCGAACGTCGCCTCGTGCACGAGCAGGTCCGCGTCCTGCGCATGCTGGATCGTCGCCGCGCAGGGACGCGTGTCGCCGGTGATGACGAGCGTGCGGCCGGGCCGCGTCGGGCCCACCAGCGTCGAGGGCGCGATGCGGCGGCCGTCGTCGAGCGTGATCGTCTCGCCCTTGTGGATCCGGCCCCAGAGCGGGCCCTCGGGGATCCCGAGCGCGCGCGCGAGGTCGGGGTCGAACCGGCCGCGGCGCTCGTGCTCGACGAGCGCGTACCCCACCGCGGCCCCGTTGCGGTGCTCCACGCTGAACGGGCGGATCTCGTAGTCCTTGCGCGCGATCGGCGTCCCCGGCTCCACCTCCGCCACCTGCAGCGGGAAGGTGAGCTTCTCGTTGCCGAGCCCCTCGGCGCGCTTGAACAGCGCGATCGCGCCCTTGGGGCCCCACACGCGCAGCGGCTCGGTCCGCGCCTGCAGCGCGAGCGTCTTCAGCAGCCCGAGCGCGCCGAGGAAGTGGTCGGTGTGGAAGTGCGTGAAGAAGAGGTCGCCGAAGGTGAAGCCGACCTGCCAGCGCATCATCTGGCGCTGCGTCCCCTCGCCGCAGTCGAACAGCATCGTCTCCCCCTCGCGGGTGACCGCGATCGAGGAGAGCCCGCGCTCCACGGTGGGGCGCGACGCCGAGGTGCCGAGGAAGCGGACGGAGAGCGACATCGCGGGGAAAGATAGTCGCGCCGGCGGGGCCGCGGCCGCGGTGCGGGGCTCCGCCCGGGCGCGGTCCCCCCATTACCTTCCCTCGCGTTCCGGCCACCCGGCCCGCCACCTCCAGCCCTGCCCACGACGATGCTCCGTCCCGCCGCCCGCACCCTGCTCGTGCTCGCGCTCCCCGCCACCCTCGCCGCCCAGTCGAAGTCCGGCGCGGGCGCCGCCGCCGGCGCGTCCGGCGCGCCGTTCCGCACGCCCGCCCCGGGCGCGGCATTCGTCGTCGAGGGCGGCTTCGAGTTCGGTGGCGCGCGCATCATCGAGCTCACCTTCACCGACGGCTCGACGCAGAACCTGACCACCGGCCAGGGCGGCACCATCGCCGCCGGCCTCCAGTACCGCCTCCCCGCGCAGCCGCGCCTCTCGATCACCGGCACCATCGGCCTCAAGTTCGTCACCAACGCCTCCGAGAACGCCGACATCGGCATCACGCGCGTGCCGGTCGAGGTCGTCGCGCGCTGGATGCTCGACGAGAAGTGGTGGGCCGGTGCCGGCGTCACCCAGCACACCGCGGTGCGCGTGAAGGGCGACGGCTTCTTCCCCGACGCCGACCTCACCGCGAGCCCCGGACTCACCCTCGAGCTCGGCTACAAGTGGATCTATGCCACCTACACGGCGATGACCTACACCGACGAGACCGACACCGAGTTCGACGCCGGCGCGATCGGCATCATGTTCCGCTGGGTGCCGAGCAAGCGGCGCTGAGCGCCCTTCCATACGACTTGAGGGGCACCGTCACAGCGTGACGGTGCCCTTTCGTCATCCCGGCCTCGCGCGTCGCTTCCCCGTCGCACCGCGCACGGAGGGAGGACCGATGGGCACCAGGGAGCGCATCCGCAGCTTCACCGATTCGTTCGGCCACGAGATCGACCGCCTCATCCGGCAGCTGCCGGGCGCGGACCCCAAGCTCCAGGGCGACCCGGAGCCGGCGTCCTTCGCGGCGGCCGGCCCGCCGGCGCGGCCGTCGCAGGCCTTCCGCAGCCCGGCCCTGCCGACGCGCTCCCCCGGGGAGACCGCAGCCGCCGAGCGTCGGATGGCCCTCGCCGGCGTCTGGCTCCGCGTCAGCGCCGCCGCGGGACTCGGCGTCGCGACGGTCTATTGGCCGTACGCCAACAGCTGCGGCTGGATGCTCCACGCCTACCTCGGCGTCGTCGCCGCGGTGCTCATCTCCGGCTTCTGGGCGAGCTGGACCGCGTGGAAGGTCCGCGTCGCGGTGGCGCACGCGGTGTCGCTGCTCGTCGTCTTCTGGGGGATCGTCCTCGCGGCGGAGCAGCTGCTCCCGCGGATCGGCTACGCGACGGTCGAGGCGGCTTGGCGCTGCGGCGTGCGCTGAACCCCGCGCCACGCGCGAGGCGCGCGAGGCGCGCGAGGCGCATGCCGCGCGTTCAGCCGTCGCGCTCGCGCGCGACGTGGCGGCGGTAGGCCTCGAGCAGCGTGAGCAGGATCCCCGCGTTCGCGAAGCAGAGCGCACCCCAGAACACGACCGGCGCGAGCCGCGGGTCGGTGGACGCCACCGCCCAGCTCATCCCGGCGAGCCCCACCACGCAGTACAGCGCGAGGAGCAGCATCGTCGCCACGAGGTCGCGCCGATGGGCGCGCTCGATCTCGCGGCACGCGGCCTCCAGGGCGCGCCCGCGCTCCTCGGGCGTCGGCTCGGCGGCGAACACGACGTCGCTCATACGCTCCCGTTGAGCTCCACGAGCACGCCGTCGAGGTAGCGCGCGCCGAGCGTGTGGTCGTCGTCCCAGGCGACGCCGAGGTGGATCTCCACCGAGAAGCCGCGCTGCGCGGGATCCACCACCGCGTGCACGACCGTCACGTGCGGCCAGACGCCGCCGGCGGCCTCGATCGCCGGGAGCTCGCCCTCGAACCCGCCCTCCGTGTGCGCCTCGCGCATCGGCTCGTAGTGCGCGAAGAGCTCGCGCGCGAGCGTGTCGCGTGACGCGCTCACCCACGCCCCCAGCTGCTCGGCGATCGCGAGCGCGGCCGGGCTCGGTGCCTTGCGGTCGCCGGCGAGCCGAAGCTCGGCGCGCGCGCCGAGCAGCGTGCCGGTGCCGCGCCACTGGCCGCCCTTCCGCTCGAAGGTGCCGAGGGTCGGGTGCTGGAACGGATCGGAGCCGAGGAAGCCGAGCATGGTGCCTATGAGTTGGGGGCGGGGACGGGCGCCGTCAAGCGCGGCGGGCGGTCAGGTGAGGTCGGGGTCGTGCGGCAGCGGCCCGAGCGCGTCGAGCGTCGCGCGGCCCCAGCGGTCGAGGTCGGCGGGATAGCGGTCGGCCCCGAAGTCGTCGAGGTCGGCGATGGTGACGGCGTAGCGGCGCGGGGCGGCCGCCGGCGCGGCGAGCGCGACCGGGGCGCGTCGCGTGCGCCGGTCGCGCGCGCGGAAGTCGCGCACCACCGCGTCGAGCGGCTCCTGCGCCACGAGCACGCGCGAGAGCAGTTCATGCGACCGGGCCTGCGTGCGCGCGTCGTAGCGCGACGGGTGCTGCAGCGCGAAGACGGCGAAGGCGAGCCCGTGGCGGCTCCCCCACGGCTCACGGTGGGAGTGGTCGAGCGCGAGGAGGGTGTCGAAGCGCACCGTGCAGGAGTCGTCGGCGTGCGCGTAGCGTGCGCCGCAGTCGGCACAGGCGGCACCGTGCGCGGCGGACATCAGGGCGCGGGCGGCGGTGCGGCACCGCCGCCCGGCGGCGCGGAGTCGGCCGGCGCCGGGGCGGCGGGGGCGGGCATGGCGGATGCCGGCGCGCCGGTGGCGCGCGTGGTATCGGTCGCCGCACGGAGCGAATCCACCGCGGCGCGCAGCTCCGCCGCGCGGAACGACATCGGCGTCTCGGTGCGCGAGACCGTGACGCCGGCACCTCCGCGCATGGACTGGAACGCGACCTCCACGCGGTCCACCGCCGCCGCGCCGGGGAAGCGCGCGAGCGCGAACACCGCCGCCTCGCGCGCGATGCGCGTGCGCTCCTCGCCCGGGAGGTCGGCGATGCGGCTGTTCACGAAGGTGAGCGTGAGCAGGCGGCCGTTGGAGAGGTTCACGCTCACCGATTCGCCGAACCGCTCCTGCAGCGCACCGACGAGGGACTGCAGGTCCTTGATGGTCTCGACGGTGCCGCACGCCGCGGCGGCGAGGAGCAGCGGGACGAGGGCGCGGCGCAGCACGGAGGCGAGTCGCATCGGGTGGTCCGGGGCGGGCGGGAGGACGGCAGGACGCGTCAGGTGATCGGGCCCGGCGGCAGCGGCCCCTGGTCGGGCCGCCACCACCTGTCGGGCGCGGCCGGGTCGGCCTGCGCCGGCCCGACGTTCGCCGCGTCCACGCGGGCGTGGATGAAATTCTCCGACGGAACCGGCGCGCCCGCCAGTCGCCGCAGCATCGCCACCTGGCCCACGTGCGTCATCGCGTCGGCGAGCGGACCCTGCAGCAGCTGCTCGTCCGTGAGCGTGCACGCGAGCGCCGGGTCGTCGAGGTCGGACGAGAGGAGCGCGAGCTGCGCGTGGAACCGCGCGACCTCCTCCTCGAGCGTCGCGACCGGCGGCGGCGCGTAGTGGCCGCCATGGAAGAAGGTGCGGGCGTAGCCGATGAGGCCGGTGAGGTGCCACGCGAGCTCGTGCGGCGTGCGCACGAGCGGCGCCGCGCGGAAGTCGCCGAACGCCGGCGGCGCGCCGCGGAGCGATTTCTGCAGGCGGTACGCGAGCGCGCCGAGGAAATGCCGGAGCAGCGCGCGGCTGCGCGGGTCCGCGGTCATCGGTCAGTCGGTGGCGAGATGCTTGCCGATCTTGGCGAGCCCGGTCTCGAGCGTGCGGATCCCCTTCGGCCCCATCCCGTGCAGCGCGGCGAGCTCGGCGCGCGTGCGCTTGGCGAGCTCCGACATCGTGCGGATGCCGGCGCGCGAGAGCGCGCGCAGCGCCGGGCCAGACATCCCGGCGGGGAAGCGGTCGGCGTTGGGATGCGTGTCGTTGCGGTCGGTCGGCTTCACCATCGGGCGGATCCTCGGACGGGTGGACAGGGTGCTCCCGTACGATACACCGCGGACCGCGGCGCGGGCGACGGCCCGCACACCACCCCGCGCGCCGCTCAGCGCTCGGTGAACCCCATCGCCGCCAGCCGCATCTTCACGAACAGGAACGAGCCGATGGTGAGCAGCACGATCGGCGCGTAGAAGAAGAGCACCGCGCGCGGGCGGTAGCGGCCGTCCACCGGCTTCGCCTCGTGCATCAGCCGCTCGAACGGCGGGCCGATGAGGATGAAGAGCGTGCCGAGCACGGTGAACACCGCGGCGAAGCCGATCAGCGCGTTGGAGATGGTGACCTCGGTCTCGCCGCGGGCGAGCGCGGTGAGCGGCCGGTACACCTGCCACCAGCCGAGGGCGAGCCCCATCGCGAGGATCAGCACGCCGCGCACGCGCGTGGGGAGCGCGGTCACTCGACGCCCCACTGCCGCGCCAGCCGGCGCCCACCCCACATGCCGACGCCGAAGCCCACCATGCTGAGCGTGAACGCGGTGAAGATCCCGACGTAGGCGCCGAGCCACCACCCGATCGCGCTGCCGAGGGTCGTGCCGGCCATCACGAGCAGCTTCGTCATCGGCGCTCCGGGGGCAGGGGAGGACGCCCCCAATGTACGCGATCAGGGCGTGTCGCGGCGAACCGCCGGCGGCACCACCTGCAACGCGCCCGACGGGCAGCGCGCGACCTGCTCGGCGATGCGCTCCGCGGTGTCGTGCTCGAGCTGGATCCAGCGCTTCCGCTTCACGTCGAACACGCGCGGCAGGCCGCGCACGCAGACGGCGGAGTGGATGCACACCGTGGGGTCGAACGTCACGGTGATGCCGGGGGCCTCATACGTCTGGAGTCGGGTGCCCATCGGGATCGTGGCGGGAGGTGGCGCGCGTCAGCCACGCGCGGGCGGGTCGTCCACCGGCATCGCGCGCCAGTAGGCGATGCCGGCGAACAGCCCCGCGCCGAGGCCGGCGACGATCGCGATCAGTTCGTCGGGGATCGGCGTCGCCCAGCGCAGGAGCAGCGTGATCGCGGCGCTGCCGAGGGCGGCGGTGACGAGGATGCGCGCGAAGGAGCGGCGGGCCGGCGGGCGATCGGTGCTCATGAGGGGGCGAGCCAGTACACGGCGACGTGCCGCCCGCCGCGCACGCCCTGCGCGCGGAGCGCGTCCCAGACGCGCCCGCAGAGATCGGGCACGAGGCGCGGGAGCTCGCCCATGCTGGCGCGCCGGCGGATGACGGCGAGCGGGATCGCGGGCTGGGTGCGGGTCTCGACCATGGTCGCCTCCGGCGGGGTGGCGGTGCTCCCTGATGATAGCGTGTGCCGGGCGCTGGCGCCCCGGCCTGCGCTACCGCCTGCGGATCGCGGTGATCTCCACGATCGGGCCGACCATGTGGAAGCATCCCACGCCCGTGAGCGTGCGCGCGCGCAGTCGCACGGCGAGGCCGTCCACGCGGAACTCGGCGGGCAGGGACGCGTGCGGATCGAGCCACGTCCCGTCCCGCGTCTGCACGGCCCAGAAGCCGCCCTCGATGCCGTTCCAGCGCACCGTGCCGTCGATGCCGCCCGCCAGGACCACCTCCGGGATCGGCGCGTCCGCGATCGGGCCGACGGAGTCTCCGCAGGCGGCCGCGAGGACGGCCGCGGCGAGCAGGAGGCGTAGGCGCAGGGTCATCATGGGCTCCTTGGAGGCTACCTCGCTGGGCGGCGCGGCGTCAATGCGGTGGCGGAGCGCTCGGGCACATCACGAGAAGCGGCTCCGGTCCTCGCCAGGACGGGTGGACGTGCACGGCGCCGGTCAGCGGCCCGCTGCCGGGTCCGGTGACGCGAGCGAGCGTCGCCAGCCGCGCCAGGACCACGCGAAGGCGATCGCCGCGAACGCGAGCTCCTGGGCCGCCGCCAGCACGGAGCCCTCCTCGCGGGCGACGCTGACCGCGCCGACCACGAACAGGGCGGTCAGCATCAGGCCGCCGTAGCGTTGCGGCGCGAGTTCCGCGCGACGGATCTCCTGCTCGGTCATCCGGATCTCCTCCACCCGACGGAAGCGCGACAGGGGCGTCGCGCCTACGACGGCCTACGATGCGGGAGGGACCGGCCATCCGCCAGTCCCGTGCGCCGCGCGTCGCGCTACGCGTCCCCGAGGTCCGGCGCCTCACGCTCGAACTCGGCGAGCTCTTCGGGTGTGAGCAGGCGCGAGGCGAGCCATCGGTCGAGCGACGGCGCCTCCCGGACGTGGGCGGAGAGGTCGGCGTTGAGCAGGCGCGTCGCGGTGTCGCGCACGAGGGCGGCCTTCGCGATGTGCCAGAGCGCGATGCTCGTGAGCCGCGCCTTCGGCGGGAACGGGATCCCCTGCGTGCGCGCGATGCTCTTGAGGTAGCCCGCGATCTGGATGTCGGTCGCGTCGGCGGCCACCATCCCGAACACGTCGGCCGCCGCCGCCGAGAGCCACGCCGCGTCGGCCGGCTCATGGCGCTCGAAGAAGTACGCGAGCATCCGCTGCAGGACCGGCAGCGCGGGTGCGCCGCGGTCCACCCAGTTGGAGGCGTTACGGGAGGTCAGGGAGAAGGTCAGCGGATACGCCTCGCGTGAGGGCCGGTCGCCCTCGCAACTTGAGGCCGGGGCTGCCGGGCCGCCATGGCTCGCGCCGCGATCGGCGACGCTCGATGGCGGGAACCCCCGAGCGGCGCCCGGCGCTCGTCCCCGCAGGCCAACCCCATCGAGGTTCCCGTGTCCCTCGCGTCCTTTGTCCCGTTCGCCCTCGGCCTCTCGCTCCTCGCGGCCACGTCCACGCCACCCGTGGCGCCGGCGACGCCGCGGCCGCCGGCGCCGTGGAGGCAGGCGACCGGCAGCGCACCGGTCGAGCGGCTCGCCGGCCGATGGGTGCTCGACAGCGCCGCGAGCGACGACATCCCGGCAGCGATCGAGCGGACCGTCGCGCCGATGAACTTCGTCACGCGCCCCATCGCGCGCTCACGCCTGCGGACCGTGAATCGCGCCGCGCCCGTCGTGGAGCTGCGGCTCAGGCAGGACACGGTGGAGACGGTCTGGGCCGGCGGTCCGCCCGCGCGCGCCCGGCTCGGCGGCCCGCCCGCGCCCTACCGCGACCGCCGCGGCGAGGACATGAGCTATCGCGCGTCGGCACGCGCCGGTGCCGCCGGACCCGAGTTCAGCGAGACGTACCAGCCGGGCGATGGGTCGCGCACCAACACGTGGACGCTCTCCGCCGACGGGCGCACGCTGACCGTGGCGGTCGAGGTGCGGAGCCCGCAGCTGCCGGATCCGCTGCGCTACCGCGTGGTGTATCGGCGCGGCAATTGAATGAAGGGAGGGTCGGCGAGCGCGCGGCCAACCTCCCGTTCGCGCCGGCCAACCTCCCGTTCGCGTCAGCCAACCTCCCGTTCGCGCCGGCCAACCTCCCGTTCGCGCGGGCCAACCTCCCGTTCACGCGCGCCGACCTCCAGTGGAGTCGCGCCGACCTAGTGGTTCGGCCGGTCAAGCTCCTGATGCGGCCAGCCGACCTCTCGTTGACGATCGCCGACCTCCCGTAGCGACCGGCCAACCTCCGATTCGCACCGGCCGACACATGCGAGACGCCCGCCACCCTCGACGCGCGCCGTTCCAGCTGGGCGAAGCGAACCGCCACGTCGAATGCGCGGGCGGACGCGCGCTTCCCGCGCACCTACGCGTGCCTCCCGCGCGCGGACACGCGGCGTTCGGAGCGGTCACGTCCTCGCCGCACGCGGTCGTGGAGGTCTCGCGCGCTGACACTCAGGTCTCGCGCGCGATCACGGAGATGCCGCTCGCGGTCGCGCAGGTGCCGCGCGCTGACGCGGAGGTCTCGCTCGCTCTCGCGTCGAACGAGAAGCCGTTCATTCTCAACGAACTTCGCGCCGACCTGCCCGAACAACGCGCCGACCGAGCGCCGCGACCGTTCACGTGACCCGCGCGTCCGACGAACCCGCTCACACACGCGATCGAGCGACCTGAACGGACCGCGACGCGACCCGCGCGACCGTTCGAGGCACTTCGGAACGCCGACGCGCGACTTGAGCGGCCGATCCGCCCGCTCCCGCAATCGGACGCGGAATTCCCGCGACCGTTCACGCGACCGCCGCGAGATCACGCGCGACCCGCGCTCGCTGACGCGCGACCGCAGCGGGCGGACACGCACGCTCGCCACCGGACGCGCGAGTGCCGCGACCGCACGCGCGACTCGCGCTCGCTGATGCGCGATTCCCGCTCGCCGACGCGCGAGTGCCGCACACGATCGCGCGAGTGCCGCAAGCGAGCGCGCGACTCAAGTCGGCGGGAACGCCCTTCCGCGGGCCGCACGGATGAGAATGTGGGGGCGGCACCACAGGCCTTCGTCCGGGAAGGCCGATGCGCGGCGGCCGTACCCCGTGCGTGGCACGGTCGTTCATGCGGCCCGCCCGCGACGCCGCCGGATCAGCGGCGGTCCGCCAGCACCCACGTCCCGCCGAGCAGCGGCACCGAGGCGCAGGCGGGCCCGCCGTCCTTCGCGGTGCCGCCGATCTCGCCCACCAGCGCCACGGGCGTGTCCGCCGGGCGCGCGAGGATGGCGTCGAGCGGGAGGTGCTCCAGCGAGACCTTCGCGCGCCGGTTCCACGGCGACGCGGGATCGCCGGCGCGGCTGCCGACGGTGAGATAGACGAAGCGGCCGCCGCGCGGCCCCTGCATCGCCGGGCCGCGGAGCTTCGCCTCGCCGCCCGGCACGGAGACGAGCTCGAGCGGGATCTCGAATTCCGCCTCGGTCGAGCGCTGCGCGGTGGGCGCGAGGAGGCCGTCCTTGCCGAGCTGCACGGCCCAGCGCACGCCAGCGGGGGAACCGACGACGCGGAGGTGCAGGCGGAGGGTGTGGGTCACCTTCGGGGCGGCGGGGCTCATGGCGGACGGGCGACGGGGAGCGGAGCAGGGTGCGGTACGATGCGCGCGGGACCGGGTGGTCGCCACCCGGGCGCGCCGCCGCTCTCCCCGGCTACGGCGCGTGGTCCGCCGTGCTGTCCTGCGTGAACCACTCGTACTCCCACCGCCACGGCATCCCGACGTCGCCGAGCACGGCGCGGACCAGGTCCGGATACAGGCGCTCGGCGCGCACGTCGTTCGAGAGCATCACCAGGCAGCGGCGTTCCTGCTCGACGCAGACGACCATGTTGCCGGTCCAGTCGTTGTGCCCGCCCTTGAACCACGCCGCGCCGCGCGGGCCGCGGAAGGTCACGAGGCCCAGCCCGGCCGCGAGGCCGATGGCGGCATTCGCGGGGTCCGTCTCCGGTGCCAGCGTCGGGAACTGATGCGCCGAGGTGATCGGCGCCTGCGGGCGCACGAGCTCGGCGCGCGCGGCGCGGCTGAGGCCGTCGCCGCGCACGATCGCGGCCCAGAGCCGCGCCTGGTCGGCGATGTCGGTGTCCATCGACCCGGCGGCGCTCACGCTCGACCGCTCGTCGTGCGGCTCCGGCGTCCCGTCCGCCTTGAAGCCGTCCGCGAGGTCCGGGCGGAAGTCGGGGCGCCACTGCATCGCGGTCCGCGTCATGCCGAAGCGGTCGAAGAGGCGCTGCTGCATCTCGCGCCCGACATCGAGCCGCAGCCCCTCCTCGAGCACGAGCTGCGCGATGTAGAGTCCCTCGCCGGAGTAGCCGTACCGCGTGCCGGGGTCCGAGTGGAAGCGGAGTCTCCCGTCCGACTCGAGCCAGCGGAAGTTGGCGAACCCCGTGGTGTGCGTGAGCAGGATCCGCATGGTGAGGGCCTTCCAGCGGGGATCGCCGGCGAGGTCGCGATAGTCCTCGTACTCCGGCAGCGGCCGCGGGAGCAGAGTGGCGATGGAAGCGTCGAGGTCGAGCCGGCCCTCGTCCACGAGTTGCAGCACGAGGTAGGCGAACGCGGTCTTGGTGAGGGACGCGCCGTACATCACGGTCCGGGGTGTGAGCGGATCGCCGGCGGCGTTCCGCACGCCGTACGCGGCGACGTGCATGACGGCCCCGGTGTCGATGACGGCGAGCGCGAGGCCCTGCACGTGCTCGCGCTGCATCAGGGCGCGTGCGGTGCTGTCCACCTGAGCGGCGGTGGGGATGCGGGGGGCGGCGGGGGCGGCGGGGCGGGGCGCGCAGGCGCTGAGGGGGAGCAAGAGCGTGAGTGCGCGCGTGAGCGAGCGCGTGAGCACGAAGAGGCGGAGAGGGCGAGGCATGGGGCGCGTTCCGGCGTCGAGCACGCCGGCGGGGGGAGTGGACTGCACGCGGGTCTTCCGGGGCCGGTGTGGGCGGGCGGACAGTACGATGAGCCCTGGACCGGTGCCGCGCCACCGTCCAGGCGCCAGCGGTCGCTACCGTCCGTCAGGCGCGAACGGCGGCGCCCGCGAAGCGCCGCTGCACGTTCGCGAGATGATGCCGGTTGTGATAGACGGTGAAGAGCAGCATCTCGCGGACGGTCAGTCGGCCGATCAGGGGATGCGGCAGTCGGTGCGCATCGAGCGCCGGTTCAGGCCACCGCGCGATGGCGGCGCACAACGCCTCGATGGCAGCGGCGTGCGACGCCATGATGCGCGCGCGGGCCGCCTCCGGGGCGGGCGCCGCCGCCTGGGGGCGCGGCGCGAATCGCCCCGCGCTCGCGCCGCGAACGAGGCGGGCCCGGTAGTCCTCCCGCACCGCGTCGTACGACCGCGACGGCGCGCCGGCCCGGCCGAACGCGATCCACAGGACGAGGCGCGGCAACCGCAGCGCCTGCGTCACGGCGCGGACCGACTTGGTCAGGTGCCGGACGTTGTCCGCGGGCGACCACGCGGCGCCGACCGGCGCGAGGAACGTCCGGGTGTCGAGCGACCCCCAGTACGCCGCACTCTCGTCGTGCAGCGCCCGGAGGGCGGACCGGATCTCGGATCCGGTGCGGATGCCGGCGTCGGTGGGCGACGGCGTCGTCATGTCGCGCGCGTCGTTGCGGGCACCGGTGGCGTCGAATCAGGCTCGCGGACGATCCGCACGAGCCGCGCCTCGCCAGGGAGGAAGTCGCCTCGGGGCCGAGCGGGATGGTGGTCAGGGGCGGCGGCCATCGGCGGATGCGGAGTGGAGGTGGGGCGCGGCGCGCAGCGGGTTCAGCGGACGGAGCCGTCGGCGTGCACCGAGAACGTGAGGGTGCTGATGTCATGCACGTACCTCACCCGCACCCGGTACTCCGCCGGGAACAGCATGGCGGCCGGTGCGACGGACCGGTATCCGGGCGGCACCGTGCCGTACACGAGGTGGATGGGTGGCGTCACCGTCGTGTCGGCGCGTCGCACGAGGCGCCAGAACGAGGTGTCTCCCGCGCGACCAGGTCGTCCCGATGCTCGCTCGACGTCGATGAAGTGCGGCGCGACGGGGGCATCGATGATGAAGCTGGGGGCAGGCGTGCGCGCGCCGACCTCGAGCGTGACCCGAGGGCGGTGCTCGGACGCGCAGGCCGCAACGAGTGCCGCGGTGCAGGCCAGGGGCGTCCAGCTGACGCGCACGCGCTTCCGCGGCGCCGTGCTGACGGGCACGTTGCGGCTGCTCGCACCGGCCCCCCAGGCAGCCCGCTCGCCGCTCATCTGCCCTGGCCTGTGCGGAGCATCTCGAGCAGTTCGGCATCGACCCGAGACGAGCCCCGCCACACTCGCACCGCGCCGTCGGAGCGACGCCGAATGATGTGGAACGTGGTGACCACCGTGAGCCAGGACTCCGTGTAGTGGAGGGAGGCGTCGGGGCACCAGATCAAGACCGGTCCCGTCGAACGGTCGCCGCATGTCGAAAGCTCCTGCTCCAGTCGCGTGCGGCTCGCGGGCTGCATCTTCGTGCGCGACGTCGTGAAGATCGTCACGTCGAACTGCGCCGAGTCGTCCGACTCCACCCACCGTCCGTTCCCCATCACCGTGGCAAATGTCTTCCGCAACTCCGCGACATGCGGCTCCTCGATTGACGCTATGTCTGCTGCGGCAACGCCCGTCACGAGGGAATCAGGCGAGATGAATCGAAAGCGCTGGTCCGGCGGCAGCCCCCGCAGCTCGGGCCCGGATCGCATCGCGAGGTCGGTGCCGACCATGCGGAGGCGCGGAACGGTGACGTCACTCGCGTCCCGCAACGCGCGCCCGCGAGCGCAGGACGCCGCGCAGACGATAGGGATCAGGAGGAACGCAATGGACGCGCGGTTCACTTGAGCCTCCGATTGACGGACGGGCTACTGCTTCATGGATGTGCCGCGCCATGAGGGGACACGCAAAACGCCGCGACCCGGCCGACCCTCAACTACGATGAGGTCGGGGCCGCTAACCCGCCACCCTGACCGGCCATGTGCACCAACTGTCTCGTTCGCTCGGCGCGCGCTGCACACAGCAGATTTCGTCCGCCCTGCGTACGCGGTGCAGCGGCGCGCGCGACCGGCGCGCGCGACCCCCTCAGCCGAGACCACCTTGCCTTCGCGCCTCGCATCTCTCCTTCTGCTCGCCCTGCTGTTGCCGCCCCATCGGCTCCTGGGACAGGCGGTCGCGGTCACCATCTCCGGCCGGGTGCAGGACGCGCAGAGCAAGGCGGCCATTCCCTTCCTCGTCGTCCAACTCCGCACCGAGCGCGACAGTGCGCTGGTGGGCGGGCGGCTGACCGACGCCACCGGAGCCTTCTCGTTCTCGGGGCTGACCAAGGGGACGTACCTGCTCGAGGCACGCCGCATCGGCTTTCGGCCGCTTCGGCAGCGGGTCCTCGTGGGCGAACTGAGTCCCTTCCTCGACCTGGGCGTGCTCGCCCTGGATCCGGTCACGCAGGCCCTGGGGGCCGTGGCCGTCTTGGCCCGCGCCGATGAGGTCGCGTCCGCGATGGACCGGAAGTCGTACTCGGTGGCCGACAACGTCAGCCAGGTCGGCGGCTCGGCCCTGCAGGCCATGGCCGCCCTGCCCGGGGTGACCCTGGGGCAGGACGGCCGCGTGCAGCTGCGGGGCAGCGACAAGGTCGCGGTGCTCATCGACGGCAAGCAGACGGCGCTCACCGGCTACGGCTCACAGGCGGGGCTCGAGAACCTCCCGGCCTCGGCCATCGAGCGCATCGAGATCATCAGCAACCCGGGCGCCCGGTACGACGCGAACGCCAGCGCGGGGGTCATCAACCTCGTCCTGCGCAAGCAGGACCAGGAGGGGGTGAACGGCAAGGTCGGCCTGGTCGGGGGCGCCGGGGCGTTGTGGGTGCGGCGCGAGAACCTCCCCACCATCCGCCCGCAGTTCCAGCGGACCCCCAAGGTCAACCCGTCGCTCGCACTCAATCGGCGCAAGGGCGCCAACAACGCCTTCCTGCAGGCCGACTGGCTGTATGCCCCGACGCTGAACCGGAACGAGTTCGCCACGCGGACGTATGACGACGGCTCGGTGGTGCTCCAGCAGGTCAAGCGCAACCGCCGCACCGACTATGCCACGCTCAATGTCGGGGTGGACCACGCCATCGATGGCCGGAACACGCTCACCGTCTCCGGCCTGTTCAACCGGGAGAAGATCCTCGACTGGGGTGACAACCCGTACTTCAACGGGACCGCGACGCCCGCCTCCCGCGATCGGCTCTGGCAGTTCCTCGAGGACGAGGTGAAGTACACGGCCTTCGGGACGGCGGTGCTCACCCACGCCTTCCTGCAGCCGGGCCACAAGCTGCTGGTGACGGGGAACTACTCGTTCCATCGCGAGGACGAGCGGTACGACTTCACCAACACGCTGCCCACGCTGACGGGGACCGACGCGTTCAAGCTGCTGTCCGACGAGCACGTGGTGGACCTCAACCTGGACTACACGCGTCCGCTGCGGCAGGGGCGCGTCGAGGCGGGGTTCAAGGGACGCCGGCGGTCCATCCCGGTGAACATGCGCTTCAGGCCCGGGGTGGCGTCGGTCATCGACCCGGGCGCCGGAGGGTGGGCGGACTATCGCGAGACGATCCCCGCCCTGTACGCGAACTACGTGTACGAGGGCCCGTCGCTCGAGCTGGAGGGCGGACTGCGCTTCGAGTCCGTGCACGTGGACTACGAGGTCAACCCGGACCACAACACCTACCGCAGCGACGGCTACCGCTACGACCGGCTGTTCCCCAACGTGCGCGCGGCGTGGAAGCTCGACGACAGCAACAAGCTGTCGCTGTTCTTCAGCCAGCGCGTGGACCGTCCCAACGAGGTGGACATCCGCATCTTCCCCAAGTACGACGAGCCCGAGCTCATCAAGGTGGGCAATCCGGCGCTGCGTCCCCAGTTCACGACCTCGGTCGACGCCGGCTACAAGGCCAGCTGGCGCCAGGGAAGCCTCTACCTCGCCGTCTTCCATCGCCTCGTGGACGGGACCATCACGCGCATCGCCACCCAGGCCCCGGGGAGCCGCCTGCTGTACAACGTCTTCCAGAACGCGGGGCGCAGCCGGAACACCGGCTCGGAGGTGGTCTGGCAGCAGGGGATCTCTGACCAGGTGCGCGTGAGCGCCAACGCGAGCGTGTACGAGAACCGCTTCGACGCGTTCTCCGTGGTGAACCGGTACCCGGTGCCGGTGAACTATGCGGCGCCAAACGAGCGGCTGATCTCGGGGAACGTGAAGCTCAACGCGAACATCACGTCCCAGCGAGGCTGGGAGACGCGACTTTCGGGAATGTGGCTGGCGCCTGACCTGCTGCCGCAGGGACGGATCGGCGACCGCTACGCCCTCGATGTCGGTGTCCGACGCAGCGTCCAGCGCGGCAAGGGGGAGATCATCTTCAACGCCACCGACCTGTTCAACACGATGCAGGTGCGGCGGACGATCCGGGGGACCGGCTTTCGACTGACGAGCGTGGACTACCTGGAGACCCAGGTGATTCGCGTGGGATACAGCCGGAAGTTCTAGCGCGCTTCAGCGCGAGAACACCGTCCCGTGCGGCACCGCCGTCCCCGCGTACCCGTGCGGCCAGCGCTGGCCGCGCATCGCCACGCCCGGCTTGGCATCACCCGGTGTGCGAAACCGGGAATCCAGCGACAGCAGTCCGGTGGCCGGGTCCAGGTCCACCACGTACAGACGCGAACCATACCCGGTAGGCCGACGCCGGGTACAAACCGGGGACATAGGTAACACTCGAAACCGGGGACATAGGTAACACTGCTAACGTGGCACGTAACCGGGGAGGTTGCGATGCCGTGGCGGGAGACGAGACCTATGGACCAGCGGAAGGAGTTCGTGCGCGAGTACCGGCGCGGGCTGTACACGATGACGGAGCTGGCCGAGCGGTACGAGATCAGCCGGAAGACGGGCTACGCGCTCGTGCGGCGCGTCGACGAGCTCGGCCTGGCGGGCCTGCAGCCGCAGAGCCGGCGGCCGCACACGAGCCCGAACCGGACGCCGGACCATATCGCGGCGCTGCTTATCGACGCGAAGCGGAAGCATCCCAACTGGGGCCCGGCGATGCTGCTCGACTGGCTCGCGCCGCGGCACCGGGCGATCCGCGACTGGCCGGCCGTGAGCACCGCGGGCGCGATCCTGAAGCGCGAGGGCCTGGTGCAGCCGCGGCGCAAGCGATCGCCGCGCACGCATCCTGGCGTGGTCGATCCGGTCACCGCGGTTCCGAACGATCTGTGGACCGCCGACTTCAAGGGGCAGTTCCGCACGCAGGACCACGTGTACTGCTATCCGCTCACGATCGCGGACCAGCACACGCGCTTCCTGCTGACGTGCCACGGCCTCAAGTCCGTGAAGGGGAAGGACGCCCGGCCGATCTTCGAGCGCACGTTCCGGGAGTACGGGCTGCCGCGCGCGATTCGCACCGATAACGGGGCGCCGTTCGTGACGCGCTCGATCTGCGGGCTCTCGCACCTGAACGTGTGGTGGATGCGCCTCGGGATCCAGCACCAGCGCATCCGGCCCGCGTCGCCGCAAGAGAACGGGGCGCACGAGCGGATGCATCGCACCTTGAAGCGCGAAGCCATTCGGCCACCGCGCGCGACGATGCGGTCGCAGCAGCGCGCCTTCGACGCGTTCCGCGCGGAGTACAATGAAGAGTGGCCGCACACGCATCACGGCGGGAAGCCGCCAGGCTCGCAGTACGACGCCTCGCCGCGCGAGTACCCGTCACGGCTGCCGGCGCTCGAGAACCCCGGGCACTACATCGTGAAGCGCGTCACGACGGTGGGGACCTTCCGCTTCAACACCAAGGTGATCTTCATCGCGAACGCGCTCCGCGGCTATCACCTCGGCTTCACCGAAGAGGCCGACGGCGTGTGGTCGATCTACCTCGGCGAGATCCTGCTGGCGAAGATGGACGAACGGAACTACATCATCCGGGAATGACCGGGCACCCTCACCAAGTGTTACCCATGTCCCCGGTTTGAAGTGTTACCTATCTCCCCGGCTGTTCACGGCACCGAGACTCGCGGCACGGGCTTGGTGACGACGCCAGCGGGCGGAGAAGAGAAAGCCAACCGCTTGGAAGCAGAAGAGCGCTGGGATCAAGCGCTGGCCGGCGCGGAACCCGAACGCGGACGCGGCCAGCAGGGCGATGGCGAAGAGGAGGAACGCCAGCCCAGGTTGGCGCAGCTTGCGCTCGAGCCAGAACAGGAGGGCGACGGATGCCGTCGCGGCGACGAGAATGAACAGCAACCCTAGCAATGGGGACATCTCGTAACCTCGTTCGTAGGCATAACGTTTGCTTCTGCTGCAGACACTCCATAAGATGCGACCGCGTAGCGGTCGCTACAATAGCGTGGCTGACAGCAGCAAGCTTCGTTATGCCGTCCCCTTCCGAGGCGCTATTCACTCGGCATCGGCGTGGCGACCAACATCGAGCTTACGAGTAGAACGAGCAACCCCGCGCCAAGCTCGACGAGCGACGATCGACGCAGAGCGGCGCTGCCTGACGGCGCTCCGAGCGAAGGCAACACGCGCCGCCAGTTGTACAAGCCCGTTCCCGCCACGATCGCCAGCAACGACAGCTTGACGAGCAGCGTACGCCCGTAAGGGCTCTGCCAGAGAGCCGCGACGCCTCCGAGATTGACCCAGGCGGTGGCGAGTCCGGTGACGCCGAGAAAGGCCGCGAACAACAGCGCGGTGGGGCTGAAGGCGCGCAGTAGTGCTGCGACGCGTAAGTCAGGATCGCCTCCTCCGTCGGAACCGATGCGAATGGCGGCCGGAACAGAGACGAAAGTGAGCAGGGCGAGGCTCCCGATCCACCCGCCGGCGCCAATGATGTGAACGAGCTGCGCGGCGATCGCCAGCAA
The DNA here is from genome assembly GCA_019694735.1 of Gemmatimonadaceae bacterium. GTDB lineage: Bacteria > Gemmatimonadota > Gemmatimonadetes > Gemmatimonadales > Gemmatimonadaceae > Pseudogemmatithrix. The sequence continues at coordinate 31,487 of JAIBBJ010000148.1, read as the reverse complement.
CGGCATCGCGGCGGCAGCGGGGTGACCGGACCAAGGTTGAGTGGCGGCGAAGACAAGGACTGCAGCCGAGGCAGCCGCCCAATGACTCGGAGTGGCACTTCGAAGACGTGGTGCCAGCCAAGTGACGGTTGCGGCGCTCGCGATCGCGACCCACCAGCTCCGCCCCCAACCGGCGCGGAAAAGGAGCGTCGAAAGCGACTCCGCGGACGGCTTGACGTCCGCACCGAACACGGCGGCGTGCTGCGCGCCGAGTCGCGCGAATGTGGCGACGACCGCCACGACTCCCAATCCGTCGATCCATCGCGCAAGCTGAACATCCGATGCTGCGCGAAGTACATCGGCATCAGGCCCCGCGTACCGCCGCAGCACGACGAACCGCAATGCGAGCGCCCCGAGCAGCAGAACGCTACAGAGCGAGAGCACCGCGCGAATGCCGACATACGCGAGCGACTCGACGCCGAACTCGGAAGCGACTGGCATCCGACCGCCTTAGCGGCGCTCGGGACGGCTTGCACCAGGAGCCGCCGCAAGCACTTCGAAACTGAACGCTCCGCGCACCGGATGTCCGTCGTCACCCGTGACTTGCCACCGCACGGTGTAGCGACCGGGCGCGAGGGTACCGACGATGGTGGCAGTGACGGACTTGTCGTCGCCGGCGACGAGTCTGAGTGAGTCCAGTCGCACTGCCATCTCGCCGTGATGCAAGGAGACGCGGGTGAGCGCGAGGTCAAGCGCTTCATTAAAGCTCAGCGTCACCTGCTGCGGTGGCGAGTTCGTCCGGCCGTCCGCTGCCGGGGTTGACTTGAGAAGTCGCGGATGTGCGCTGGCAGCGCTGAGCGGCGCGACGAGTACAAGCGCGGCGCCAAGGACCACGAAAGGTGTGCGGAGGTTCATTGCGGGGGCGGGAGAAAGTGAGTCGTTTACGCTGTGTAAAGCATACGAGATCAGGCCCGCGCTGCGCAAGGGCGGGCGTTGTTCCATCCTCCCGGAACTAGCGGCTTGTGCGGCGACTGATCTCGTGAGGACACCCCGTGCCCTCGGCGCTAAGGACCACCCACCCCCTGCAGAACAGATGCGTGAGCGGATTCTCTCCCGGATGGTCGCAGTGCGCCGGGCCGTGTTCGGCGTGCAGGCCGGGATCGCTCAGTGGATGCAGTACCATCACGCCGGAACTCCAGGCGAACAGCAACGCGACTGTCGCCGAGAGCAACGAGCCGGTCGACGTGTGCGAGACGGCTGCGACATCCTCGCCGGCGAGCCGACGGATGCGCCGCGGCAGCAAGTCCGCTCGCTGGAAACCCACGCCCGCTTCGACCGCAGGCGCGTTGCTGCCGAGCTTGAGCACGGCGGAAGCCAATGGGAGCGCCAATCGAGGCGACACCTCATCGTCTGCGGTGATCTCTACTTCGTCTTCCAGGTCCGTCGCCACTCGCCGGAGTACGGGTAGCCAGAACAAGAGCGACGCAAGGGTCCGCAGTGCAAAGAGTCGCAGCGGATCGCGCCGCCGCAGGTGGGCGGCCTCGTGTGCGAGTACGGCGGTGAGTTCGTCAAGCGAAAGGCGTGCGGGCAGATCCGCCGCGATGATGACCTGCGGTGTCACCCACCCACTTGTGAACGCCGGCGTGGGCAAGCCGCGCACCGTTCGCACCTGCTCCGTGTTCAGCCCGGCCGCCATCGCCGCGCGGCCAACAGCGGTGTCCGCCCCGACTCGTGCCTTCGGCAGACGGCGCATGACGCCCCAATGTCTCCACAGCACGCGTCCCCGTTCCAAGAAGGCGAAGCCGACGCCCGCGTAGAGCACCCAGTGCGCGACATCGTGGACCGGTTCGAGCAACTGATGCAAGGCGACGAGGCACAGCATCGCCAAGTGATGCTGCTCGGCGGACAGCCACGGCACGGCACCGAGCACGTGATGCCCGACGACCGGCGTGATGCCGAGCAGCAACAGCCCGGCGATGGCAAGGAGCAGGAGCCGACGCCTTCTCTCTTCGCGGCGGATGACTGGTGGCCGGACACCGACACTGCGCGCCGCCACGTTTTCAGCCACCCTGCTCGCGCAGTCTCCGGCGGATCAGCCGTCCCAACTCCTCGAGTTGTTCGGGGTCACGCTCGGCGAGCACATCCACGATCGAGGCAGTGACAGCCTCCGCGCCGAGCGAGAGAAGGCCTTCGACCGCGCGACGCGAGGCCTGCGTGACGAAGGACGACTCGTCGACACGCGGACTGAAATGCAGCAGCCCGTCCACCCGGGCACGCGAGAGATACCCTTTCGCAACCAGCCGATTGAGCACCGTAGTGCTCGTCAAGGGTGAAACGGGATGCTCGTCGCGCAGACGCTCGTGAATCTCGCGCGCGCTCAGCGGACGCCCCGAGTCCCAGCACAGGCGCATCAACCGAGACTCAAGCTCACCAAGCACGGTTCCCACGCCACTGCCGGAGAACTTCATCGTCTCGGGGAGGCGGGGTGTCTTCGGAGAATGAATACGGCGCTTTCGTGGAGTCATACCTTGAACATACCGGGATTGAGGTGCTCAGGGCAGCGGCCAATGCTCACGGCATCGGTGGATCGCTGGGGCGGCGTGGTCGGCTCGCAGTCTGGGTCAGCCGAACGATCCATCGGGCTCCGCGCCGCTCGAGAACTGCCGTACCGCGGCCTACAACATCTGCCTTGCCGTTCGGCAGGTCCGCAGTCAATGCGTACCGAAACGTCGCCCACGCTAGATCGCCGGACACGCGAGCCTCGATCTCGAATGGCCGGTATCGAAAGTTGCTGAACTCCTTGAGCTCAGGCGCGAGATGATTGTCACGATAGTCGGCCCAGCCACGATTGATGCCGGCCCCTTCGATGACCAGCAGACTGTCGCCGGCGTAGATGGAGTCGAGCGCCGCCAAGTCGCCGCGTTCCGCGGCGGCGAAGAGCGCCCTGATGGTCTGGACAACCGCAGCCTGCGCGTCGGAAGACGGGGCGTGGCCCGCGTGGCCGGAGTGGTCCTGCGCTGCGGCGCGACCGGTCACCGCAAAAGACAATGCGGCGACAATTGCGAGACGACGTAGGGCGAGGGGCATTGGACGCGGGGTTGGGGGCGACGGTGGGAACGAACAGTACCGCAGGGAGTTTACTCTGCGTAATGTGCCAGCGGCAAGTGCCCGTCCCGGCGGATGTCCAGCCCAGGCGGCTTTACTGCTCGTAAAACTGCTGCTACATTAAAGACGGCGGTGTGCCGTCGCTCTGCGAAGGGCCGATGGCTCACCACCCGACCCCACGAGCGATGTTCGATTCCCCGTGACCGTTCCGATGACAGTTTCCCGCCGACACTTTCTCGGTGCCACCACACTGCTGGGCGCCGCCTCTGCGTTGCCCCCGCGGCTGCTCGCAATGGCGCCGGACGCTTCCAATCTCGATGCGGGCCTCGGACCACTTCCGCCATCGCCGAATGGCGTTCGAGAGTACGATCTGACGATCGCGGAGACAACTCTCCGTCTGGACGGTCGTAACGCGCGCGCGACCACGATCAATGGCACCCTGCCCGGCCCCATCCTCCGATTCCGCGAGGGGGAACAAGCCGTCATCCGCGTGCACAACACGCTCTCGGAGGACACGTCCATCCACTGGCACGGCATCATTTTGCCGCCCGAAATGGATGGGGTGCCCGGACTGAGCTTTCCCGGCATTCGACCCGGCGAGACCTTCGAGTACCGCTTCTCGGTGAATCAGGCGGGCACGTATTGGTATCACAGCCACTCCGGCCTGCAAGAGCAGCTCGGGCATTACGGGGCCCTGATCATTGAGCCCGCCGAGCGCTCCGGACCCGCCTGCGACCGCGAGCACGTCCTCGTACTCTCCGACTGGACCTTCGAGAACCCGTATCGCGTGCTCTCTCAGCTCAAGAAGCAGCCCGACGCGTACAACTATCAGCGTCGCACGGTCGCCGACTTTTTCCGCGACGTGGCGCGCGACGGTCTCGGTGCCACCGTCGGTGACCGCTGGATGTGGGCCGGGATGCGAATGAACCCCACGGACATCGCCGACGTCACGGGCGCGACCTACTGCTACTTGCTCAACGGCCAGGTCGCCGAGGCGCCGTGGGTGGCGCAGTTCGCGCCGGGGGAGCGTGTGCTGCTGCGGATCATCAATGCGGCGGCCGGCTCGTACTTCGACGTGCGCGTGCCCGGGTTGCCGATGACCGTCGTGCAGGTCAGCGGCCAGCCAGTGGAGCCGATCGAGACCGACGAGTTTCGCATCGCCATCGCCGAGACCTATGATGTGATCGTGCAGGTTCCCGACGGTCGCGCCTACGCCGTGTACGCTGAGGCGATGGATCGCAGCGGGTTCACCGCCGCGACGCTGGCGCCGCAGCCGGGGATGGTCGCCAACTTGCCGCCACGCCGGAAGCGTCCACTCCTGACGATGGCGGATATGGGGATGGACCACTCCGCGATGGGTGGGGAGGGGATGGATCACTCGTCGATGGGGCACGAGACGCCGCCCAGCGCGCCGTCGGGCCGAGTGCCATCGACCGCCGCGACTGACGAACACGCAGGTCACGACATGGGCGCGATGGATCTCGCGTCGTCGCGTCGTGCGCCGGGTTCGCTGCCGACCGAGACCGCGCACGGTCCGGACACCCACGGCGTGGGGAACGCGATGGTCCCGGTGAGCACGAAGAGTCGACTCGCAGAACCGGGGGTTGGCCTCGGCGAAGACGGACGGCGAGTCCTGCTCTACTCGCAGCTGCGCTCGGTCGCCCCGTACCCCGAGTTTCGTGCACCGACTCGTGAGATCGAGGTTCACCTGACGGGCAATATGGAACGCTTCACGTGGGCGATCGATGGCGTCCCATACGATCGGGCGGCACCGATCGACCTCACGTTCGGCGAGCGCGTTCGCCTCACGATGGTGAACGACACGATGATGAATCACCCGATGCACCTCCACGGGATGTGGATGGAACTCGAGAACGGACAGGGCGATCGCAGTCCACGCATCCACACGATCAACGTGAAGCCCGCGGAGCGCGTGTCGTTGCTGGTCACGGCGGATGCACCCGGCCGTTGGGCGTTCCACTGCCACGTGCTCTACCATATGGAGGTGGGAATGTTTCGCGAGGTACGCGTGAGTGCGCCAACGGGTCACGAGGGGCATCACGATGCCGCGTGAGCGCGGGGTGAAACGTGCCGTCATCGCCCTTCATCTTGCGATCGCGCTCTGTGGCGCGGGACGCGCCGCGTCCGCTCAGGTACGCGACAGCGTGCCGCACGCGGGGACGCACGGAATGGGTTGGGGTCGCGAGACCTTCGTGCTGACGGAAGTGCTCGAGTACGATCCATCGGGTGGCGAGCGTCCGATGCTGTTCGACGTGCTTGCCTGGACCGGCGGCGCGAGCCGTCGCCTGTGGTTCAAGGCGGATGGAAGCGCGGCCACGGTGGAGCGCGCGACGCACGGCGAGTATCAGCTGCTGTACGGCCGGATGTTGAGCCCGTGGTGGGACCTACAGCTCGGCGCGCGCGCGGACCTGCGTACCGCGCCAGGCGCGAACGCGACGCGGGCGGGTGCCGTGGTCGGCCTCCAAGGCCTCGCGCCTGGCTGGTTCGAGCTGGAACCGTCACTCTTCGTGACGTCAGGGGGGAACCTGTCGTTCGACCTGACGGCTTCGTACGATCTGTTCCTCACGCAGCGCGTGGTACTGCAGCCGCGCCTAGAGTCCACCGTGGCGCTGAAGGACGACGAAGCGTTCGGCATCGGACGCGGATTGAGCAGCACGTCATTCGCGTTGCGGACGCGATTCGAGATCCGTCGGGAGTTTGCACCATACGTGGGTGTGGTGTGGGAGCGCGGTTACGGACGCAGTGCGGAATTGGCGCGGCTGGCTGGTGAGTCCGCCGGAAACTCCCTCTTGGTTGCAGGCCTACGGTTGTGGAGGTAGCGCGGGAGGAGTGATGCATCACCCAGATGAGCGGAAACATTCGGCGCACGAACCGCGCCGTCATACAACGATCGCTGCCGGGCGCGCTGAGCGCGCAGCAGGTGTCGCACACGAGTCTGAGGCCCGACACGCCCAGCACTCTCACCACGCCGGCCACGACCGCCACGCCGGCCACAGCCCCGCGATGTTCCGCCAGAAGTTCTGGCTTTCGCTGCTCCTGACGATCCCCGTCGTCGTGTGGGCGGAACACATCCAGTCACTGGTCGGCTACACGGCGCCTTCATTTCCGTGGTCGCACCGACTACCGGCGGTGCTCGGCACCGCCGTCTTCTTCTACGGCGGACTGGTCTTCCTCCGCGGCGCCTGGGGAGAACTGCGCAGCCGGCTACCGGGAATGATGACGCTCATCTCCCTCGCCATCACCGTGGCGTTCGTCTTCTCGGCGGTCGTTGAGCTCGGGTTCGTCGAGGCCGAGGCGTTATGGTGGGAGTCGGCAACGCTCATCACGATCATGCTCCTGGGCCACTGGATCGAGATGCGATCGATCTCCGAGGCCAGCGGCGCCCTGCAGGAGCTGGCGAAGCTGATTCCCGATATGGCGCATCGAGTGATCGAGAGCGGCGAGGAGGACGTCGCGGTCGGCGCGCTGCGTTCGGGCGACGTGCTGATCGTCCGGCCGGGCGAGAACATCCCGGCGGACGGAATCGTCCGGAAAGGACGAAGCGACGTCAACGAATCGATGATCACCGGCGAGTCGCGTCCGGTCACCAAGAACGAGGGCGCAGAGGCGATCGCCGGGACGATCAACGGCACGGGGTCGCTGCGCATCGAGGTGACCGGCACCGGCGACACGACCAAGCTCTCGGGCATCATGCGGCTGGTGTCCGATGCGCAGCGATCCAAGTCGCGTGTCCAGCACCTCGCGGACCGGGCCGCGCAGGTCCTGACCGTCGTCGCCATCGTCGCCGGAGCCGCGACCTTCGTGGCGTGGCAGTTGCTTGGCGCGCCGATCGACTTCGCGATGACGCGCCTGGTGACGGTCTTGGTCATCTCCTGCCCGCACGCGCTGGGGCTAGCGGTGCCGCTCGTCGTCGCCATCTCGACGACGCTCGGCGTACACGGCGGCCTTCTCGTGCGTGATCGTCGCGGATTGGAGGAGGCGCGGCTCCTCGATACGGTCATCTTCGACAAGACCGGCACGCTCACGCTCGGAGAGTTCCGCGTCGTGGATCTCGGGGTCCGCGAAGGGACAGCGCCGGATGACGCGCTGGCCATCGCGGCCGCGATCGAGACCGAGTCCGAGCACCCGATCGCCCGCGGCATCGTGAAGACGGCCGTCGAGCGCACGCTGGCGCTGCCGGGCGTCGTAGGCTTTAGGGCCATTCCAGGCCGTGGCGTGGAGGCGACGGTGAACGGAGCGACGTACCGCATCGGCGGCCCCGCCTTGCTGGAGCAGGTGGCCGCCGATGTGACCGAATCGCTCCGCAGCGTCGCGGAACATGCTGCGGCGCGGGGGCAGGCGGCCATCTACCTGTTGCACGAGAGGGCGGCAATCGCCGTGTTCGTCGTGGCCGATGCGATCCGGGAGGAGAGTCGTGCAGCCATCGACGCGCTGCACGCAGCAGGCATCGAGGTCGCGATGCTCACGGGCGACGCGGAACCCGTGGCGAAGGCGGTGGCCGCGGACCTCGGCATCGACACGGTATTCGCCCGAGTGCTCCCGGAGGATAAGGCGTCTCGGATGCGGGCCCTTCAGGCGCAGGGAAAGAAGGTCGCGATGGTGGGCGACGGCGTCAACGATGCGCCGGCGCTCGCCACCGCCGACATCGGCATCGCGATCGGCGCCGGCACGGACGTGGCGGTCGAGGCGGGCCACATCGTGTTGGTGCGTTCCGATCCGCGGGACATCCCTCGCATCGTGACGCTGTCGCGCGCCACATACCGGAAGATGATCCAGAACCTCTGGTGGGCCGCAGGCTACAACATCGTCGCGATTCCGCTCGCGGCGGGCGTACTGTCGGCGTGGGGCATCCTGCTGACGCCTGCCGTCGGCGCGGTCCTGATGTCGGCGAGCACGGTCGTGGTCGCGATCAATGCGCAGCTGCTACGGCGCGTGAGGTTGTGATATGACGATGCCGACGTCCTTCGACGTGTTGGCGGACCTGCGCGTGGCCGCGCTCGTCGGCGCGAACAGCATCGAAGACCAGCAGCGCGTCCAAAGAATCGCAGCGGAGGCCGCTGCTTCCTTCACCACGATGGCCCAGGTCCGGAACGGCGTCACGATCTTCGGATCGGCTCAGGCGGCGGCGGAAACGCGCTGGGGCGCACTGGCCGAGGAGGTGGCCGCGCAACTGGCTGCCGCCGGCTTCACGGTGATCACTGGCGGTGGTCCAGGGCTGATGGCAGCGGCGAACCGCGGCGCTCGCGGCGCGGGCGCCGCGTCAGTTGGCCTCACCATCGAGTTGCCGCACGACGAGCCGCCCAATGTCCATCTCACGCTCCGAGTGCCGTTCCACTACTTCTTCCTGCGGAAGCTCGCGCTGGTGCGCCACAGTTGCGCGTTCGTGCTCCTGCCGGGGGGAGTCGGTACGCTCGACGAGCTGTTCGAGGCGCTGAATCTCCGTCGAACGAACCGACTGGAATCGTTCCCCGTGATCCTCGTCGGCGCGGAGTACTGGCTGGGGCTCGTCGCGTGGTTGCGCGACACGGCGGTTCCCGGCGGCACAATCACGCCAGAGGACGTTGCGGGCCTGACGGTCACGGACGATCCGCTCGAGGTCGTTGCGCGCGTGGCGCACTGTCACGCGACGCTTTGCCAGGCGCTCGGCATCGCCCTCCCGCCAAGCACGGGCGCACAATAGACCACTGACGCAGTGCAATCACGCCGAGCGAATGCATCCAGCTGTGGCGCGATTGCCGCACCGAGTCCGGTGTGACGACGCGGCCACGTTGGCGGGGCCGCTGAGGGTGAAACGTAGTCGTGGGAATTTACCGTACGTAAAATAGGGACATCGGCGACAGCCCGGCCACTGGCATCCGGCGAAGCTTCGTGAACCGTCGTGCCCGTGCCATCGGGGCAGGGCCACCCACCACGAAGGAGAGACACGTGAGCCGAGGGTTCAGACCAGTGCAGCGACGGATGATTGGGAGGCTCATCCAGTTCTCGATTCTGGGAGCGCTGGCGCAGCTGACGCCCCTTGAGGCGGTGCGTGCCCAAGCGAGCGCCGCGGCGGCGCGCGGACCGCAGGCTCCGAGCCTGTCGCTTTCGCAGCTCTACGCGGCGGCAGACAGCGTGAACCCGCGACTTCGAGCAGCGGCAGCTCGCGCGGACGCCGTTGCCGCGCAGGCCGTCACCGCGACGCGGCCGCCCGATCCGCGCGTCCAACTCGGCTTGATGAATCGGGAGTTGCCCGGACTCGCGCAGATGGATCCCCTGGGGATGACGCAACTGCAGGTGATGCAGATGCTGCCCACGGCCGGCAAACTGGGACTGTCGGCCACCGTTGCCCGAACGCGTGCGACGGCCGAGGCCTTCCGTGCGCGCGACCTGCGGTGGGAAGTGCGGGCCGCAGTGGCGGCGGCGTTCTACGAGCTGTATCGCGTCGAGCGGGCCGTCTCGATCGCTCGCGAGACGCGTCTCCTTCTGGAGAACGTCTCGGCCGTCGCCGACGCGATGTATCGCGTCGGCGAGGCTCCACAGGCTGACGTGTTGAAGGCGCGGGTCGAAGTGGCCCGAATGACGGAGGAGATCACGGTGATGGAGGCGATGCGGCGCGTCGCGCTCGCTCGCCTCGGCGGGCTATTGGACCGTTCGCTTGGAGACTCGACGCCGCCGGCGGCGCTGCCGACGTTCCCCACATCCCTGCCAACGCAGCCCGAACTGGAGGACATCGCCCTGCAGGGCCGCCCGATGCTGTTGGCTGGTGACGCGGAGGTCGCGGCGGCGGAGGCCGCACGCAGGCTCGCGTATCGGGAGCTCATTCCTGACGTGGAGCTAGGGCTCCAGTATGGCCAGCGCGCCGGTGCGACTGGCCCTGAGCGAATGGGAAGCCTGATGCTCGGGACTTCCGTCCCCATCTTCGCGCGCCAACGCCAACTGCCGATGCGCGCCGAGGCAGAAGCGATGCGGGCGATGGCAGTGGCCGATCTCACGGCGATGCGCGCCGAGACCCGCGCGCGCATCGGAGCGGCGTATGCCGAGTGGCAGCGTGCGCGAAATCTCCAAACGCTGTATCGGAGCACGGTGCTGCCGCAGGCGCGTGCTGCCGTAGAGGCGGCGCTCGCTTCCTATCGCGTCGGCGGCGTCAACCTGATGACACTGCTCGACAATCAGGTCACGGTGAATCGCTATGAGCAAGAGTTGGCGGCGATTGAGGCAATGGAAGGCGTGGCGCTGGCAGAACTGGAGATGTTGATGGGACGTGAACTCTTTGACGCAGCAGGCGGACGCGAAACGCCGGGGGATCGATGATGAACGAGACAGGCACGCGCATCGGGTGGCGTGGCATCGCGCTGGGCACGCTCGTGCTGGCGGTGGCGGGCGGCGTGGCGTGGTGGGCGACACGCGACTCGAGCGCACCGGAGGCGGCGGCTGGCCACGCGCACGGCGCGTCATCGGCCGGCGGTACGTCAACTCCCGTGATGCTCGACTCCGCGCAGGCCACGCGTATCGGCGTGACGTACGCGCGGGCCGAGCAAGGCGCGCTACAGCTCGCTGTGCGTAGCGTGGGGCAAGTGACCTACGACGAGACACGGGTGCGCACCGTAAGCCTCAAGTTCGATGGGTGGGTGGAGCGGCTCTTCGTGGACTTCACCGGACGCGACGTGCGCGCCGGGGAACCCCTGCTGACCACCTACTCGCCGATGCTGGCGAGCGCAGAGGATGAGTTGGTGCTCGCCGGTCGTCTCGTCCGCGACGTGCAGAATGCGGACAGTGCCACCCGTGCGGGCGCGGAGCGCCTCTTGGTCGGCGCACGGACACGGTTGCGCAATTGGGATTTACTCGGCGAAGAGATCGCGCGCGTCGAGGCCAGCGGCGAGAGCCGCCGGACGCTCGAGATCCGCGCCCCGTACGACGGGGTGGTGGTCGAGAAGCTCGTCTTCGAGGGCCAGCGGGTGATGGCGGGCGATCCGCTCCTGCGCATCGCGGACCTGCGACGCGTCTGGGTGGACGCTGAGATCTTCGAGCGCGACCTCGCACTCGTTCGGCTTGGTCAGCGCGTCACGGTGGAGCTCGACGCGTTCCCGGGGCGCCCGCGCAGCGGGCCCATCGTTTTCCTGCAACCCGTCGTGGATCCGCAGACACGGACGTTGCGCGTGCGCGTCGAGCTCGACAACTCGGACCGCCAACTGCGCCCAGGGATGTACGCGACGATCCGGCTGCGGGCAACGGCGTCGGCGGCGGCGGTGCTCGTGCCTCGTTCCGCGGTGTTGTCCACGGGACGACGGAACATCGTGTTTGTCCGGCTGGATGACGGGATGCTCGAGCCGCGTGAAGTCGTGCTCGGGCTCGCGTCGGACGACCGCATCGAGATCCGGTCCGGACTCGCCGTCGGCGAGTGGGTGGTCTCGTCCGCGACTTTCCTGGTGGATGCCGAATCCAACCTGGGGTCAGCGCTCGGCGGAATGGCTGAGATGCCCGGAATGGCGCCGCCGCCGAAGGTAGCACCGCCGCCGACTGCGCCGCCGACCACCCACGACCACTGAGGTCGCCAACGATGCTGAAGCGAATCATCGAGTGGTCGGTCCGCAACATCTTCCTCGTGGCGCTGGCGACGATTGCCGCGGTCGGGGGCGGCATCCTCGCGCTCCAGCGGACGCCGCTGGAGGCGCTGCCGGACCTTAGCGACGTGCAGGTGATCATTCAGACCGAGTACAGCGAGCAGGCGCCGCAGATCGTCGAGGACCAGGTCACGTATCCGATCGCCGCCGAGATGCTCAAGGTCCCGGGCGCTGAGGTGGTCCGCGGCTACTCGTTCTTCGGGGTCTCGTTCGTATACATCATCTTTGACGACGACACGGACCTCTACTGGGCGCGCAGCCGTGTGCTTGAGTATCTGAACGGCCTGAAGGGCCGTCTCCCCGCGTCCGTCTCGCCTGCCCTCGGACCCGACGCGACGGGGCTGGGCTGGGTGTACCAGTACGCCCTTGAGGACACGACCGGTCGCCTCGACCTGGCGGAACTGCGCGCGCTCCAGGACTGGTACCTGCGCTACGAGCTGACGGCGGTTCCCGGTGTGTCGGAGGTTGCGACGGTCGGCGGCTACGAGAAGCAGTATCAGGTGGATCTGGACCCGGCGAAGCTGTTGGCCTACCGCATTCCGGTGACCCGCGTGATGCAGGCCATCCAGGCGTCGAACGCCGATATCGGGGCGATGGTCGTCGAGCTCTCGGAGCGGGAGTATATGGTACGCGGACTCGGTTACCTGAAGTCGCTGCGCGACATCGAAAACGTCGTGGTAGGCGCGACCGATCGCGGCACGCCGATCCGCGTAGCCGAGGTGGGGCGCGTGTCGGTCGGGCCGGCCATTCGGCGCGGCGTGGCAGAGCTCGACGGCCGTGGCGATGCCGTGGGTGCGATCGTCGTGATGCGATTCGGGGAGAATGCCCTGACCACCATCGAGCGCGTGAAGGCGCGCATCGCGCAATTGACGCCGGGTCTTCCGGCGGGCGTGGTCATCCGACCGGTCTACGACCGCAGTGACCTCATCCAGCGCGCCATCAGCAACCTCCGGTTCAAGCTCTTCGAGGAGAGTCTCGTCGTCGCGCTGGTCTGCATCGTGTTCCTGCTGCACGCGCGGTCGGCGCTCGTCGCGATCATCACGCTTCCGGTGGGAATCCTCATGGCATTCATCGCGATGCGATATGTCGGTGTCGGTGCGGACATTATGTCGCTCGGCGGCATCGCCATCGCCATCGGCGCGATGATCGACGCCGCGATCGTGATGATCGAGAACCTGCACAAGCATCTCGAGCGGGCGGTGCTGGCAAAGGAGCCGAATGCTCAGTCGCGCTGGCTGGACACTGGCCGCCTCACGCGTGCCGAGCGATGGCAGGTGGTCATAGACTCGGCGAAGGAGGTCGGGCCCGCGCTGTTCTTCTCGCTGTTGATCATTACCGTGTCGTTCCTGCCCGTGTTCACGCTGGAGGGTCAGGAGGGTCGCTTGTTCCGGCCGCTGGCGTACACGAAGACGTTCGCGATGGCCGCCGCGAGTCTGCTCTCCGTCACGCTGGTTCCGGTGGCCATGGGTCTGTTCGTCCGCGGGCGCATCTACCGTGAGGCCGCGAACCCGGTCAACCGTTGGCTGATGCGGGCCTATCATCCGTTGATCACGTTCGTCCTGCGGCATCGCTGGCCTGTCGTCGTGGCGTCTGCGGCGACCGTGATCCTGACGTGGATCCCCTGGGCACGCATCGGCAGCGAGTTCATGCCGACGCTCGAGGAGGGCACCATCCTGTATATGCCGACGACCTTGCCCGGCGTGAGTGTTGCGAGGGCGCGCGAGCTGCTCCGGCTGCAGGATGGGATTCTCCGTGGCTTCCCCGAGGTCGAGCACGTGTGGGGCAAGGCCGGACGCGCCAACACGGCGACCGACCCTGCGGGCCTGGATATGATCGAGACCACCATCTCTCTGCGGCCTCGCGACCAGTGGCGCGAGGGAATGACCTACGACCGTCTCGTCGCCGAGATGGACTCGGCGGTGCGTTTGCCGGGCGTGACGAACGCGTGGACGATGCCCATCAAGGGGCGCAACGATATGCTCGCGACCGGGATTCGCACGCCGGTCGGCGTCAAGGTGTTCGGGCCTGACTTGAGGGAACTGGAGCGGCTCGGCAAGGAGATCGAGCAAGCCGTACGGATGGTGCCGGGGACGCGCACGGCGTTCGCTGAGCGTGCGGTGAGTGGCTACTACCTCGACATCGAGATCGACCGCGAGGCCGCCGCGCGACACGGACTCAACGTCGGTGACGTGCAGGCGGTGATTGCCACGGCGATCGGCGGGATGACCATTACACAGACCGTCGAGGGACGCCAACGGTTCGGAGTGCGGGTGCGGTACCCGCAAGAACTTCGCGACTCGCCGGAGCGCCTGGCCGCCGTGCTGGTGCCGGTCGCGCACGGGTCGTCCGCCGCCGCGGGCGCAGGGGCGATGCCGGGAATGGGCAGCATTGCTGTCGGCGCTTCCGGCGGTCCAGCGCAAGTACCGCTCGGTCAACTCGCGCGCATCTCGCCGGTCGCGGGGCCGATGGTCGTCCGGACTGAGGGGGCGATGCCCACGGCGTGGGTGTACGTGGACGTCGTGGACCGTGATATCGGGAGCTACGTCGCGGAGGCGCAACGCGCTGTCGCGGCGCAAGTCACCGTACCGACGGGCTACTCGGTGGTGTGGAGCGGACAGTACGAGTATATGGAGCGCGCCAAGGAACGAATGAAGGTCGTGATCCCCGCGACGCTTGCGCTGATCTTCCTGCTCCTCTACCTGAACTTCGGGAACGTCGGCGAGTCGCTGATCGTGATGCTCTCGCTCCCCTTCGCACTGGTCGGCGGCCTCTGGTTCCTCTGGCTCCTCGGCTACAACTGGTCAGTCGCGGTGGCCATCGGATTCATCGCGCTCGCCGGTGTGGCGGCGGAGACTGGCGTGGTGATGCTCATCTACCTCGACCACGCGTGGGCAGCGCGCACGGCAGAGGGTCGACGGGCCACACTCGCCGACCTCTACGACGCGGTGATCGAGGGCGCGGTCGAGCGCGTGCGCCCAAAGCTGATGACCGTGACAGCGATCATGGGCGGCCTCCTGCCGCTGCTGTGGGGTACCGGCGCAGGCGGAACCGTGATGCGTCGCATCGCGGCTCCGATGATCGGGGGGATGGTGTCGAGCACGGTCCTGACGCTGTTGGTGATTCCAGCCGTGTACTCACTCTGGAAGGAGCGCGGCGTATTTCGCGGAACGCACGGGTTGCTCGTGCAGGAGGGAGAATGAGCTCTGTGCCCTGATTCAACGGACGGACTGGTGCGACACAAGTGCAGGCAGGCAGGTGCAACCTCAACTCGGAGCAGACAATGCGTTACAACAGGGTTCATTCGTGGAGCGGCGCCATCGCGCTCGCGGCCGCGACCGCGGTGCCGGCGACTGCGGGCGCGCAGGCAGTGGATACCGCGCAGGCGCGCTTCCAGCCGCAGAACGTCATTCAGTATCTGCGGCCGCAGGACAAGAGAGGGCTGAATATGTTCGAGACGCCGAAGGTGGCCGGAGCCGCCTACACCGGCTTTGCGCTGCAGTGGGGCGCAGCGTTTACGCAGCAGTTCCAGGCGCTGTCGCACGAGAACTCCGCCGACTCGGTCGCTGTGGCCGCCGTGGCACCGTCGCCCGGCAGTGCGGGAAGCGCTGCCATCGCCAATCGCAACCGGCTGATGGAGATCGGCAACGGCTTCAACAATGCGACCGCGAACATGTATCTCCACGCGCAGCTGGCGCCCGGGGTACGCGTGCAGCTCACCAGCTATCTCTCGGCGCGACGCCACAACGAGACGTGGGTGAAGGACGGCTTCCTCCAGATCGACGAGTCCCCAATCGACGTGCCATTGTTCAACAGCATCATGAAATACACGACGCTGAAGATCGGGCACTTTGAGATCAACTACGGCGACTTTCACTTCCGCCGCACCGACAACGGCCAGGCGCTGTACAACCCGTTCGTCGGCAACCTGATCCTTGATGCCTTCACGACCGAGGTCGGGGCGGAGGCCATCGTCCAGAAGGGAGGGCTGTTCGGCGTCCTCGCCCTGACCAACGGAGAGATCCGCGGGAACATCCAGCGCCCGGACAGCCGGGAGCCGGCATTGATGTTCAAGGCCGGGGTGGATCGGCAGTTGAACAACGACCTGCGCGTGCGCCTCTCGGGCTCGTACCGCACGCAGACGGGTGCAATCAATAACACCTTCTACAGTGGAGACCGTGCCGGGTCGCGGTACTACTTCGTGCTCGAGAACTACGTGGCGACGGAGACCGCGAATGCCTCGTCCGGAATGTTGAACCCCGGATTCAGCGACGCGGTCCGGGCGTACATGATCAACCCCTTCATCAAGTACCGGGGACTCGAGTTCTTTGGCGTCTACGAGACGGCGACGGGACGCGGCCAAGAGGTGGCAGGAGTGGCTCCACCCGAGCGCGACGTCACGCAGCTGATGGGTGAGCTTGTGTACCGCTTCCTGCCGGGTGAGAAGCTGTTCGTCGGCGGACGGTGGAACAGCGTCACTGGCGACCTCGGTGGCGCGAACACGGACGTCAAGGTGACGCGCACGAACTTCGGTGGCGGCTGGTGGATTACACCGAGCTTGCTGCCGAAGGCGGAGTACGTGAATCAGACGTACGACGGGTTCGCGAGCACGGACATCCGGAACGGCGGGCGCTTCAAAGGCTTCATGCTCGAGGCGGTCACGGGGTTCTGAAGTGCAGGACCGCGGCTGAGTGCGCAGGCTGTGGCGCTCAGCCGCGCGCTACGCCAGCGAGCAAAGTGCGCGGCGCACGCGGCGGCGGGCGCCGCGCGATATTCACGGGATTGTTGATGATGAAGCAGCGTAGACGGCATGGTGGAGTGGATACCGCGTTCCAGCATGCCGGCGCTCGGCGGAGCAAGAAGAACTTCGAGTCTTTGGGGCGAGTCGGATCGGCATAACGTGTGCTTCTGCTGCGGACACTCCATAAGATGCGCCTGCGCAGCAGGCGCTACAATAGCGTGGCCGTCGGCAGCAAGCGTCGTTATCCGGGGCGCACGTATGTCGCGGCGCCGGCGGCCAACTCCGCGGCGCGGACCCGCCGCCCGATGCGAATCGCGCCCCGGAGGACGAGCCCGCACACGATCAGCCCGACGACGAGATCGGGAATCGCGCTGTCGAACGCGGCCACGAGCGCGCCCGCCAGCAGGACGCCGAGGTTCGCCTGCACGTCGGTGGCGGAGAAGATCCAGGCGGCCTCGAGATGGACCTCCCCGTGCCGATGGCGGCGGAGGAGGACGAGGCACCACACGTTTACGGCGAGGGCGGCGAGCGACACGACGACCATTGTCGGTGGCTCGGGTGTGCTGCCCATGACGGCGCGCCGGGCAAGGTCCAGCATGGCGAGGACTGCCAAGGCGAGCTGCACGCGGCCGGCGAACCGTGCGGCCCGCAGCTTGCGCGACTCGGCGGCACCGATGGCGAGCAGGGCGAGCAGGTAGACGGCCGCATCGGCGCCCATGTCGAGGCCGTCCGCGATGAGACCCATGGACTCCGCTCGCCAGCCGCTGACGAGTTCGACGACGAACATCGTGCCGTTCAGCGCGAGCAACGTCGTCAGCGCGCGCCTTCCGAGATGTTCGTTACTCACCGAGGGGTCTCACTCCGGATAACGTTTGCTTCTGCTGCGAGCGCTCCCATAAAATGCGGTTGTGGGGCCACTGCAGTCCTTCCACATAGTGGGGCAGTGGCCCCACAACCGCTACCGCACCTGCGCTCGTCGGCAGCAAGCTTCGTTATACCGCTCGCATTCCTATTAGTACTGCGGTAAAGTCCCCACACCTGAAAGGAATTGAGCCACGCGGTGATGTCTTCATCCTTGTAACAGGCGTTGTCCGGTTTCCCGCTTGAAGTGCGAACTCCCTATAGATTGGTTCATCCCCCAAATCGTAGAGGTATCAGGTGCTCCACGCTCCTCACGAAGCGCGCCGGTTACTGGCTCTGACCTTCCTCACCTTGGTCTCGGCCTGTGGCGGCGAACGACTCCGCGGAGAGGAGACGGCAGTGCTCACCTCGCCGCCTGAGGTACCGCCGCCGATCACGCGACAGTATCCCACCAAGGTAATCGTCAATCTCGAGGCACACGAGCAGACGTCTCGGCTTGCCGACGGCGTGGACTACACGTTCTGGACCTTCGGTGGGACAGTACCGGGTTCATTCATCCGTGTGCGGCAGGGTGACGTCGTGGAGTTCCACCTCGCCAATCATCCTTCCAGCAGGAATCCGCACAACATCGACCTGCACGCCGTGACCGGGCCCGGCGGTGGTGCATCGGCATCGCTGGTGATCCCCGGCCAGACGGCGACGTTTACCTTCGAGGCGCTGAATCCCGGGTTGTATGTGTACCATTGTGCGACGTCGCCGGTGGGTATGCACATCGCGAACGGTATGTATGGGCTCATCCTCGTGGAGCCGAAGGGCGGGCTTCCTGCGGTGGATCGCGAGTACTACGTGCAGCAAGGCGAGTTCTACACACGCGGGGACTTCGGCGTCACGGGCCACCAACCCTTCGATATGCAACGCGCCATCGACGAGGACCCCGCCTACGTTGTGTTCAATGGGTCTGCCGGCGCCCTTATGGGCGAAAAGGCGCTCACGGCCGAGGTTGGGGAGACCGTGCGACTCTTTGTCGGAAATGGTGGGCCGAACCTCGTCTCAAGCTTCCACGTGATCGGAGAAATCTTCGATCGCGTGTACACGGAAGGAGGCACCAAGAGCATCAACGAGAATGTGCAGACCACCCTGATTCCAGCGGGCGGAGCGGCCATCGTGGAGTTCAAGCTTGAGACCACGGGCAATTACATCCTGGTGGACCACTCCATCTTCCGCGCCTTCAACAAGGGCGCCATCGGCACGCTGACGGTGGGCGGTACGCCAGACAGCGGCGTGTACTCCGGCCGGCAGTACGAGGGCATCTACCAGCCCGAGGGTGGTGCGATGCAACGGATGCCGACGAGCGACTCGCCCGCGCCAGCCGCTGCACGAAACCGCGCGGAACAGATCACAATGGGTGAGCGCGTCTACGCGCAGAATTGCGCCGCCTGCCATCAACCAGCCGGCACCGGTCTGGCTGGGGCGTTCCCGCCGCTCGCCGCCTCAGACTACCTGAATGCAGATGTGAAGCGCGCCATCGGTGTGGTGCTGCACGGCCTCTCCGGCCCCGTGACGGTCAATGGTGCGCAGTACAACAGCCTGATGCCAGCACTGGCACTCGGTGACGAAGACGTCGCCAACGTCCTGACCTACGTCTATAGCCAGTGGGGCAATAACGGCACGCGTGTCACGCCCGACCAGGTCAAAACGGTTCGTGCTGCTGGCGGGCGGCGCGTGAATATGGACGCACACTAGGCCGAGTTTGGGGCTGGCGGGACCGCGCGACGTCGCGCGAGCACCGCCAGCCACCAAGCCACGACCGCAGTGCCCCCAATCGCCGAGGCGATGCCTGCCGACCGGCCGGTCGCGGTTATTCCACGCAATAGCAAGGGCGCGCAGAGCAGGAGCACCGCGGCGTGATGCCACCACCACGTATTGGGCGCAAGCGCGGGTGTGAATCGGTCGCGAGCGAGCGCGCTCAACAGTGGACCGAGAATCAAGAAGTGCAACGCGCCAATTGCCACATCGTGGGTGAGCGGAATCGCGCCGGCCGCGACGGCGAGCAATCCAAGTCCCGCGGCCCACCACGGCAGGGCGAACACCGGTGCCGCCATCCTGCGTGCCGCGTCGAGCCAGAAGATTGCGTGAAGCGCGAGCCCAATGCGCGACGCAGTACTGGACCACAGTCCGAGCGCCAGTGCCGCCAACGCGCCAGTCACGAGCGAGCCCCACGTCCAGCGCTGCCGCACCCCGAGCGCCGCGAGCCCGCCGGGCGCCACGACCAAGAACAGCATCAGCGTGAGAAAGCTTTGGACCGCGGCCGCCGCGAATGCCGGATCGGTGCGCAGCGATCCGGCAATCAGTGGGATGCACGCGAGCGCCAGCAACGTGCCGGGGAACACGACGACCAGTGGGTGGTCGGCTTCCCGCGTGTGCCGCGCGATGCGCCAGCCCGCCACCATCCAGACGGTGCCGACGATGGTGGATCCGGCAATGCCGAGCACTCCGTAGCCCGCTCGGACAAAGCCGATGGTCGCCACGATCGTGGCAGTGCCATACAGCCACCGTTCCCAACGTCGGAGAACCCGTCGCCCGCTGCCGGACTCCCACGCGAGCCAGACAAGCGGCACGAGCACCGCGTAGTAGCCGAGGTGCGAGTGGGCGTGCCGGAGATGTGCGACGGTCGTTCCCGTAGGAAGGGACAGACTGACGCCCGCGAGATACCAGCGGAGGAAGAGGCCGATGAGCACAGTGCCGAGCAGCCCAACCCAACCGCC
Organism: Gemmatimonadaceae bacterium; assembly: GCA_019694735.1. Classification (GTDB taxonomy): domain Bacteria; phylum Gemmatimonadota; class Gemmatimonadetes; order Gemmatimonadales; family Gemmatimonadaceae; genus Pseudogemmatithrix. Next base: position 11,418 of record JAIBBJ010000148.1, on the reverse strand, counting down.
GCCGATGTGCGAGCTGCGCGTGCTGGCAGACGCGTCAACGTCCACCTAGCGCATCTCGGATTTCGCGCCGGAACTCCGGATCCGTGGCCACAGTGCCACGAAGAACAGTCCGAGTCCGGCAACCTGCAGCGCCGCCGCCACGACGATGGTCGCGCGCCACGCTAAGCCCTGATGTGTTCCGGGCCACGACTCCAGCAGCACGCGTACGCCGGTGCCTCCCGCGATGCCCCACCAGGCAATCTCGGCGAGCAGCGGTTGATGCTTGGCCTCGCCGGCGCGAGGGCGCGGAAACATCCACAGTGCGACGCCGGCGATCATCATCAGCACGAATCCCACCAGCAACGCGTGTGTGTGTGCGCTGCGCAACCGCCAAGCCACCGGTACACCGAACTCCCGGCCGAGTAGCATCCAGAAGCCCAGACCCAATCCGATCAGCAGGAAGGCGATGGCCGTCTTGAGATAGCGCCGGACCAGTGGGCTCATGACGGCGCTCGGCTCGCGCTCGACGACGTCAATAATGATGGTGCCAAGCTACGCGCGAACATGGTGACAGATGGTCAACAGCATCTCGCTCGCCTTTGTCGCACGCACGGAGTGTGTGACATTCCCTGCGAGACAGAGCAGTTGCCCACCGCTGACGGCGCGCGGACCATCCTCCAGTGTCACCACGAGCTCTCCGGAAAGCGCGTGAATGGTGACCTCGCCGTCGGTGCGGTGCGCCTTGAGCTCACCGTCCGGCTCGAACACGAACAGCAGCTGAGAGAGTGCGCCGTGCCGCGCGAGCGCGACCTGACGGTGTCCATTCTTCGCTGCGTGGGGCTCGGCGCGCAACTGCGCTGCCACAGCCGCCAAGTCGATGTGCAGCGCGTCGCCAGCCAGGCGCTCGTGCGGGTGCGTGCGCAGGCGATCCTCTTCAGTCATACGATCTCCGGGAAGGGAAGGGCGGCGCACTGATGACGGCGCGTCAGCCTTCCCGAAAGCTACTCTTTCGCGCGCGATGTGCTGCTGACAGCGGCGCGGCTGCTCCAGGCCACGCCGGCCGCCAGAAGTACCCGCCGCACACTTCGCAGCAGCATCGCGCGCACGCTGTCGACGGCAGCGTGTCCACCGGAGCACTCGTCGAGTCACTCCCGGATGATGTAATCCCGTTCGTCCAGCGTCGCAATCCGAACGGCGCCGGAGTCGAGGTGCCACCCGTCGTCACGCCCTTCACCGTGAAGTGCCCCGGAGACTCGGAAGCGAGGATCCGCGACGGATACGGGTGCGCGGATGCGGCATAGCGCGACGCCGGCGTCTCCATGCCGAGCGCTTCGTGCGGACGCACCTCGTTGTACTCGTCCCGGAAGCGGTCGAAGGCCCGCTGCTGCGCGCGCACCGTCGCCTGCGGCCAGCTACGTCATAGCCCCAATCCTATCTGCCGGTGTCGGAGCCGTCGTACTTTGGTGGCGCGGCGCGGAAATGACACTCGGACACATCATCGCCATCGCCGCTGCGGCTGGTGTGATCAGTGTCGGCATCTGGCTCCGCGGCCGCCGAGGCAAGACATCATAGAGATCCGGCGACGATGATGAGCTCACTTCAACTCTACGGCCATCGGTTTCAAGCCGAGCAAGCACTGCCCGCCCTGCTTTCGCGGTTGGCTGTCTGCCCAGCTGAACTCGAGGAACGCTGCCACTGAATCGTCTGCTGCAGGGCGTCCTGCAAAGCGACACGGTTCCGCAGTGAACCTGCGAAGTGGCCCAGATGCAGCGGGCCAGTGGGGCAGTCGCCAGCGAGCATAACCTCGTGGAGGGGAGGATCGGTTGCCGGTCAGACGATCCGTCGTTCGGCCCCTTCCGGCGACATCACGTCCACGTCGACCGCCGCAGGAATCATTGCTCGGAGCTGCGGTGCCGACGCCGCTCATCTTGGGTGGATGATCGTTGCGAGCAGGCAGAAGGGTTCATCGCCAGCGCGCATCGCGTGCAGCTCGCCCGGCGAGTACGCCACAACACTCCCCTCGCCAACCTCATGCGTCTCCCCGTCGCCACTGATCGTCCCGCACCCGGAGAGGACCGTCAGCAACACGGTCCCCGGATTGGTGTGCGGCGCAACCTGCTGGCCCGGCTCGATGCGAAAGACGACGAGGCGCACGACAGGTACGTCGTGTACTGCCGCGGTCGCGGGACGCATCGGGCTTGAGGAGACCGCTGCCGCCGCTGCCGCCTGCACGTTGATGACCTTCATCGAGCCTCCGCGATCGCGCGGTCGAGCGCCGCCACCAACGCCGCCTCGTCGACACCATCCCGTGCGCTCGCTTCGCGCACGCTGCTGTGGGCGCCGCAACACGTGTCCACCCCGAACGCATTGAATACCGCCATCGTCGCAGGATGGCGCGCCATCAGCGTGTCCACCGTATCCTCGACCGTAAAGACCTGGTCCGTCATATGTAGCCTCCGTTGTCAAGGAATATACCTTGACTATTCCTCAAGCACCAGTCATGATCGATGCGGCGCTGAGTACCGCGCGCACCTCGCCCAGGAGGCAGAGATCGAAGGCCGTGCCGACGAGTGGCCCGCGTATCTGCACCGGGCGGTGCGTGCGTTCCGGCTCGCCTCGTCAGGCGTCGGTGACGGAACGCAGGTGCACACGCACATGTGCTACGCGGCGTTCGACGACATCATCGCCGCGGTGGCGGAAATGGACGCCGATGTACTCGATCGAGACGTCGCGCTCCGACATGGAGCTGCTCGCCACGTTCGGGCGCGTCGGTCACCCCACTGCCGCGGGTCCGGGTGTCTACGACGTGCACGCTCCCGCCATTTCTGCGGCCGGAGACATCGAACATCTCCTGAGCAAGGCGCTCGCTGTGCTCTCCCCCGCTCAGCTCCGGGTCGACCCCGACTGCGGCCTGAAGACCCGACGCTGGGTGGAGGTGCGGCCCACACTGGAAGCGATGGTCACCGCGACGAAACGCATGCGGCTGTCGCATGGATTGACGTGAATGCCCGATCGTCGTGCTCCGCGCGGGAAGTCGAAGGCGTGTGGGGTCTCGCGTATGTCAGCCGTTGTCGTTCAGGAAGAAGACATCCCGCACGTCGGCCAGCACCGAGTCGGCCACGCTGTGTGCCCGCTCGCTGCCGGCGCGAATGATGGCCAGCACCGTCGCGGGGTCGCGCGCGAGGTACGCGCGCCGCGATCGGATCGGTGCGAGCAGCGCCTGAAGCACCTCCTCGAGCCTACGCTTGAGCAGCACGTCGCCGAGGCCACCATCTCGGTAGCGTTGCTTGAGTGCCTCGACTTCCTCGCGTTGCGCATCAAACGCGTCGAGGTAGGCAAAGACCACGTTGCCCTCGACGTGTCCCGGGTCGCTGGCCCGTACGTGTCCCGGATCGGTGAACATGGCACGCACTTTGTCGCGAATTGCATCGGGCGACGCGGAGAGCGCGATGGCGTTGCCGAGCGATTTGCTCGCCTTGCGGCCGTCCACACCGGGCAGGCGCGGTGTGGCGGAGAGAAGCGCGCGGCACTCCGGCACGACCGGGCGACCGGCGAGCCCCGCGAGGCGGCGTGCGATCTCGTTCGTCTGCTCGATCATCGGGAGTTGATCGTCACCCACCGGAACCAGTGTCGCGCGAAACGCCGTGATGTCGGCGGCCTGGCTCACCGGATAGACAAGGAAGCCTGCGGGGATGTCGCGGGCGAAGCCACGAAGCTCGATTTCGCTGCGGACGGTCGGGTTGCGCTCGAGCCGTGCGAGGGTGACGAGATTCAGGTACAGCATGGTGAGCTCGGCGAGCTCTGGAATCGCCGACTGCAGCGCGATCGTCGTGACGGATGGGTCGATACCCACTGCCAGGTAGTCCAACGCCACCTCGAGCACATTCTGTCGCACGTCGCGCGGGCGACCCGCGTGGTCGGTGAGCGCCTGGAGATCCGCGATGAGGATCGTCTGCTGGTGAACGTCCTGCAAAGCGACACGGTTCCGCAGTGAACCTGCGTAGTGGCCCAGATGCAGCGGGCCAGTGGGGCGATCGCCCGTGAGCACGACCGCCCTCACTCCGGGATCGCTGCGTACGCTCACCGGGACTCGCCGCCGCAGCGATTGCTGTGACTCCTACGCCTTCGCATGTTGCATACCTTGGCATGACCTCGTGAAGGAGAGGATCGGTTGCCCGTCAGGCGATCCGTCGCTCGGCAAACAGGATCGTCCGTTCCACGAGGCAAGACACGGTCATCGGCCCAATGCTCCCAGGCACCGGTGCGATGGCGTCCAGATGAGCAATGCGCTCGTTGATATCTATGTCGCCGCGACCGCCGGGATTGAAGTAGCCGACGTCAATGGCGACGGTGCCCGGCGCGAGTTGATTCGCGCGCACGGACCCGGGTATGCCGGCGGCCGCGATCACGACTGTCACCTCGCGCAACCGCTCGTGCAATGTCGTCTCCGCTGGTCGGATCAAGGGCAGCATCTGCACTCCGCACCGCACGAACGCGAGCCGGAACATCGCCGCGAAGTCACTCGGCTCGGCGATCACCAACCCGCGACGGCCAGCGACGCGCACGTCGTGTGCATCGATCAGCGCAAGCGCGGCGCTGACGGTCACCGGCGGGAGTCGCTCGACGCCGTTGAGCACGCCTGTCACGCGTTCCGGCGACATCACGTCCACATCGACCGCCGGAGGAATCATCGCTTCGAGCTGCGGTGCCCACGCCGCGTCGGGATACGGGAACTGCACGAAGATACCGTCCATGCCGTCGTCGCGCATGAGAGTCTCGAGCACCCGGCGCGCCTCGTCGATGTCGGCCGCCCACGGCACGACGCGCACGATGACCTCCACTCCGGCCGCGGCCCCGGCGCGCACCTTGCCCGCCACGTGCGGCGCTCGTCCGTCGGCGTCAGCGAATGCGAGGATGCCGAGGCGCGGTGCCATGCCGCGCCTCTGTACCACTGCCCTCGAACGTGCCAGGAGGTTGGGCAGTCGCTGGGCTGCCAAGCGGACTCCATCGAGCACGATCACCGAGGATGCGGGCATGATAGGGGATTCGCGGGACGCATTGAACGCCACCATGGTCGCAGGATGACGCGCCATGAGCGTGTCCACCGAAGAATATTCGACCGTGAAGACCTGCTCCGTCATGCCGAACCTCCGATGTCAAGGAATATACCTTGACTATTCCTCAAGCACCAGTCATCATCGATGCAGCGCTCAGTACCGCGCGCACCTCACTGAGGAGGCAGAGATTGAAGGTGGCACCCGTGACCACGAGCCAACGAACGCTGCTTGACGCCCTCAAGCGGCGAGGGCGCGCCAGCGTTCCGCAGCTGGCGGCGGAGCTCAGGCTGAACATCGAGACCATCCGGGACCATCTCAAGACGCTCGGGTCTCGCGAACTGGTGCGCCGCGACGGAGTTGTCGGCAGTGGCCCAGGCCGCCCGGAAGTCGTGTACACGCTGACCGGCGCTGCGGACACGCTCTTTCCGCGACGCGAAGGCGAGGTCCTTCGGGAACTCGGGAGCTATCTCCTGCGCAATGGTCACGAGAAGTTGTTGCGCGACTTTTTCGGTCAATTTGTCGGTCAGCATCGTGAAGCAGCGTTGGCGCGCGTGACACATCTCGAGGGAGACGCACGCGTCGAGGAGGTCGCGCGGATCTTCTCGGAACTGGGTTTTATGCCGATCGTCGAACGCGTTGACGATGCCACCAGGCTGCGGCTCTGTCACTGCCCGCTGCGCGATCTCGTCGACGTCACGAAGATCCCGTGCGGGGCCGAGATCGCGTTGCTCGGCGAGTTGCTCGGCGAACGCCCGTTGCGCGTGCGCTACCTCCCCGACGGCGACTTGAGCTGTACGTATGAAGCGGACGGATCGGGAAGATGTTGAACGAGGCGTCGGTCCGCGCGGCGCTCGGTGAGGTGTCTTTCCCTGGGCTGCGGCGCGACATCGTGTCACTCGGCCTGGTGCGATCGGTCGCGGTGCGCAACGACCGGGTGCACGTATCCCTTACGCTTCCCACCGAGCGCGACGAGGTGCCGGGTCTGTTGCGCGAGGCGATCATCGAGAGGCTGGCGCGCGCTGGGGCGGCGAGAACCGAGATCCAGTTGCTCACGCCCGAGCGCCGACCGGTCGAGCGGGATCCGTGGGCGAGCCAGGGACGGCTTGCAGGGGCACGGCGAATCATCGCGGTGGGAGCCGGCAAGGGTGGTGTGGGGAAGAGCACCGTCGCGGTGAATTTGGCATTGGCGCTCAGAGAGTGCGACCACCGAGTCGGCCTGCTCGATGCCGACATTTATGGACCGTCGGTGCCCGTGCTGCTGGGCCTGGAAGATGGCGCGAAGCGCGCACGGATGACGGAGCAGAAACAGATCATTCCCCTTGAGGCGCACGGTCTGTCGGTCGTCTCGTTCGGCTTCTTCCTCGGGGCCGCGTGAGCGGTCCGCCGCTCAGGCTCCCCGGCGAACACTTCGTCGCCGGCACGTTGTTTCTCCTGATCGGTGCGATCGGTGTCATCTACGCCGCGCCCGCGTTGGCGATGGGTGTGTATGCTTCGCCGGTGGTGGTCGGCGTGACGCACCTGTTCACCCTTGGGTGGCTCACGACGTCGCTGATGGGCGCGCTGTACCAGTTCCTGCCCGTAGCGCTCGGGCAATCGATCGCATCGGAACGCGTGGCGCACGCGACGTTTGTGCTGCACGTGGGCGCCGTCTCGATGCTCGTGGTGGCATTGGTACGCGGCAACGGCATCGTGCTGTATGCCTCACTGTTGACACTGACGGTCGGCATCACGTGTTTTCTCGCGAATCTGGGCGTCACGCTCCATCGCGCCGAGCGTCGGGACGTGACGTGGTGGGCCATCTGCTGTGCGGCGGTCTTTCTCGGGGCGACGATGGTGCTCGGTGCCGCGCTCGGCATCAACCTGCGCACGGGATTTCTCGGCGGCGTGCAGCCGCTCGCGTTGGGTACGCACCTGCACATCGCGCTCGCCGGGTGGGTGTTACTTGTAATGGTCGGCGTGTCGCACCGCCTGCTGCCGATGTTTCTCCTGAGCCACGGTGGACGCGAGTACTTCGCGAGGTATGCGGTGGCACTGATTGCCAGCGGTGCCGGCCTGCTCGCGGTGCTGCACCACGTCGCGATCATTGGCCGGGAGGTGCCGGCCGTGCTCATCGGCGCCGGCGTCATCGCGTTCCTCCTGCAGGCGCGTGAGTTCTACCGGAAGCGTCACCGCCGGAAGCTCGATGCCGGATTGCGGCTGGCGGCTGGCGCGCTCGGGCTGCTGGCCGTTGGCGTACCGCTCGCGGCCTTCGTCCTGACCAACCCTGCCTCGCTGCGGTTGCGCACAGCCTACGTGGTGGTTCTCGTGCTCGCGTGCTCTCTCTTCGTCGCGGCCCACTATTACAAGATCGTGCCGTTCCTCATCTGGAACCGGCACTTCGGGCCTTTGGCCGGCACTCGCTCCTTGCCGAGCGTTGCGGATCTCTACTCGCAGCCGATGGCGAATGCGGCGGCGGCCTTGCTGATGTTGGGCGCGGTTACCCTGATCGTCACGGTCGCCAGCGGTCTTGAGATCGGCGTACGCATCGGCGGAGTGCTGTTTGCGACCGGGGCTGCCATCGAGGCCGCGCAGATGACTGGTATTGCCAGGAGGAGGCCTTGAGTGACCCGTCGCCGTCCCCATCCGAGGCCGTGCTGCGCGATGCGCTGCGTATGGTGATCGATCCGGAGATTGGCCTCGATATCGTGACTATCGGCCTGGTCTACGACGTTGAAGTCGCCGGAGACACCGCCATCGTCACGTTTACACTGACGACGCGCGGATGCCCGATGGAAGCGCACATCACCAACGGCATCACCCAGGCGCTGTCGTTCGTCCCCGGAATCGAGCACGTCCAGCCAAACCTCGTCTGGGACCCCGCGTGGCATCCCGGCATGATCAAGGAGCAAGGATAATGATTGCACCCGTGACAGACGCCCCACTCGCGCTGCAGGTGGTGGATGCTGCCGAGATCATCGAGACTGATGTACGCGAGGACCTGCGCGCGGGGCGCGAACCCTTCGCACGCATTATGGCTGCCCGCGGCGAGGTGCCGGTGCACGGCGCACTCGTGGTGCGCGCAATCTTCGAGCCGGCTCCGCTCTACAGGGTGATGGCGAAGGAGGGCTTCGCCCACCACACAGAACGGCTGGCCGACGACGACTGGCGCGTCTGGTTCTATCCCGATGTATTGGTCCTTGACGTCCGTGATATGGAGCCGCCCGAGCCGCTGGCGCACACGCTCGCGGCGCTCGAGACACTCGCTGACGGTCGCACGCTCGTGCAGGTCAACGTGCGTGTCCCGCAGTTCCTGTTGCCCAAACTCGAGGAGCGAGGTTTCGCCTTCGAGATTCGCGAGGTGGCGCCGGATCGCGTCCACCTATTTATCCGCCGACCATCGTCGGCGGCCGCAGCACCCCCATCAACCCTGGAGAAGCAACATTATGTCTGAGTCACGCACACTCGACGTACGGGTCATTCCGCCGCGCGAGAAGCATCCAACGATCTTCGGCACGTTCGCGGCCCTCAAGCCTGGCGAATCGTTCGTGCTCGTCAATGATCACGACCCCAAGCCGCTGCGTTTTCAACTCGAGTTCGAGTATGCGGGGCAGTTCGGATGGACGTATCTCGAAGAGGGTCCCGCGGTCTGGCGCGTGGAGATCTCGCGGGTTGCGGCGTGATGCAACTCGCGCTGTCCTCGGCGGCCTCGCCCAACGCAACCCTGTCTACGCTGGTGCAGGGCGCACTGCGCCACGGGTTAGCGGCGCTCGAGTTGCGGGCCGGCGATGCGCACGGGTTCTCGACGTCGCCCGAATCGGCGGCGGAGACGATCTCCGCGCTGGTGCGGGAATTGACGGCGGCGGGCATCGGTGTCGTGGGATATTGCGATACTGGGAACACGAACGCCGCATCACTTGCGTCACTGGCAGGCACACTCCGGAGCGCGGTGTTCGTCGATGCTGACGCGGCGCTACCGGAGCGCATAGGCCAGGCGGAGCGACTGCGCGCGGCGGGAGCCGAGGTGGCTCTCGTCGTTCGTGGCGATACGGTACTGGACGATGCCCGGCTCGCGGCGCGTGAGGGTCTCGCGCTGGTGTGGGAATGCGACGCTCAACGGGCGCCCATCGGAGAGGTCGCGTCGGTGTTGTTAGCTGAATACGGAGCCAGCGTGCACCACGTGCGGTTGCTGGGAGGCGGACCCGAGAGCGTTATGAACGAGGGACGCGGCATCGGCGAGTTAATGGGACGGTTGGCCCTGTACGGGTTTGCGGGCTCCGTCATCCTCACCCCCAGTTCGCCCCGATTCCACGTGGCGTGGTCGGCGTGGCTGGAACGGCGCGCCGGAACCGGGTGTGGAAGCAAGGCGCCTAGCGCGGCACCCATCAACGTAGCGCTTCAACGATGGATCGAGGTGATTGTATGAGCGCGAGGACCCAGTTGGACGTTAGAGGCGTGGAACCGAAGGATCGCTTCGAGTGCATTATGGGCGCGTACGAAAGACTGGCAGAACTCGAATCACTCGAGTTGACAGTCGACCACGATCCCAAATGTATGTATTACACGCTGCGGGCTACACGAGGCGACGACGCCTTCCGTTTCGACTATCTCGAGGACGGGCCCGAGACGTGGCGCGTGCTGGTGCAGAAGCTCCACAACCTTGAAGTGCAACACTGATAAGCGTTGCCCAGTGGCAGTCGGAGGCGAATACATCGGATATGGTTTCTCGTCCGTCTCGGGCTGAGCGACCTGGTATCACACGCTCGGTCCTCGGTAAACACATCCCGACGTGCAAGTTTCGCGAAGCATCAACTTTGAGAGTCCGGTGAGCCGTGGCGCGAGGTGCGTCCAAATCCAAGTGGCGATGTTCTCGCTCGTCGGATTCTCCAGGCCTTCAATCTCATTCAGGTAGTTGTGGTCGAGTGTCTTCTCGAGTGGTGCAAACGCCGACTCAATTTCCGCAAAATCCACGATCCAGCCAGTCGGTTCCGTGACTGTTCCTTCCACGAAAATCGTGATATGGAACGAGTGGCCGTGCAGTCGAGCACATTTGTGTCCCGCAGGGACGTTCGGGAGGCGGTGGGCAGCTTCGAACGTGAATTCCCTGAAGATTTCCAAAATTTGCCTCTTCGTGCTGTGGAGTACGCAACGGGTGCAATCGTGATCGAGGAGCGCTGCCACAGAACGGTGGCGAACGCATTGTGCTTGTGACCGGGATAGGAATTTCAAACGGGACCGGTCGTCGATTCGTCGAGTATACCTCGCAATCGCAGACGATGGACCCTTGCTCCACTTCCGTAGACACCTTGGTTCTACGCTGCAGCGCGTTCGAAGTCTATCGGTGGGCGATAGCCGAGCGCTGAGTGGGCGCGCGTGCGATTGTCGTACGAGATGTAGTCGGCAGCACGCGCCGCAGCTCCGCGTCCGTGGCGAAGTGATGTCCGTGAATGGCTTCGACTGTTAGAGAGTGGAAGAACGATTCCATAGGTGGAAGTGTCAACTAAACTGGAGCAAGATCCCTCGTCGGCAGCAAGCGTCGTTATGCCGCGCGCGCGAATCAAGCTAGGATTCGCATCGGCAGCCCGACGGAGTCGCGCACGACTGGAAGCGGCGGGAATGAGCGAGCGCTTCCGGAAAGCACCCGGGAGGCGGTCCAAAGTGCAACTAGCGCGTCCAAGATGTCATCCGTTGCCACTTGCTTATGCAGCCAACGCGGGCGGGCAGTGGCAAATGCGGCTTGATACTGCGCTGGAAGCAATGCAAGGCGTTCAATCTCGCCAGCGGACCGCTTCTTGACGTGCGCCATCGGTTGATCGTGGTTAAGCGCCGCAAAGCACACTTCAGGATGCACCTCGACAACTCGCTGCTGGGCCGCGATGTCTGCACGAAGCGCGATATCCACCTCACGAATTTTGGAAATGATCGCGTAGGTCTGCTTGCTCAGCTTCTTCCCTGATGCCGCAAACGAGAGTGCACTTGCCGACTCATAGCTCGTGCCAGCAAGCGAAGCACGACACGGAGCGGGGAATACGCTGCTTGCACGCGAGCCGAGGAAGCGGCGTGCGGAGAGGTCCGTAGGGCGGGGCGCGTTCTCGCTCAATCCAATCGGAATGTCGACCGCGATTACCGCCGAATCCTTCGTCGACGCCAAGAGGTCCGCGAACGTGGAGCAGACCGCAATCGAGCACTCGTCAGACTGAAGTCTGTGCGTTGCGGCGACCCAGCCAATTCGACACCCATCAACTCCCGTGACTATGCTCAACCACGAACCTCTAGGTGTCGGGCGGATTCAGGTAGTCAACGCAACACCTGCTGGATCCTCTCGGCGGGCGTGTGCCAGTCGAGGGTCTCCCGGGGCCGGCCGTTGAGGCGGTCGGCGACGGCATCCAACTGCCGCTGCGTGAAG
>JAIBBJ010000144.1 GCA_019694735.1 Gemmatimonadaceae bacterium | reverse complement strand
GGGGTATCGCGGAACATGCCCCACTGCGTGATGATGATGCCCGAGGCCGAGTCCGAGAGCGCCTCGATCCAGACCTCCGAGACTGCGCACCGCGGCGACCACGCGATCACCGGCTGCACCCCCGGCCCGACGGTCACACGCGTCGCGGGCTGGCAGAGCGCCGGCGACGTTAGCAGCTCGCCCGGCTGGCAGCTCCCGAGCGCCACGCAGGTCGCGCCGAGCAACAGGGCTCGGACGGCACGGACCGCGGCGGTCACGCGAGAGGCGTCGAAGGGCGCACGCGCGAATGATGCCGACGGGACCGCGCCCTTGCCACCCGCCGAGGATCCCACGCGGGGCGCTACGCCGCGCCCCCGAGCATCGCGTACAGCCACGCCGCTGCCGCCCGCCACGGCGGCGAGTCGAACAGCAGCACCTCCACGCACTGCTCCGCCAGCAGCGCCGTCCCGCCCCACGCGAGCACCGGATGCACGCGCCCCCGCGTCACGCGGTCGCGCCACATCGCCACCGGCACCCATGCCAACGCGAGCACGAGCCCGAACCAGAGGTCCGGCCGCGGGACGGCGGGAAACCAGTGCCGGAACCGGAACCACGCCGGCCACGCCACGAAGATCGTCGCCAGCAGCATCCACCGCGCATGCGACTCCCGGTCGCGGCGCGTCGCGATCCCGGCCGCCACCATCGCCGTGAACAGCACGGCGCTGTTCAGCACGCCGAGCAGGGTGGAGATCCCCGTCGCGCCTGCGCCCGCCTGCGCGTCGCGCGTCGCCTGGTACATCCCGGCGGGGAGCATCGTGAGCGAGACGCCCAGCGCCACCGGGAGCCCGAGCTGTCCGATCCGGCGGTGCCACGCGAGCCGCCGCCACCGCACGAGCAGCGGCTGCACCGCGAAGAGCAGCACCCAGGCGAGCGCGAACGCGCCATGCACGTGCACCGCTGCGGGGCCGCGGAACGTCCCGGCGAGCAGCGGCGCCCAGTACGTGCGGCCGAAGCCGACGGCGACGGCGCCCACCACCACGGCCGACATCAGCGAGAAGAACCACGGGCGCGGGAGCGTCGGCGCCTCGCCGGGGACGGACACGGGGGTAGGGCAAGAGGGTGGGGAAGCGATCGGGAATATAGGAACGGCCGGCACCCGCGACCCAGGGGACGATGCGGACCCCCGCCGGATGGTGCTACTCTATGGAAGTCCGATCCCACTCCCGCCCATGCGCCCCGACGTCGCCTACCTCCTGCTGATCGTCGCGACCCTCGCCCTCCTGGGCGCGGTGTGCGCGACCGCCTGGCGCCGCCGCCGCGCCCCGGGCGGCCGACGCTTCGTCGCCTTCGTCGCCGCCGCGTGGCTCTGGGTCCTCCTCGTCGCCGCGATGGCGCTCGCCGATCCGCCGACGGCGCGTGTGCTGCTCGCCGTGAAGTACCTCGTGATCGGCACCACGTTCACCACGAGCTTCCTCTTCATCGCCGAGCGCACCGGCCACCTCGCGCGCCTCGGCCCCGCGCGACTCGCCGCCCTCTTCGCCATCCCCCTGCTGGGGCACCTCGCGTCGCTCTCCGACCACGGCGGCATGGTCGGCGGGATCGTCTTCGCGCGCCAGTACGGCCTCACCTACATCGCCGAGATCACCTTCGGGCCCGTGTACTGGGTCTTCACGCTCTACGGCTACTCGCTCGCCTTCGCCGCGCTCGCGTTCCTCGCGCTCGCGCGCCGCTCGGCCCACGCCCTCGCGCGCGAGCAGGCGCCGCCGCTCTTCGTCGGCGTGCTCGCGCCGCTCGTCGCGAACGTCGCCCTCCTCACCGGGCTCGCGCCGCGCGCCTTCGACCCGATGCCCGTCGGCCTCGCCGTGTCCGCGGCCTGCCTCTGGTGGGGCACGCACCGCCGGCGCATGCTCGACCTCATCCCCGTCGCGCGCAGCGTCCTCGTGGATGCGCTCGACGACGGCGTCGCCATCGTGGACGACACCGGTCGCGTGCTCGACATCAACCCGCGCTTCGCCGCCGTGCTCGGCATCGCCCCCGCCGCCGCCATCGGCCTGCCGCTCGCCGAGCGCGCCCCGGCCGGCACCCCCCTCGGCGACGCCCTCCGTGGCGCCCTCGACGCCGCCGCGCCGCGCGCCATCTCCCACGGCGCGCAGGTCTTCGACGTCCGCGCCATCGCCGTGGACGCCGCCCGCGGCCCCGCCTCGGCCCGCATCGTCGTCCTGCACGACGTCACCGAACGCCAGCGCTGGCAGGACGAGCAGCAGCGGCTCATCGGCGAGCTGCAGGAGGCCCTCGCGCAGGTGCGCACCCTCAGCGGCCTCCTCCCCATCTGCGCGAGCTGCAAGCGCATCCGCGACGACGACGGCGCGTGGCAGACGGTGGAGCGCTACATCCAGACCCACACCGACGCCGAGTTCTCGCACGGCGTCTGCCCCACCTGCATGGACACGCTGTATCCGGAGCTCGATCTCGCGCCCGCCACCCCGCCGCGCACGCCGCGCTGACGCGGCCGGGTCAGGGGCGCCGCCCCTGCAGCGCGAACTGGAACTCCTGCGTCACGAAGATGCACTGCGGGGCCCCGCTGTACTGCGCCGGCGAGAACCGCAGCGACGCC
>JAIBBJ010000074.1 GCA_019694735.1 Gemmatimonadaceae bacterium | reverse complement strand
CGGTACCTTCGACGCATGCGACGCCTCGCCGTAGCCGCGCTCTGTCTCGGCCTCGCCTCGCCTTGCCGGGCCGCACTGCGGGCCCAGGAGGCGGGATCGTACCTCGCGCTCCGGATCGACGAGGCGGCGCTGCCGCTCGCCGACCGCGTCACCGATGGCGACGGCACGACCTACCTCGTGCAGTTCGACCGGATGGTGCTCTCGCTGCGCTCCGGGAACCGCTTCCGCGCCGCGGTCCGGTTCCGCCGCACCCTGACCACGGGAGATGGACGCGCCGGCCAGCGGCAGGCCCCGATCCAGTCCATGACCGTCACGGGGCGGTATGAGGTGACCGGCAAGGCGATCCGCTTCATCGCCGACGAGTCGAAGGACCTGCAGGGCGTCCGGATGCTCGACGGTGCCATCGAGGGCCCGCGCCGCATCGCCGTGCCCTTCGACTACCGGAACGGCGCCGTCGAACGGCGCCGCGTGCTGCGCCTCGAGTGGCGCGGGGACATCCTGTGACGCGCCTCCGTTCGCTCGGCGCCCTGAGCGCGGCGCTCCTGGCCGCGGCATGTGCCGCGACCAGCCGCACCGTCGACCTGCCGCCGGCACCGCTCCCCGAACTCGCGGTGCCGCCCGACTCGGCGACGCTGGCCGCGGCCGACTCCGTGCTCGTACGGCTGGTGACTTCGCGCGGGGAGATCGACATCCTGCTGCACCGGGACTGGGCGGCACGCGGCGCGCCGCGTGTGGCCCAGGTCGTCGCGAGCGGCTATTACGACGGCGCGCGCTTCTTCCGGGCACTGCGCGGCTTCGTCGTGCAGTGGGGGATCCCCGCCGACACCGCACTGCGCCGCCGCTGGGCGCAGCCGCTGCCCGACGACACCGTCCGGCAGAGCAATCGGCGCGGGACCGTCACCTTCGCCGCCGGCGGCCCCAACACCCGGACCGCGCAGTTGTTCGTGAACCTGCGCGACAACCCCCGCCTCGACGCCCTCGGCTTCGCCCCGGTGGGCGAGGTGGTGCGGGGCATGGACGCGGTGGACTCGCTGTACACCGGCTACGGCGAGGGGGCACCCGCCGGCACGGGGCCCACGCAGGGCCGCATCGGCGCCGAAGGCGAGACGTATCTCGCCAGGGACTTCCCGTTGCTCGACCGGATCGTGCGTGCGCGCATCGTGCGCGTCTACGGTCCCGCGGCACCCGCCGGCGACTGACGCCGCGCTGATCCCGCCTCGCGGCGGCGGGGATCAGCGCGCGGGACGCTTGCCGCGGCTCTGCGAGCCGTACTGCGCCTTCGCGCGCTCGCGCTGGCGGCGCGCCGCGGCCTTCTTGCGCGCCTGCGCCCGCTGTCGGGCCTCGTACGTCTCGCGCGGCTCCATGATCGAGCCGCGGCACGCCCGCGTGCCGCAGAGACAGCGGTACTGGCGCTCCTCCTTCTCGGTCTCGTCCCCGCTCCGCTCGTACGCGTAGTCGTACGCGAGCTCCTCGCCCGGCCGGATGTCCCGCAGCGCGAAGATGAACACGCGGCCGCGCTCGATCTCCGACTCGCAGTTCGGGTCGCAGGAGTGGTTGATGAACCGCGCGTCGTTGCCCTCGCGCGTCGCATCGATCACCGTGCGGCTCGAGACGGTGAAGAGGAAGGTGTGGTGCTCCTCCATCGAATCGTCGTCGTAGCGCGCGTCGGCCTCGGCGTGCGTGATGCGCTCGCCGGTGTACTCGATGATGCGCTCGCCCTTGCGGATGGGGCGCGTGGCGAACGCCCCCTTCCCCGCCACCGGCGACTCGCGGATCTCGAACGGATGTCCCGTGTTCGTCATGCCCGTATTCTAACGGCCCGTCGCAAGGGGGCTGCGCACGAGCGCGTGGGCCAGCTCGACGCCGACGTACCAGTTGCGGCCCGGCGCGGGCTCGAGCACGCGCCCGCCGAACCCGTTCAGCGTGACGGCGCCCACATAGCGCTCGTCGAGCGCGTTCTGCAGCGCCGCGAACGGCTCGAGGCGCCAGCCGCCGAGCCGGGTGCTCCAGACGGCCCGGACATTGAGCTGCCCCCGTCCCCAGTCCGCGACGCGGACCGAGTTGCGGTCATCCCCCCACGCCGCCCCCTGCCACGAGTGCTCGACGTCGAGCGAGGCGCCACCCCGTGCCAGCTGCAGCGCCACGCGCCACGCGCGGTCGGGGATGCCGGCCAGCCGGTTGCCGCTCAGCGTGTCGAGCGCCGGCGCCGGCAGCGCCGCCGCGGGCACGGCGTAGTCGGTGAACGTCGCGTCGGTGCGCGTGTACGCACCGCGCATGGTGAGCCAGCCGGTGAGGGCCGCCGTCACGCCGATCTCGGCGCCCCGCGTGCGGGTGCGCCCCGCGTTGCGGAAGAACGCACGGCCGCCGCTCTCGAGGAACTGCACGATCGCATCCGAGGCCCGCGAGTCGAAGACGGCGACCTCGTAGGCGACCCGCGTCCCGGCGCGCCCGCGCGCCCCCACCTCCACGGACCGGATGCGCTGCGGCCCCAGTGTCCCGTTGAAGCCGCCGGCGCCATCCTCGCGCGCGTTCAGCTCGGTCGTCGTCGGCGTCTCGAACGCCGTCGCGACGTTCGCGTACGGGGCGAACGCGACGTGGAGGGCCCAGACGGCCCCGAGGTGCCCGCTCGCGGCGGACATCGTCCGCGCCCCCGAGTCGTCGTCACCGTCCGCGAGGAACGCGTCGTCCACCCGGAACCCGATGCGGTCGCCGCGCGCCCCGAGGCTGACGGTGAGCCGGGGGGTCGGCGCGAGGCGCAGCTGCGCCGACGGCCCGATGCTCGTGACCGTCTCCGCCTGGCGCACGAAGACGGTGTCGCTGGGGAGGTCGGTCCGCCCCGCGGTCGTCCGCTGGTTGGTCCGCACGTCGTGCGCCCGCTGCACGTCCAGCCCGACCGCGAGCTGCGCCGCCCACGCCCCGCCAAGGGACCGCGCCGCGTCGAGCCGCATCCCGGTGACGCGCCGATCGATGAGCCCCCGCGTGCCGTTGGTCGGCGCGGCCGGCGCCGGCGGGGCCGTCGCGAGCGGGTTGTCCACGAAGCGACGCTGACCGAACACCGCCGCGCTCCATTGCGTGGTGCCGTCGTCGTGGGCGGCGCGCAGGGACGCGAAGCGCTGCGACACCGAACGCCGGGCGCCGCGCCGCACGTTGTTCGCCGCGGCCGATTCCGGCCGCACCGCGAACTCCGCCGGCGTCAGCGCCCCTGGATTGAGCGCAGTCGGCGTCTCGGCCACCCCGGCCCGTGCCTGCCAGGTGATCCCGGCCGCCAGGTGATCCACGGCGCCGGAGAGCTGCCGGAGGTCCGCGCGGCTGTACTGACGGAAGCCGTCCACCGTCGTCCGCGACGCGGAGGCGGCGCCGACCGTCGCGCCCGCCCGACCGCTGACGCGCGCCTGCAGCTTCGCCAGGCCGAACGATCCGCCCGTCGCGCGCACGCTCGCCCCGAGGGGATCGGGCGCGCTGAGATCGGTCGAGAACGCGAGCACGCCACCGGAGCCGTTGCCGTACAGCGATGATGCGGCGCCGCGCAGCACCTCCACGCGCCCCATCGCGGCGAGGTCGATGTTCGTCAGCTGGCTCTGGCCGTCGGGCAGCGACTGCGGCACCCCGTCGAGCAGCACCTTCACGCCGCGCAATCCGAAGTTCGCGCGGCTGCCCGCCCCCCGGATCGCGAGGCGTTGGTCGAGCGCGTAGTTGTACCGATTCGAGACGATCACGCCCGGCACGTTCCCGAGCGCCTCGTCGACGCCGACGGTGGCCTGGCCCCGTCGCAGCGCGCGCGCGTCCTGCGTCGCCACGGCCCAGGGCACGCGGTCCGGGGCGGCCGGGGTGCGCGTCACCTCCACGCGCATCGCTGCCAGCGCCTGAGCCCGACGCGCCGAGTCCGCGCGCACGGAGTCCATCGCGGCTGGCTCCCGAGGTATCGGGCGCGCCTGCGGGCGCGACTGCGGGCGCGCCACGGCCGGCACGAGCCCCACGAACGCCAGCGCCGCGAGCGCGCGCGCGGCGCGGCTCACGCGCCGCCGGCCGGGGGGCGCTTCATCGCGGTCGCCACCCGCTTCACGAGCCGGCCGAGCCGGTTCCCCGCGCTCCGCTCGGCGCGCTGCGTCACCTTCACCACCTGCCGCCATGCGGCGCGCATCGACTCCGCATCGTGGAACCGGTCCTCGGGGTCCGCCGCGAGGGCGCGCTCGAGCCACCGAGCGAGCGCCTCGGGGAACTCGTCGAGCTGGAGCTTGCCGGCGAGCTGGTTCGCGAGGATCGCCCGCCCGTCCCCGCCCTCGAACGGCTGGCGCCCCGAGAGCGCGAAGTGCACGATGCCGCCGATCGCGAAGAGGTCGGTGCCGACCCCCTGCTCCTCACCGAGGAGCTGCTCCGGCGCGGCGAACGCCGGCGTGCCGGAGGCCCCGGCCATCCGAGCGCCCATCGCGTGCGCGATGCCGAAATCGGCGATCCGCCAGCGCCGATAGCGGTCGATCAGGATGTTCTCCGGCTTCAGGTCGCGGTGGATGATGCCGTTCGCGTGCGCCACGGCGAGGCCGTCCAGGATGGCATCCACCTGCGACGCGAGTTCGCCGAACGTGAGCGGCCCCGAGCGCTTGACGAGATCGGCGACCGAACCCTCCTCCTCGAGCTCCATGATGTACCAGTTCACGTCGCCCTTCGAGTCCCACGCGAAGATCGGCACGATCGCCGGGTGCTGCAGCTGGGCCGCGAGCTGCGCCTCGCGCCGGAAGCGCGCGACGGCCGTCGCGTTCCGGGCCACGGCGGGGTGGAGCATCTTGAGCGCGACCTCGCGTTCGAGCGACAGGTCGCGCACGCGCCAGACCGACCCGTAGGCGCCCGCGCCGAGCGGCGCGAGCACCTCATAGTCGTCGCCGGTGGCCCACCGGAGGCGATCCTCCTCCGACAGGGCCGTGTGCTCGCCGCTGGCCTGCTCGGTGCCCGGGAACGAGAGGGCCGAGGTCCCCGAGATGCGCTCGATGCGGCGCAGCATGCCGGCGATGCTGGAGAAGCGCTCGGCCGGGGCGGTCGCGAGCATCTGATCGACGAGCTCGGCGACGGTGGCCGGGCAGTCGGGGCGCGCGAGCCGGATCGGCGGCACCGCGCCGGGCGACGGCACCTCGCCCGTCAGCAGGGCGAATGCGATGGCCCCGAGCTGCCACTGGTCGGAGGCCGGGGACGGGGCCCATCCACCGTTCCACTCCGGCGGCTGCGGCGTCCAGCGGAGATCGGGCGTCACGCCCGGCGGGATCTCGTCGCGTGGCACCGCCCACTGCCACCCCAGCATCCACACGCGGCCGGTGGGGGTGAAGTACGTGGTGTCGGGGGCGATCGCCCCGTGCACGCTCCCCGAATCGTGGAGGTAGGCGAGCGCGGAGCCCACCGAGCGGATCATCCGCAGGGTGAACGGGATCGTCTCCGCCCCGCTGCGGCGCAGCCGCTCGCCGATGGTCTCGCCCGTGATCCAGCGGCGCAGATACCCCGGGCCGCGGCGACTCCCCGCGTGCTGCTGCCAGAAGTGGTAGGTGGTCGGGACCATCGGATGGCTCCGGTGCGCGAGGTGGCGGGCCTCGCGGAAGAGCCACGCGTGGTGCGCGGGATCCGGTGCGGTCACGAGCGCGAGCGAGCGGCCCAGCGCGTCGCGGATCTCCTGCGCGTGACGGTACGGCGTGAACACGCCGCTGCTGCCCCACCGCCAGTCCGGCGGGAGCAGCCATCCGTCCAGGTGCGGCGGGATGCCGCTGGAGGGGCGGTTGGGGCCGGTCGGCTCGGGGCTCTGCATCAGCGCCGAAAGCTAGTCACGCCGACGGCGGCGGAGCCAGCGTCAGGCGCAGCGTGGTCCCTTCACCGCGGGTGCTCTCCGCCGCGAGCGCGCCACCCCAGCGCTCGACGACACGGCGGCTCACCGCGAGCCCCAACCCGCTGCCGCTCGTCCGCGTGGAGAAGTGCGGCTCGAAGACGCGCTCGAGGAGCTCCGGCGCGATGCCATCCCCGTCATCGCGCACCGTCACCTCCGCGCCACCGCCGGGCACGGCGGTGACCACGAGCGCGATGCGGCGCGCCCGGGCCTGTCGGGCGTTCTCGAGCAGGTTCAGCAGCACCTCGCGCAGTTCGCGCGCGGTCGCCGACGCCAGCACCGGGGTCGCCGGCACCTGTGCATCCCAGAGGATGCCCTCCTGTCCCATGCGCTCGAGCTCGAGCACGTCGCGCGCGACCTGCGCCACGTCGGTCGACTCGGCCGGTGCGGCGGCGAGCGGTGCGGTCCCGTAGCGGCTGAACGCGCGCGCGATCTCATCGAGACGGTCGATCTCCTCCAGCACGCGCCGCACGTTCTCATCCAGCACGCGGTCGAAGTCGACCCGCCCGTCGCGCCGCGCGCGCAGGAGATGCTGCATGCCGAGCCGGATCGGCGTCAGCGGGTTCTTGATCTCGTGGGCGACCTGGCGCGCCATCTCCCCCCACGCCAGCACGCGCTCGGCGCGCGCGACGTCCGTCACGTCATCGAGCGTGATGACCGCGCGCCGCGCCCCGGCGGCCAGCCGCGCGGCCCGGACCTGCAGGCGCCGTCCCTCGCGCTCCAGCTCGATGCCCGCCTCATCCTCCGGGCCGTCCAGGAACTCCGCGAGCGCCCCGACGATCTCGGCACCCAGGGCCGGCGCCAGCGGCCGCCCGGCGGGGAGGGGCTCCCCGAGGATCGACTCGGCGCGCGGGTTGGCGAAGGTGACGCGCCCCGCATCGTCCACGGCGATCACGCCGCTCGCGACGTTGCGGAGGGTGGCGGCGAGGCGGCGCTCCGCCGTCTCCAGCGCCGCGCGGCTCTCGGCGAGGTCGCCGGTCATCGTGCGGAACGCGCTGAACACGGGGGCGAACTCGACCGGCGGGTCGGCATCGAGCGCCGGCGGCGCGCCGCCGCGCGCGAGGGCGAGCGCATTCGCGCGCAGCGCCCCGATGGGCTGCGAGAGCTGGCGCGCCCCGGCGCCGCTCGCCCAGAGCGCCGCGATGCCACCGAGCGCGAGCGCGAACAGCAGGAACACCGCCAGATCGTTGCGACGACGGTCGAGCGCGCGCTCGTCCAGCCGCGCCGGCGCGGCGAGCACCCACTGCGTGCCGTTCCCGTCCACGACGGCGCGGTACCCGAGGCGGACGGTCCCGTCCCCGAGCGCTTCCTCGTGGCCCGTCGTGGGGTCGTTGCCCTCGAGCAGGGTCCGCACGACGTCCGGCGGCAGCAGCCGTCCGACCGGCGCGAGGGCGTCCAGCAACGGGTCGCTCACGCCGACGAGCAGGCCGTTCGCGTACAGGAAGAGCGGCGTGTCGAACCGCTGCGCCGCCTGCGCGAGCTGGACGGAATCGGTGGACGCCGCCACCCCGCGCAGCGTCTCGCGCACCAGCAGGTCGCGCGACTCGCGGTCGTCGGCGCGTACCCGCTGGAACGACCAGGCGCCGAGCAACGCCGAGGGCACGACGAACGCGGCGAAGAGCGCGACCGAGAGCCGCACGCGGAAGCTGTGCAGCAGGTCGCGCCGGCGCATCCGCCACCAGCGCCGGGCTGCGCCGTCGGCGGCGACGATGAGCAGCCAGACGGCCCCCATCACGGCGAGATCCACGAGCACGAGGAGGGCACCGCGCGTGACCAGGGCGTCGTAGCCGCGCAGTTCCACGATCGCGTGGATGCGGCGCGGCGCGCCACCGAGGGCCGCCAGCGACCAATCCCCGTGCAGCGCACTCCCGTCGCGCGACCACCGCCCCTGCGTCGGTGTCACCTCGGCCCCGGGCTCGAGCACATCGCCGAGGAAGAGCGCGTACGGCGGCTCGGGGGCCGGCGGTGCGGCCGCGCCGAGCAGCGAGCCGAAGGCATCGGCCGCGACGAGCGCGGTGCGCGGGGCGAGGGCGACCGTCGTCACGCTGCCGTCGAGGTGCGGCTGCGCGAGCACCATCGTGGTCGCGGCGACGCCCGGCTGCTCGCGCAGGATGCGCGTGCCCGTCCGCGCCGCCTCGGCCGCGATCACGTTGACCGCCGCGGTCACGCTCGGACCGCGCCCGACCGTCAGCTCCGCCATCACCGAACCGTCGGGAGCCCACGTGACGATCTCCGTGGGGAGTTCCGCACCGGCGAGCTCGGTGGCCGAGAACCGCGACAGCAGTTCGACCCGCGAGCGCGGGGCGCTGGCGGCATCGAGCACCTCCGCGAAGCGGGCGAGCAGCGTCGGCGCCGAGGGATCCGGGCTGCTGAGCCCACGCACGTCGGCGACCGCGAGCTGCACGCGCTCGCGCACGGTGGAGAACCAGGTGAGCGTCACCGCGCCGCACGCGGCGACGATCGCCACGGTCGCGACCAGCGTCCGGGCGCGGCGCGTGAACGCGAGTGCGCCGATGGCGAGCACCCACAGCACGGGATGCAGCGCCGGGAGCCGGCCCGGGGCCTCCAGCACGAACGGCGTCGAGAGCGCGGCGATGGCCGCGATCGCCGGCGCGACCCACGGCGCCAGCCCGCGGCGGGTCCCCGCGAGCGCCGCCTGCCCCGCCGTCACCCCGAGGAGGAGGACGGTCACCGCGGCGAGGAAGAGCGTGACCTCCCACGAGAGCCACAGCCCCACGGAGGCGCCGATCGCCGGCATCCGCACGCCACGCGCGAGGTCGCGGAGCACGAACGGGCCCACGAGGGCGACGAGGAGTGCGGCCGCGAGGGCCTGGGTGCGGGACCGGGGGCGCAGCCCGGCCCGCAACGCCGAGAGCAGCCCGAGGAGCAGCATCGCGCTGGTCAGCGCGAGGGCCCCCGCGTTCGCCGTGAACCGCCCGCCCATCGGCGCGAAGTAGAATGTCGGGTCGAAGAGCGACCACTTCGCGGAGAACTTCGACAGCGGGACCACCGCGAGGACACCGAAGGCGACCCCGAGCACCGCGAAGCGGCCGCCGAGCCCCAGGTCGCGCCGCCAGGCCACGCCGAGGAGGAGCAGCAGCTGGACCGCGAGCAAGAGGGCGCCTCGCCCATCGGCCCGCTCCCGCGCATCGTGCCGCAACACATCCGCCGACGGCACGACCGCGCGCGCCGCCAGCATCGCCTCGTCACCGAGGGTGAGGACCACCGCCCGAGGCACGGACGCCGCCGCCCCCGCACCGCCGTACGCGAATCCCGTCACCCCGGTGGACCGTGCGACGACGGCATCGAGTGGCCGGCCGATGCGATCCGCCGGTCGTGCCGCGTGGAGGAGCGTCGTTGCGATCGCGCTCCGGGAGCCCGCGATGCCGATCGCGTAGGCCACGACATGGAAGGGCGTTGCGACCACCCCGACCGGGCCCGGCAGGGAGTCGATCGCGACGGAAAGCTTCCCCGCCCAGGCCACCGGCCGCCCGGAATCCGCGAGGATGACGGCACGGTCCACCTCGCCGGCGACCAGGAGCTCGAGCGCCGAGAAGGCGGCCGCGCCGCCGCCGCGGACCCCGACTGCGGCGGCGGCGATCCCCTGCAGGGCCTCCCCCTCGGCGCGGACGCGCGCCGCGAGCGCCGCCGCGGCGTCCGATTCGCGGCGGGCGCGGACGGCCTCGGCGTCGCGGACCAGACGGGCCTCACCGAGAGTGGCGCCGACGGCATTCACGGTGAACGCCGCCCCGACGATCGTGAAGGCCACGCGACGCCGCACGGCGGTCGCGCGCGATCGCCACGTCTGGACCGCCAGCGCGATGAGGGTGAGGCCGGAAGCGGCCGTACCGGCCACGCCGGCTGACCGCAAGCACCAGGCCGCCGCGAGCACGCTCGCCGCCGCGACCGCCAACCACGCGTCCCACCGCCGGCCCGAACGGGGGCGGAGCGGGACGGGTGGACCGGAGGGCGGCAGCACGTCGGGAAAATATCCGCGCCGAGGGGCCCCACGCGACCGAGACGGGGCCTTGGGTACATTACTAGGATGCCTTCGGTCGGCTCTCCGATCCGCCACCTCTTCCGCGCGCTCGGCGCCCTCGCTCTCGCCGCCGGTGCGGCGCGCGCGCAGGTCGCCGTTCTCGACCAGGGGATCTTCAGCCTCACGGTCGGCGGTCAGCGTGTCGGCCGGGAGGACTTCTCGATCCGGCGGACGCTGTCCGACGGCAGCGTGACCGCGCAGGGGAACGTCCTTCGCAGGGACACGCGTTCGACCGTGGCGCTGACGACGGACTCGCTCGGGACCCCCCTCCGCTTCCAGGTGGAGCTGGTGGAACTCGGACGGCCGCTGTTGGCGGTCTCCGGCGAGTTCCGGCGGGGAGGCCTCTGGTCGGGGCGGGCCGTGCGACCTGGCAGCGAGTCGGGGCGCGAGTTCCGGCTTCCGGACCCCGTGACGGTCGCCGATGACGGGGTGGTCCATCACGCGTGGTTCTTGCTGACCTTCGGGCACGAGGGGACGACCCCGCGCCTCGATCCGCGCGCGCTGACCGTCCGGTCCGTGGTGGTGGAGCGGATCGGCTCGGACACGGTACGCTTGGGGATGGACCGGCTGGACGCGGTGCGCTGGGCGATCCGCGAGGCCCCGGGCGGGACAGTGGTGCGGGAGGTCTGGGTGGACCCGGGTGGTCGCCTCCTGAAGGTGCTGGTCCCGGCTGAGGACCTCGTCGCCACCCGCGACGATCCCCCGCCTGAAACCCCGCCGTCGGGCCCGGCGTACGGGGCGTCGGAACCCAATCCCAACAGGAATCGGAATTGATGCGTGCGTTGTGGCGTACGACCCTGCTCCTTGCGCTGGCGGTGCCGGCGGCGGCCCAGTCCCGGCCGACGCTGACGCTCGCCCAGGCGCTGGACATCGCGAAGCAGAACAACCCGTCGTACCTGCAGTCCGTGACGGGACGGACCCGGGCGGCGGCAGCGCTCCGCTCGGCGTACGGCCAGCTGCTGCCGAGTGCCGACGCGAGCTTCGGGGCGAGCTACCGTGAAGGGCGCCCACAGTTCTTCGGCGGCGTCGCCTTCGGTGCGACCTCCGACATCGTCTCGTCCAGCTGGAACCTGCAGGCGAGCGCGCAACTCAGCCTCCGGACCATCGAGGCGATCCGCCGCGCGAACGCCTCGATGGACGCCGCCGAGGCGGACGTCGAGAACGCCTTGTATCAGCTCCGCAACGGCGTGACCGCGCAGTTCCTGCTGGCGCTGCAGACGCAGGCTCGCGCGGCGCTGCAGGACACGCTGGTCGTCCAGCAGCGCCTCCAGCTTGAGCTCGCGCAGGCGCGGGCGGGCGTGGGCTCCGCGACGTCGCTCGATGTCAAGCGCGCCGAGGTGGGGCTGGGGACGCAGCAGGTCGCGGCACTCCGGGCCCGCAACACCGCCGCGGTGGCGAAGCTGCAGCTCTTCGGGCAGCTCGGCGTCCCGATGCCGGACGATGTCCAGCTCGTGGCCGACCTCCCGGTCACCGCGCCGACCTCGAGCGTGGCGGACCTGCTCGCGATGGCGAAGCAGGCCAACCCGGCCCTGCGTGCGCTGCAGGCGCGCGAGCGGGTCGCGGAGGCCGGCGTGCGCTCCGCCCGCGGCGAGTACACGCCGAGCCTCTCGTTCTCCGCGTCGGTGGGCGGGGTCGCCCAGCAGCAGCAGGACGTCTCGATCTCGATCGCCCAGCAGCAGCGCAGCGTGGAGAACTCGCGCGCGAGCTGCTTCACGACGGACTCGCTCCGCGTGGGCGCGGGGATGCCGAGCATCTCCGCGACGTGCAACGCGATCGCCTGGACGCCGGCGCAGGAACAGGCGATCCGCGACGCGAACGACAAGTTCCCGTTCGGGTTCACCCGGAACCCGTACACGTTGTCGATGGGGATCTCGCTGCCGATCTTCGACGGCTTCGGCCGCGAACAGCGGGTGCAGGAGGCCACCGCGAGCCGGGCCGACGCGCGCTACAACGTGCGCCGGCAGGAGCTGGCGATGACCGCCGACGTCACGTCGGCGCGGGTGACGCTGCAGGCCGCGTTCGAGGCGGTCGAACTGCAGTCCCGGAACGCGGCGACGGCGCGCGAGGCCCTGCAGCTCGCCGAGGAGCGGTACCGGGTGGGGGCGAACACGTTCGTCGACCTCACCACGGCGCGGGCGGAGTACGAGCGGGCCGAGACCGACCGCATCGACGCGGTCTATGAATTCCACCGGGCGTTCGCGGCGCTGGAAGCGGCCGTCGGGCGCACCCTTCGCTAGAGGACGGCGGGTACTATGAGCAAAGGCGTGAAGTACGGCGTGGCGGCGACGATCGCCGTCGCGATCATCGCCCTGGTCGCGGTCTCGGCCGCCAAGAAGGACAAGGGCACCGAGGTGCGCGTCGAGGCGGTGGGCAAGCAGGACCTCGTCGCGTCGGTGACCGCGAGCGGCCAGGTGAGCGCGCAGCGCAAGGTCGACCTCTCGGCGGACATCACCGGGCGCATCACGCGCCTCGCGGTGAAGGACGGCGACGTGGTCCGCGAGGGGCAGTTCCTGCTGCAGATCGACCCGCAGCAGTACGAGGCCCAGGTGCAGCGCGCGGAGGCGGCGCTGGCGAACGCCAAGGCGAGCCTCGCCCAGTCGCGCGCGAACCAGATGCAGGCCCAGCGGAACCTGGAGCGCCAGCAGGAGATCCGCCGGACGAACCAGGCGCTGGTCTCGGCGCAGGAGGTCGAGCAGCTCCAGACGCAGCTCGAGGTG
The DNA here is from genome assembly GCA_019694735.1 of Gemmatimonadaceae bacterium. Taxonomy (GTDB): domain Bacteria; phylum Gemmatimonadota; class Gemmatimonadetes; order Gemmatimonadales; family Gemmatimonadaceae; genus Pseudogemmatithrix. The sequence continues at coordinate 45,545 of JAIBBJ010000074.1, read as the reverse complement.
AACGCGGCGCTCGTCGAGGCGGCGGAGGAGAACGTGAAGCAGGCCGAGGCGTCGCTGAAGGACGCGCGGTTCCAGCTCTCGCGCACGACCATCTACGCCCCGATGTCGGGCCGGGTGACCCGGCTCAACGTCGAGCTCGGCGAGACGGCGATCATGGGCACCCTGAACAAGGACGCCGCGACGCTGCTCACGATCTCCGACATGAGCGTGCTGGAGACGAAGGTGAAGGTGGATGAGACGGACGTGAGCCGGATCAGCCTCGGCGACTCGGCGGTGATCCAGATCGACGCCTTCCCCGACACGACGTTCATCGGCCGGGTGACCGAGATCTCGAACAGCTCGGTCCGCGGCGCGACCGCGGCGGCGAGCACCACGGACCAGGCGATCGACTACGAGGTCACGGTCCGGATCCTGAATCCGCCGTCGGAGACGCGGCCGGACTTCTCGTCGACCGCCAAGATCATCACCGACACGCGGACCCAGGCGCTGGCGATCCCGATCATCGCGCTGACGGTGCGCGAGAACGAGGCGCTCCCGCCGACGGACCAGGCCCCGAATGCGCCGGCGAACCCGGCCGTCGAGGTGGGCAAGAAGGACGTGGAAGGGGTGTTCGTGGTCGGGACGGACAACAAAGTGGCCTTCCGGCCCGTAAGGGTGGGGATCGCGGGGGAGAAGTACTTCGAGGTGCTGGACGGGCTGAAGCCCGGCGAGCGCATCGTGGCAGGGACCTACCAGGCGATCCGCGAGCTGCGCGATGGGCAGCTCGTGCGTGAGCAACCCCAGGATTCGGCCGCCACCAAGGCCGCGAGGACCCCGTGAGCCAGCACACCGAGGACGCCCCCCTCAACATCACCGCCGAGCGCCAGGCCGTCGTCGCGAGCGCCGGGGCGGCGCCCGGCCGCGAGTGGGTGATCGTCACCCGCGGCCTGAAGCGCGAGTACGACATGGGGGGCGAGATCGTGCGCGCGCTCCGCGGCGTGGACCTCGCGGTGCGCCGCAACGAGTACGTCGCCATCATGGGTCCGTCGGGCTCGGGCAAGTCGACGTTCATGAACATCATCGGCTGCCTGGACACGCCGAACGAGGGCGAGTACTGGCTCAACGGCCAGCTCGTCTCGACCATGCGGGACGACGAGCTCGCGCGCGTGCGGAACAAGGAGATCGGGTTCGTCTTCCAGACCTTCAACCTGCTCCCCCGCGCGACGGCGCTCGCCAACGTCGAGCTCCCGCTCGTGTACGCCGGCGTCTCGGCGTCCGAGCGCAAGGAGCGCGCGATGGCGGCGCTCGAGGCGGTGCAGCTCGGCCAGCGCGTGCACCATCGCCCGAACGAGCTCTCCGGCGGCCAGCGCCAGCGCGTCGCGATCGCCCGCGCGCTGGTCAACCGGCCGTCCATCCTGCTCGCCGACGAACCCACCGGCAACCTCGACTCGCAGACCTCGGAAGAGATCATGCGGGTGTTCGAGCACCTCGCCGACACGGGCCAGACGGTCATCATGGTGACGCACGAGCCCGACATCGCCGCGCACGCCCGCCGCGTGGTCGTCCTCCGCGACGGCCAGATCGCGAGCGACGAGAAGCGCGAGAAGTTCACCGAGAAGCTCGGCCTGTCGCTGCCGCAGAAGTGACCGGCGGCGGGGCGGCCCCTCCGGGCCGCCCCCGCCCCGCGGCGCCGGACTTCGCACCCCCGATCCCTCGATGCCCCTGATCGAAGCCGTCCGGCTCGCCCTCCAGACCCTCCGCGTCCAGAAGCTGAAGAGCTTCTTCACGCTCGCCGGCGTCTGCATCGGCGTGATGTTCCTCATCACCGTCGTCTCGATCATCGAGGGGATGGGGCGCTACATGAAGGACGACCTCGTCGGGAAGATCATCGCGATCAACTCGTTCGAGCTCCGCCGCCAGCCGAACATCAACCTCGGCGACGTGGACCAGGCCGAGTGGGAGAGCTGGCGCCGCCGGCCCCGCCTGTACATCTCCGACCTCCTGCCGGTCGTCGAGGCACTGCCCGAGGGGACGCGCTGGGCGCAGGAGTCGGAGAGCGGCGTGCAGGTGGTCTCGCGCTACTCGCGCCCGCGCTCCACCACCGCCATCGGCGTCGACGGCGACTGGTTCGCGATCAAGAAGCTCGGCCTGCGTGACGGGCGTGAGTTCACCGCGCAGGAGCTCCGCCAGGGCGAGAACGTGGCGATCATCGGCCCCGACATGGTCGAGCGCGCCTTCCCCGGGATGGACCCGATCGGCCGCGAGCTGCGCGTGGGCGGCGTGCCGTACCGCGTCATCGGCATCACCGAGTCCCGCGGCTCCGCCTTCGGGATCTCGTTCGACAACTTCATCATCGCCCCCTGGCGGTCGCCGATCCGGAAGCTGCTGAACCCGCAACCGCAGATGATCGATGCGATCGTCGTGCAGGCGGACAACCAGCAGGTGCTCACCGAGGCGAAGGAGCGGGTCCGCTCGGTGATGCGCACCCGGCGCGCCCTGCGGCCCAACCAGCCCGACAACTTCTCGATGGAGACGTCGGAGAGCGCGCTCGAGTTCTGGAACAAGCTCGAGGGCTACCTCGTCATGGCGGGCGTCGCACTGCCCGCGATCGGGCTCGTGGTCGGCGCGATCGTCATCATGAACATCATGCTGGTCGCCGTGGCCGAGCGCACGCGCGAGATCGGCATCCGGAAGGCGCTGGGCGCCAAGCGGCGCGACATCCTCGCCCAGTTCCTGGTCGAATCGGCGACGCTGAGCACCGTCGGCGCGATGATCGGCATCGGGCTCGGCATCGGCCTCGCGCAGACGATCGCGGCGCTCACCCCGCTGCCGGCGAGCGTCGCGCCGTGGTCGATCGTGCTCGGCGTGCTCGTCGGCGGCACGGTGGGCATCGTCTCCGGCGTGTACCCCGCCAGCCGCGCCTCGCGGCTCGACCCCATCGTCGCGCTGCGGCAGGAGTGACACGGTGTCCAACCTGAGCGCCCGGCTCTACAACCTGTCCGAGGGCGTGCGCATCGCGCTCGAGGCGATCGTCGGCAACAAGGTGCGCGCCGGACTCACCATCCTCGGGGTGGCCGTCGGCGTGCTCGTGGTGGTCGCGATGGCCGCCGCGGTGCACGGGATCAACACCAGCGTCGCGCGCGACTTCGAGAGCACCGGCCCCTCGACGTTCTTCGTGACCCGGTACCCGATCACGTTCGAGGCCTGCGACGGCACGGACGAGACCTGCAAGTGGCTGCGCAATCCGCCCATCACGTGGGACGAGGTGGCGCGGCTCGAGCGGCTCGAGAACGCCGCCGCGGTCGGCGTGCGGATGGACTGGAGCGGCGCGTTCAAGTACCGCGACAAGGCCCTCGCGGCCGCCCCGATCGAGGGCTACTCGGCGAACTGGACGCAGTTCTCGGTCCCCGACATGCAGCCCGGCGGACGGGCCTTCACGGAGCAGGAGGTCCGCAGCGCCGCCCGCGTCGTCGTGCTCAACACGACGGCGGCCGAGCGCCTCTTCGGCGACTCGGACCCGCTGCTCAAGACGATCACGATCAACGGCAACCCGTTCCTGGTCATCGGCGTCTACAAGGACAACGCGAGCTTCCTGTCCGGCGGCGACCGGCCGAAGGGCGTGATGCCCGTGACGACGTTGCAGCGCGCGCTGAACGTCCGCCGGTCGGACCTCGGGATCGTGGTGAAGCCGCGCACCGGCATCGCGCGGGACGTGATGGTGGACGACGTCACCGCGGCCCTGCGCGGCGCGCGGGGGCTCCGTCCGAGCCAGGAGAGCACGTTCGCCATCATCACGCAGGACAAGCTGATGGAGACGTACGACAAGATCTTCGGGATGTTCTTCCTCGTCATGATCGCCCTCTCGGCCGTCGGGCTGATCGTCGGCGGCGTGGGCGTCGTCGCCATCATGATGATCTCGGTGACCGAGCGGACCCGCGAGATCGGGGTGCGCAAGGCGCTCGGCGCGACGCGGATGACCATCCTGTGGCAGTTCCTGATCGAGGCGGTCACGCTGACGGGGATCGGCGCGGCGGTCGGCCTGGTCGGCGGCTGGCTGCTCGCGCTGCTCCTGCGGACCACGACGCCGATCGAGGCCAGCGTGCCGGTCTGGGCCGTCGCCGCGGCGCTGGTCGCGAGCGCCTTCACCGGCATCCTCTTCGGGATGCTCCCGGCGGCGCGGGCGGCCCGGCTCGACCCGGTCGAGGCCCTGCGGCACGAATGACGGCGCCCGTGCGTTGATCCCGGGCCTGCGCCCCTCCCTCCGTCCCCCTCCCGTGCCGTTCCTCGAAGCCGTCCGCCTCGCCCTGCAGACCATCCGCGTGCAGAAGCTCAAGAGCTTCTTCACGCTGATCGGCGTCATGATCGGCGTGATGTTCCTCATCGCCGTCGTCTCGATCGTCGAGGGGATGAGCGACTACGTCGAGAACGACTTCGCGGCCAAGATCATCGGCGTGAACACGTTCGACGTCCGGCGCTTCCCGAACTTCACGCCGAACGAGTCGGACGACGAGTGGCGCGCGTACCTGCGCCGCCCGCGGATCTTCAAGCCGGAGGCCGAGCTGATCCAGGAGGTGCTCGGCCCGCAGTTCCGGACCGCGATCGTGAACGAGACCTTCATCCCCGCCGTCGTGCCGGGAGTGCGGCCGCGGTCGGTGCAGGCGATCGCGACCGACGCCAGCTACTTCGACATCAAGAAGTTCGGGATCACCTCCGGGCGCGCGTTCACGCCCCAGGAGGTCTCGAGCGGTGCGAAGGTGGTCGTCGTGGGGTCCGAGGTGGCGGAGTACTACTGGCCGGGGCTCGACCCCGTGGGGCGCGAGTTGCGCGTCGCCGGCCAGCCGTACCGCGTGATCGGTGTCATCGAGGAGCAGGGCTCCGTGTTCGGCTTCTCGATGGACCGGATGGCGATCGCGCCGTGGACCTCCCCCATGTCGCGGGCGATCCGCCCCCGTGGCGACATCGGCCGGATCACGGTGCAGGCCGCGACGCGGGAGATCCTCGACGACGGGATGGAGACGGTGCGCGAGGCCCTGCGCGGCTTCCGCCGACTCCGGGCCGGCGAGGGGGACGATTTCGCCCTCGAGACCTCGGACGCCGCGCTCGGGTTCTTCGACGAGCTCAAGGGCAAGCTGATCGTGTTCGGCGCCGCCCTGCCGGCGATCGGGCTCGTGGTCGGGGCGATCGTCATCATGAACATCATGCTGGTCGCGGTGGCCGAGCGGACCCGCGAGATCGGCGTCCGCAAGGCGCTGGGGGCCCGGCGCCGAGACATCATCTCGCAGTTCCTGGTCGAGGCGGCGACGCTCTCGATGCTCGGCGCAGCGATCGGCGCCGGGCTCGGCGTCGGCCTGGCGAAGGTCATCGCGGCGCTCACGCCGCTGCCGGCCTCGGTCTCGGTCCCCTGGCTGCTCGGCGCGCTGCTGATCGGGGCGAGCGTCGGCATCGTCGCGGGGATCTACCCGGCGTCACGGGCGTCCCGCCTCGACCCCATCGCCGCCCTGCGGCAGGAATAGCGATGCGCGCCCGTGACCAGGTGCTGCAGGCCTTCGAGGGGGTGTGGATCGCCCTCGACGCGATCCGCGCGAACAAGGTGCGCGCGGCCCTCACCATCATGGGGGTCGCCGTCGGCGTCTTCGTCGTCGTGGCGATGGGCGCCACGGTGCACGGCATCCGCCAGTCGTTCCAGAAGGACATGGACGAGTTCGGCACCGCGACCTTCCAGGTGCGGCGGCGCAACCCGGGCTTCAACGCGTGCAATCCGACCACGGACAACTGCCCGGAACGCCGGTTCCCGGGCGTGTCGCTGGCCGAATGGCGCGCGATCCAGCGGCTCCCCGAGGTCGACCAGGCGATGGCCTGGCTCCCCGGAGGCGGCGCGACATTGACCTACCGCGACCGGATCGTGAAGAACGTCGGCTACGACGCGCAGAGCACCGAGTGGATCAACACCGACCAGGCGGACATCGCGCCGGGGCGGACGTTCACCGAGACCGAGCACGACGCGGCAGCGACCGTCGCGATCGTCAACCGCAAGCTCGCGGGCGAGCTCTTCGGCGATTCCGACCCGCTCGGAAAGGAGATCGACCTCGACGGCACGCGGTTCACGGTCATCGGGGTGTTCGAGACCAAGGCCGGCTTCCTCAAGTCGCTCGACGGCCGTGGGCCGGACACCCCCCGGCTCATCATCCCCATGATGACCGCCTGGCGCCGGCTGGACGTCTGGCGCCGCGGGCTGATGTTGATGGTGAAGCCCCGGGCCGAGGTGTCGCGCGACGCGGCGATGGACGCCGTCACCGCGACGCTGCGCGGCATGCGGGGGCTCCGCCCGAGCCAGCCGAACTCCTTCTTCCTGGTCGGCCAGGACAAGATGATGGAGGTCTTCGACCAGCTCTTCGGTGCGATCTTCATGGTCGGCCTGGCCCTCTCGGCGGTCGGGCTCCTCGTCGGCGGCGTCGGCGTGGTCGCGATCATGATGATCTCCGTCACCGAGCGGACCCGCGAGATCGGCGTGCGCAAGGCGCTGGGTGCGACACGCGCGACCATCCTGTGGCAGTTCCTGGTCGAGGCCTCGACCCTCACGTCGCTCGGCGCGCTGATCGGCCTCTCGTTCGGCGCCCTCGCCGCCCTCGGGATCCGCTCGGCCTTCCCGTCGGTGCCGGCCTCGGTCCCGCTGTCGGCGGTGTTCCTCTCCATCGGGGCTGCGGCCTTCACCGGCATCCTCTTCGGGATGCTCCCGGCGACCCGTGCGTCGAAACTCGACCCGGTGGAGGCCCTCCGGCACGAGTAGCCGGCCGGTCGGGGACAGCCCGACGCGGGGTCAGGCGCGGGACGGGCGCGGCCGATGGCCGCGCCCGCTTAGTTTCCGGGTACCGTGCGCTCCTCCGACGTCCTCGGCCTCGCCTTCGCGCAGATCCGCGGCAATCCGCTGCGGAGCTTCTTCACGCTGCTCGGGATCATCGTCTCGGTCGCGTTCCTCGTCGCCGTGGTCGCGATCATCCAGGGGATGAACGCGTACGTGAAGGAGAACATCGCCGACGCGATGGTGGGCTCCAACACCTTCCAGGTGCGCCGTTCGCCCATCCAGGTGGGGATGATCGACGACGACCTGATGCAACGGATCCGCCGCAGGCCGCGGGTCTCCGAGGCCGACGCGGCGACGGTGCGGGCGACGTTCCCCGAGGCGGTCGCGGTGTCCCGGCAGAGCGGCTGGCCGACGCCGATGACCGAGGTGTTCTGGCGGGGCAACAGCGTCGGCTCGATCATGGTGTTCGGGATCACCCCGGAATTCCAGGTGGTGCAGGACTACCGGGTCGCCAAGGGGCGACCGCTCTCGGATGTGGACGTGTCGCAGCGGATGCCCGTGGTCGTGATCGGCCAGGAACTCGCGGACAAGCTCTTCGGCACCGTGGATCCGGTGGGGCAGGAGGTGCGCGTCGCCGGGGAGCGGATGACGGTCATCGGCGTGAACGAGACGAAGGGGCGGGTGCTCGGGCAGTCGTTCGACGCCTACGTGCTGATGCCGATCAGCCGGTTCGAGATGCGCTACGGCCGGCGGCTCACGACGACCGTCTCCGTGAAGCTCGCCGACACCGCGAACATCCAGGCGGGCATGGCACGGGCCGAGGAGGCGATGCGCGTCGCGCACGGACTCCGGCCCACCGAGGTCAACGACTTCTCGATCGAGACCGCGGACGCGCTCGTGAACTTCTGGAAGCAGCTCACCGCGGTGCTGTTCGCCGTGATCCCCGCCGTGGTCGCGATCGGCGTCGTGGTGGGCGGCATCGTGATCATGAACATCATGCTGATGGCCGTGAACGAGCGCACCCGCGAGATCGGGATCCGCAAGGCGGTCGGGGCGCGCTCACGGGACATCGAGCGGCAGTTCCTCGCCGAGACCATCATGCTGTCGGCGCTCGGCGGGCTGCTCGGCGTCCTGAGCGGCTGGCTCTTCGCGTTCACGATCGCCGCGCTGTCCCCGCTGCCGGCGCGCATCACCTGGTGGTCCGTGGCCCTGGCGCTCGCCCTGGGCGCGGGGATCGGCGTGATCTTCGGCGTCTATCCGGCGCGCCGCGCGGCGCGGCTCGATCCCATCACCGCGATGCGGGCGGAGTGACCGTGGGCCTTCGCGTCCCCGGCCTCGACCAGTACCGCGAGAACCTCCGCATCGCGATGGATACGCTGCGCGTGTCGAAGCTGCGGTCGGCGCTCACGATCCTCGGGGTGGTGATCGGGGTCGCGACGGTGATGACGATGGCCTCCCTCGTCGACGGGCTGCGGTCGCAGATCATCCGCACGGTCGAGATCGCGGGCCCGACGACCTTCTACGTGCTGAAGGCGTACTCGAGCACGCCGGTGAACCCGCGCGACCCGCCGGCGTGGATCCGCATCCGGCCGGACCTGTCGGAGGAGGAGGCGGCGCTGATCCGGCGCCTGCCGGAGACCCGATACGCCGCCCTCTGGGGCCAGGTGCTGCAGCGCCTCTCCTACCAGGGGGAGCGCACGCAGCCGACGGCGATCTTCGGCGCCGACGCGGGCTTCCCCGAGATCCAGGGGGGCGAGCTCACGGCCGGCCGCTGGTTCACCCGCGCCGAGGTGGTCGGCGGGGCGGCGGTCATCGTGGTGAACGATGCGATGGCCCGCCAGCTCTTCGGCCGCCTGGACCCGATCGGCAAGGTGATGCAGGTGGGGGCGCGACCGGTCGAGGTGATCGGGCTCTACCAGCCGCCGGAGAACATCTTCGCGCCGCAGGGCTCGGAGACCGGCGCGATCGTGCCGTACCGGCTCCTCGACGCCCAGTTCGACATCGACCGGAACAATGCGCTCTGGATCCCCGTGAAGCCGCGGACGGGGGTCACCGTGCAGGCGGCGCAGGAGGCCGTCACGATCGCCCTGCGCGAGCGGCGGCAACTGCGCCCGTCGCAGAAGAACTCGTTCGACCTCGTCACGCAGGACCAGATCCTCGAGATCTTCAACCAGCTGACGAGCGTCTTCTTCATCGTGATGCTCGTCCTCGCCTCCGTGGCGCTCCTCGTCGGCGGGATCGGCGTGATGGCGATCATGATGGTGTCGGTCACGGACCGGACGCGCGAGATCGGGATCCGCAAGGCGCTCGGCGCGACGCGCGGGGACATCGCGGTGCAGTTCCTGATCGAGGCGGCGACGCTCACCGGCATCGGCGGGGCGATCGGGATCGTCATCGGCCTCGGCGCCGGCCAGCTCGTGACGCGCCTGATGGGGATCAGTGCGACGCCGCCGATCGCCTTCACGCTCGTCGCGGTCGCCGTGAGCGTCGGGATCGGCATCGTGTTCGGCGTGCTACCGGCCCGCCGGGCGGCGCGACTCGACCCGATCGAGGCGCTCCGGTACGAATAGGGGGCGCGGCGCCGCGCGCCGCGCCCCCCGGCACCGCCCGGTCGCCCGACTCAGGCGACGGCCATGTACGGGATGCCGCGCGCCTGGGCCCGGCTGAGGGCCACGACCATCGCCGGGACGGCACGCGCCTCGGGGAGCAGGTTCGCGACGAGTTCCTGGTGCACCGCCGTCGCGTTGCCACCGGGGCCCGCGAACTCGCCGGAGATGCGCCGCAGGGCCCGATTGCAGGCGAGGAAGACGGCCCCACGCCGGCCGAGGGCCTCAAGCGAGAACGGCGCGCCGGTCTTCCACGGGTTGGCCGTGGCTGGCGCCCCCTGCGGCCCGTTGACGCCCCAGCGGCGCCCGAGCTCGTACTTCGCCCACATCGCGTCGTTGAGCACGAAGGCGAGCGCGGGGCTGTGGACGCCGATCGCGAGGCCGGCGCGGCCGTCGGGGACCTGGTAGTCCTGGTTGAGGACGTCGAGGAAGTTGAGGCCCCGCCGGAGGGCGAGCGCGTCACTGATGACGCCGGTCTCGATGATGATCCGGTGCTCGCGGTTCGCGATGAGCTCGAGCCAGGTCTCGTCGGGCCAGCGCCCGGCCTCGGCGGCGTCGGCGGTGGCGGCGGCGAGCGTCGCGGGCGTGCCGCCGACGGCGAGGAGCGCGGCGAGGCGGCCGAGGAAGGAGCGGCGGGGGGTGGCCATCGGGCGAGTCTCCTCCGGAGGTGGTGGGGCGACGCGCCATCGGCGCGGCTGACGGGCTGTGGGGACGATGCGCCCGCCGCTAGCTTTCGCGCAACCATCATGAGCTTCGAATCCCTCGGACTGGACCCCGCGCTGCTGCGCGCGGTCCGGGACCTCGGTTGGCCCAAGCCCACCGACATCCAGCGCGATGCGATCCCCGCCGCGCGCGACGGCCGCGACCTCCTCGCCTGCGCGATGACCGGGAGCGGCAAGACCGCCGCCTTCCTGCTGCCAGTGCTCCATCGGCTGCTCGACGCGCCCACGCGCGCGACGCGCGCGCTCGTGCTGGCACCGACGCGCGAGCTCGCGGCGCAGGTGCACGCCGACCTCGTCGATCTCGCGCGGCATACGTCGCTGCGGGGCGCCGCCATCTTCGGCGGCGTCGGCATGGGCCCGCAGGAGCAGGCCTTCCGCCAGCAGGTGGACGTGGTCATCGCGACGCCCGGGCGGCTGCTGGACCATCTCTCGCAGCCGGGCCGTTACGTCGACTTCCGGGCCCTCGAGGTCCTCGTCCTCGACGAGGCGGACCGGATGCTCGACATGGGGTTCCTGCCCGACATCAAGCGGGTGCTCGCGCAGCTCCCGACCCGGCGCCAGACGCTCTTCTTCTCGGCGACCATGCCGAAGCCGATCGTCGAGCTCTCGCGTGAACTGCTGAAGGACCCCGTCCGGATCAACGTCGAGCGCGTCGCGAAGCCGGCCCATGGGATCGAGCAGGCGCTGTGGCCCGTGAGCGAGGCGCTCAAGGCCGACCTGTTCATCGCGCTGCTCCGGCAGGACGTGGTGGGCAACGTCATCTGCTTCACGCGCACGAAGCACCGCGCGAACCGGCTCGCGGACGTGCTCACGCACGCGGGGATCCCGAATGCGAGGATCCACGGCAATCGCAGCCAGAACCAGCGGACGGAGGCGCTCGCCGACTTCAAGGCCGGGCGCGTGCGGGTGCTCGTCGCGACCGACATCGTCGCGCGCGGGATCGACGTCGAAGCCCTCGAGCACGTCGTGAACTTCGACGTGCCGCACCTGCCCGAGGACTACATCCACCGCGTCGGCCGCACCGCGCGTGCCGAGGCGACCGGCGAGGCGTTCACGCTCGTGAGTCCGGAGGAGGAGGGGGACCTCCGCGCGATCGAGAAGGCGATCGGACGCAAGCTCGACCGCCGCACCCTGCCCGGCTTCGACTACCGCCACGTGCCGCAGGAGCGGCTCGAGATCCCGCTCGCGGAGCGCATCGCGGCGATCCGGGCGCGGAAGGCGGAGGAGCGCGCCCGCGCCAAGGCGAAGCAGGAGCGGCGTGACGCGCACGCCAAGGCGGAGGCGGATCGGCAGGCCAAGCGCGGCACCGGGCGCGGCGGGCCCGCCAGGGGCGCGGCGGGCTCCCCCGGCGGCGCGGGCGCATCGCACGGCGCCGCGTCGGGCCCTTCCCGACCAGGGTCGGCGGGCACGGCCGCGGGCGGCGGCGGCCGGGGCCCGCGCCGCCGGGGCGGTCGCGGCCGGGGGCCCGGCCGACCCGGCGGTCCGGGCCGACCCTAGGCGGCCCTAACGAACTCGGGGGGCCGGTCGTAGGTATCACACGCACGGGCGGCATCCGCCGTCCGGCGAGTCAACCCTCGGAGGGAACGATGAAGGCGATGCGGATCCTGGCGGCCGGCATGCTGGTGCTCGTGGCGACCACGGCGCAGGCGCAGGGCGGCCAGGGCGGCGCGATGGGCCCGGGCGGTGGGCAGGGCGGGATGCAGCGGCAGAACGAGATGCTCTTCAAGGACATCACGCTCACCGATGCGCAGAAGGCGAAGATCGACAGCATCCAGACGGCCGGACGCGCCGCGATGCGCGAGCTGATGCAGGCCGGCGGCGGGATGCAGGACCCGGCCGCGCGCGAGAAGATGATGGACGCGCGCAAGAAGCAGAACGATGCGATCCGCGCCGTCCTGACGCCGGAGCAGCAGACGCAGTTCGACAAGAACCTCGCCGCGATGCCGCAGCGCGGCCCGGGCGGGGGCGGTCCTCCGGGGGGCGGCCAGCGCCCGCCGCGCTGACCATCCGAACGTCCGGCAGGAAGGGGCGCCCGCTCTCGGGGCGCCCCTTCGTTCATCCGCGCGGGTCGGTCGCGAGGATGGCATAGCTCGCGAGGTCGCGCGGGCGGCCTTCGCGCCACACGGCCCCGCGGTGCACCCCCTCGGGCTGCAGGCCGGCATTGCGCATCACGCGTCCCGAGGCCGGGTTCTCGAGGAAATGGTGCGCCTCGACGCGGTGCAGCCCGAGCGTCTCGAACGCGTAGGCGACGACGCCGCGCGTGGCCTCGGTGGCGTACCCCTTGCCCCACTCCGCGATCGCGATCCAGTAGCCGATCTCGGCGCGCCGATGCGCCCGTGCGAGCGCGAGGCCGATGGCCCCGACGAGCTCCCCATCGGCGGCGCGGGTCACGGCCCAGGTCGCCCGCTTGCCGGCGGACCAGGCGGGCGCGTGCGACGCGATGAACTCCTCGGCCGCCCCTGCCGGGTACGGATGCGGGATCGTGAGCGTGTTCTGCGCGATCCGGCCGTCGGCCAGGTTGCGTGCGACGGCACCGGCATCGGCGGTGGCGAACGCGCGCAGCACCAGCCGGGCGGTCCTGAGCGTCGGCAGGGGGGCGTCGAACGGCGGTCCGGGATCGGTCACGCCCGGAATCTGCGGAAATCGCGGCCCGGCGGCGACGGCCGTAGATTCCCGGGATGACGGCTCCCGTGGACCTCCTCGCCATCGGCCCCCACCGCGACGACGTCGAACTGCTCTGTGGCGGTACGCTCGTGAAGCACGCCCGGCGCGGCGTCCGGACCGCGATCCTGGACCTCACGCAGGGCGAGATGGGCACCCGTGGCTCGGCGGCGCTGCGGGAGGCGGAGGCGGCGGCCGCGGCGGCGGTGCTGGGAGTATCGGAGCGCCGCAACCTCGAGCTCCCCGATGCGGGGATCGAGAACACGCCGGAGACGCGCCGCCGGCTCGCGCGCGTGCTGCGCGACCTCCGCCCGCGCGTGGTGATCGGGCCGGCGCCACGTGGCCGGCACCCCGATCACCGGGTCACCGCCCAGCTCGTGCGGGACGCGTGCTTCCTCGCCGGCCTGGCGAAGCTCGACCCCGCGACCCCGCCCCACCGCCCGCACAAGGTCCTCCACAGCATCACGTACCGCGAGGACCACGTGAAGCCGACCTTCGTGGTGGATATCTCGCAGGAGTTCGAGACCAAGCTCGCGGCCATCCGGTGCTACGCGTCGCAGTTCGACGGCGCGACGCAGGCCGGCGAGGTCTATCCGAACGGCGAGCCGCTGTACGACCTCATCCGGCACCAGGCCGCACACTACGGCTCGCTCATCCGCTGCCGATACGGCGAGCCCTTCTTCACCTTCGAGACGATGCGCGCGGACGACCTCCTCGCGCTCGAGGTCGCCACGTTTTGAACGCCCCGCGCGAGATCTCCTACCCGACGTACCTCGAGCTCGACACCCTGCTCGGGCTCCAGCGGCCCCAGTCGGCGCCCGAGCACCCCGACGAGCTCCTCTTCATCGTCGTCCATCAGGCCTCCGAGCTCTGGTTCAAGGTGCTGCTGCACGAGTTCGACCAGCTCATCGCCCACCTCGGTGCCTTCGACGCCGCGGCCGCGCTCACCACCATGCAGCGCATCAACACGCTCGTCGAGCTCGTCGCGCACGAGCTCTCGGCGCTCGACACGCTGCCCCCGCAGCGCTTCATGCAGTTCCGCGGCTATCTCGGCAGCTCGAGTGGCTCGCAGAGCGCGCAGTTCCGCGCCATCGAGGCCACGAGCGGGCTCCGGGACCCGCACTTCATGGCGGCGCTCAAGGAGCACGGCCCGCTCCCGCCGGTGGTCGCGCGGGCCCTCGAGCGGCCGACCCTGCAGGCGCTGTTCCTCGCCCTGCTCGCGAAGGAAGGGCGCACCCTCGAGCAGGTCTACGCCGAGGATGGCCACGCGATGCTCCAGATGCTCGCCGAGGCGTTCCTCGCCTACGAGCAGGGCTTCGCGCGCTGGCGGTTCCTGCACGTGCAGCTCGTCGAGCGGATCATCGGCCCCGACACCGGGGGCACCGGGGGCACGCTGGGTGCCAAGTACCTGACCAAGACCGTGCATCAGCGCTTCTTCCCCGAACTGTGGGCCGTGCGCTCGAAGCTCTACGGCCGCCGCTGAGCGGCCCGTCGCGCACCCGACCTGCCGGACGGAAGCGTTCCGGGCGGGCCGTGCGTATGCGATCACCGCTCCTTCCCACCGACCCGTGGCCGCTCCCGGCCGAGGTGCTCCCGATGTCGTCCGCCGCGTCCCGCACGATCCGCCTGGCCGCCGCACTGGTCGCAGCCATGCCCACCCTCCTCACGGCGCAGCAGGCGCCGCGCCCGACGTCGGCGCGTCCCGCGCCGCGCACCGCCGACCGACCGGTGTGGCCTGACGAGGGACCGCGCACGTGGGCGCCCCGGCCGACGGAGCGCGCGATCACGGCCAACGACCTCCGGACCCGGCTCTACCAGATCGCCGACGACTCGATGAAGGGGCGCCGGATCGGCGAGCCGGGGAACGCCAAGGTCACGGCGTACATCGCGCGGGAGTTCGAGCGGCTCGGCCTCAGGCCCGCCGGCGACGCAGGCGGCTGGTTCCAGGTGCTCCCGTACGGCCAACTCGGTTTCGACCGCGCCACGATCGCGGCGTCGGCCGGGGGCGCGCCGCTCGCGATCGGCGCCGAACTCGTGCCGACCGCGCCGAGCGCCGCCAATGGCTTCGCGGCACGCGTCGCGCTGCGGGGGGCGCGCACGGTGTTCGCGGGCAAGTGGGGCGACACCAGCGTGACGCTGGACCCTGCAGTGTTCCGTGGCGCCGTCGCCGTCTTCACCAGCGACGCCGCGGCGGGTGGCACGGCGGTGAGCCGCGCCCCGGCGAGCTTCGTCAGCTGCGCCGACGTGCCGAACAAGTTCGGCGCCGCCGCCGCCGCCGCGGTCGAGGCCGCCCAGCGCGCGAACCCGCAGCCGGCACGGGCGATGGTCCCACCGGCGCAGCCCCCGCGCGATCGCCGGGCCCAGGGGGCCGGTGCGGTCGGCGTGCTCATCGTCGGACTCGACGGGATGAGCGAGACGGCGCGCGCGGGCGCGCTCACGCCACGCGCGATGATGCAGCCGGGCGCGATTCCCGGCACGGACGCGACGGTGGCGGGCGCACAAGTCTCCCGTGCCGCCGCGGAGCGCATCCTCGGCCGCGGGCTCGACGGGCTGGCCGTGGGCACGACGGGCGGCGAGGTGGACCTCGCGTGGACCTACGAGTGGCGGCCGTCGGCGGCGCCGGCGCGCAACGTGGTGGCGATCCTCCCCGGGTCCGACCCGGCCCTCGCGAAGGAGTACGTGCTCGTGGGCGCGCACAACGACCACGTCGGCACAACCGGCGCACCGGTGGACCACGACTCCCTGCGTGCGGTGAACACGGTGACGCGCCGCCAGGGCGCCAACGACCCGGCGTGCCAGCCGACGGCCGAGCAGCAGCGCCGCATCGACTCGCTGATCGCCCATGCCCGGCGCATCCGGCCGGCGCGCCTCGACTCGATCTTCAACGGCGCCGACGACGACGGCTCGGGCACCGCGGTGCTCCTCGAGATCGCCGAACGCTTCGCGGCCGAGCGGCCGGCCCGTTCGATCATCTTCATCTCGCACCAGGGCGAGGAGGCGGGACTGCTCGGCTCGCGCTGGTTCGTCGAGCATCCGACGGTCAAGCTCGAGGACATCGTCGCCGCGCACAACATGGACATGCTCGGCAAGGGACGCGCCGACCAGGTCAAGTTCGGGGGGCCGAACTCGGTGCAGATGCTCGGCTCGCGGCGCCTCTCGCGCGAGTTCGGGGACATCATCGACTCGGTCAACGCGGTGAGCCCCGAGCCGATGGCGATCGATCGCAGCTGGGACGTGACGGCGAACCCGATGAATCGGTTCTGCCGCAGCGACCAGGTGAACTACGTCTCGAAGAACATCCCGGTGACGTACTTCTCCCTCGGGTACGCGCAGGACTACCATCAGCTCACCGACGAGCCGCAGTACATCAGCTACGACCACTCGGCGCGGCTCGCGCGGTTCATCCACGACGTGATGTGGGCGATCGCGCAGCGGCCGGACCGCCCGGCGATCGCCGGTCCCGACCCGACGTATCCGAGCTGCGGCCGCTGACGCGGCGGAGGCCCGATGCAGAGCAAGGCGCCGACCGTCGCCAAGTACCTCGCGGCGCTCCCCCCGGACCGGCGCGCGGCGATCGAGGCCGTGCGCGCGCTGGTGCGCGCGAGCATCGACCCCGACGTCGAGGAAGGGATGCAGTATGGGATGATCAGCTTCCACATCCCGCTCCGCGTGTACCCGTCCGGCTATCACGTCGGCCGCGGCGTGCCGTTGCCGTACATCAGCCTCGCGGCACAGAAGAACGGCTGCTCGCTCTACCTGATGGCGGCAGGGTACCCGGACGTGGAGCGCATCCTGCGCGATGGGTTCGCGCGCGCCGGCAAGCGGATCGACCTCGGGAAGAGTTGCCTGCGCTTCCGGACGTTCGCCGATCTGGTGCCGGACGTGGTCGCGGCCGCCATCCGGGCGTTGCCGAGCGGCGAGTGGATCCGCCGGTATGAGGCGGCGCGCGCCGGCCACGCGGCGAGGACCGAATCGGCGGCGAAGCCCGCGGCGCAACAGAAGCCCGCGCGCCTGAAGCGGGCGGTGACGACGAAGAAGAGCGCCTCGACCCGATCCGCGCCGCCGGCCCGGAAGAAGTGACGCCGATGGCGGGCGGCGCAGGCCAGCGGCCACGCACGCCCGGACGTATGGTTGGATGCCCGCCCCCCTCCGAGGACTCCGCATGTCGTTGCATCGCACCGCCCCTGCCCTCGCCCTTGCCATCGCGATCGCATCCGCGATCGCACCCGCGATCGCGCCCGCGCTCCGCGCGCAGGCCGCGCCCGCTGCGTGGGATCCCCAGGCGATCCTGAAGGCCGAGCACTACGTCCGGCCGCCGGCGGCCCTCGAGCGCATCGTGCTCGCGCCGCGCACCGACATCTCGTTCGACGCCCCGAGTCCGGACCGCCGGTGGTTCCTGCGCACGACCGGTGCCGATCGCGGCCGTGTCGCCGCATACGGCGCCCCGCATGTGTACCTCGGTGGGCTGGCGCTCGACGCGCGGGCGAACCGCGCACGGGAGCTGACGGTGAGCACGCGCACCGGCCTCGTCCTCGTGGATCCGCGCACGGGCGCCGAGCGGACGCTGCAGGTGCCCGCCGGCGCGACGATCTCCGGGGAGCGTTGGTCGCCGACCGGCGCCCACGTCGCCTTCATCGCGAACTTCCCCACCGCCTCGCACGCGTACGTCGCCGACGTGGCGACGGGGCGTTCGGTGCAGGTGACGCGCACCCCGTTGCTTGCGACCCTCGTGACCGAGATCGCATGGACGGCCGATGGACGTTCGCTGGTGGTCGTGCTCCTCCCGCCCGACCGCGCCACGGAGCCGTCGCACGGCGCCGGTGGCATCGAGGACGGCCCGGCGGTCCGCCTGACCGAGGGGCGGCGCGTGCCGCAGCCGGTGCACTGGAGCCTGCTCCACGACGTCCATGACAAGGCGCTGCTCCGCTGGCATACGACCGGGCAGCTGGCGGTCGTGGACATCGCGCGCCGCACGGAACGCCGCGTCGGCGCGCCGGCGATGATCCGCGCGGTGGAGGTGGCGCCCGAAGGCTCGCATTTCCGGGTCACCCGCATGGAGGAGCCGTTCTCGTACCTCGTGCCGGTGTCCTCGTTCGGTTCCGTGCAGGAACTGTGGGACGCGAACGGCCAGGTGGTGGCGACGCTCCAGCGGACCCCGCTCCGCGAGGAGGGCCGCGGCGGCCCCGGCGGCCCAGGGGCCGTGGGCGGCGCGGGCGCCGGCGCGGACACGGGGCGGCGCAACCTGCAGTGGGACCCGGTGCGACCCGGGCTGCTGTACTTCAAGTCGATCGTGCTCACGCCGAGTACGTCGGGCGGCGAGGCCCGCGGCCCGCGCGGAGCGGCTGGGACGCCGGGTGGCCCGGCAGCCGGCGGCCCGGGCGTGGCGGCGCGCAGCGGGGCCGGCGCGCGCGCGTCCACGGTGGCCGGCGTCCGGCTCGTGCGCTGGTCGCCGCCGTACCGTGAGTCCGACACCGCCACGGTCTTCGAGGGTGGCGCGCAGTTCAGCAGCGTGGCCTTCAGCGCCGACGGCGCCTGGATGTTCGTGAACGACAGCGGCCAGGTCGCGGCGGTACGCACCAGTGACCGCGCGAAGAAGCACCCCTTGGGCCGCGGTGTGACCATCCCCGGCGGCGGTGGGGGCTTCGGCGGGGGTGGCGGGGGCTTCGGCGGGGGCCCCGCCGCACCCGATACGGTCGGTGTCGGCGGTGCGCTGGCGATGCGCCGTGGGGCGCGCGGCCTCAACGTCGTCATCGTCTCGGGCGACGGCCGGTCCGTCTTCGCGAGCGGGCAGCGCACCTACGGCGAGCAGTGGGCAACCCGCGCGCCGCGCCCGTGGCTCGACCGCATCACCATCGAGGGCGCCGAACGCACGCGCGTGATCGACAGCCCGGCCGATGTCTTCGAGCGCGTCGTCACGACGCTGGACGATGACCACCGCGAGGTGATCGTCACGCGCCAGTCGGCCACGATGATCGAGGACGCATGGCTGCGCGATACGCGCACCGGCGCGCAGCGCCAGCTCACGCACGCGGTCGACGTCGCGCCGGAGGTCACGCAGGCGACCCGCAAGCGCATCCGCGTGGACCGCCCGCGCGACGGCGCCCGACTCTGGGTGGACCTCGTGCTCCCCAAGGGGTGGCAGCCGGGCGGCGACATGCCGGGCGTGCTCTGGTTCTATCCGCGCGAGTACGCGACCGACGCGGCGTACCAGCGCTCGCGTTGGACGACGAACATCAACCAGTTCCCGGCGGTGCCTGCGGCGCGCCCCGCGACCGCCACCGAGCTCTGGGTCGCCGCCGGCTACGTCTTCATCGAGCCCGACGTGCCGATCTTCGGCGACTCGGGCCGCATGAACGACAACTACACGCGCGACCTCAAGGAGAACCTCGACGCCGTACTCGACGCGATCGTGGACTCCGGCTTCGTGCGCCGGGACCGGGTGGGCATCGGCGGCCACAGCTACGGGGCCTTCTCGACGGTCAACGCCATGACGCTCGTGCCCTACTTCAAGGCGGGCATCGCGGGCGACGGCATGTACAACCGGTCGCTCACCCCCTTCGGGTTCCAGAGCGAGCGGCGGAGCTTCTATGAGGCGCAGGACACCTACCTCGACATGTCACCGTTCCTCCGGGCCGACCGGCTCAGCGGCGCGCTGCTGATGTACCACAACCTCGAGGACCAGAACACCGGCACCGCGCCCGAGAGCTCCATCCGGATGTTCAACGCGCTCCAGGGCCTCGGCAAGCAGGCCGCCCTCTACCTCTATCCGTACGAGGACCACTCGGTGATGACCTACGAGAGCGACCTCGACCAATGGGCGCGCTGGGTGGCGTGGTTCGACGTGCACCTGAAGCAGGCGCGTCCGTCGTTCACCCCCTGATGCACCGGGCGCGGCCATGGGCGCCGCGTCCGGGTCCTCCCAGCCTCGAGGTCCCCGTGCCGCTCCGCACCGCGCTGGCATCGCTCGTCCTCGCCGCCCTCCCCGTCGGCGCACAGGTCCCGGGGATGACCGGCACGCTCGTGGTCACCAACAAGGCGCCGTCCACGGCGTCACTCGTCGATGTCGCGAGCGGCGCCGTGCTCGCCACGCTCCCCACCGGCAACGGCCCGCACGAGGTGGTCGCCACGCGCGATGGCCGCATCGCGGTGGTCACCGACTACGGCACCGGCCCCGCGCCCGGCAGCACGCTGACCGTGATCGACGTGCCCGGTCGGCGCATCGCGCGCACCATCGCGCTCGGCGCGTACCGGCGGCCGCACGGCATCGCGTTCCTCCCCGGGGACTCGGTCGTCGCGGTGACCGTGGAGGCGTCGCAGGCGGTGTTGCTGGTGGACGTCACCCGCGGGGAGGTGCTGCGCGCGGTCGGCACCGAGAAGGCCGGCTCGCACATGGTCGGGGTCACCGCCGACGGCCGCCGCGCATGGACCGGCGACATCGGGAGCAACACCGTGACGGAGCTCGACCTCGTCGCCGGCCGCGCGCTGCGCGCCATCGCGGTGCCCGCGCAGCCCGAGGCGATCAACGTCACGCCCGATGGTGCCGAGGTCTGGGTCGGCAGCAATGCGGAGCGGATCGTCAGCGCGATCAGCACCGCGACCGCGGCCGTGGCGACGGCAGCGGATGGATTCGGCTGGCCCTATCGCGTGCTCTTCACGCCGGACGCGGCACTGGTGGTGCTGCCGGACTACCGTGGTGACGCGGTGCGCGTCGTCGAACGGGCGACGCGGCGCGAACTCGGCCGCCTCGACTTCCCGGGCGCGGGCCCCCAGGGGATCACGCTGGCGGCCGACGGGCGCGTCGCGTTCCTGTCGTTGAGCAATGAGGCCCGGGTGGTGGCGATCGAACTGGCGACGCGGCGCGTCATCGGCAGTGTGCCCGCGGGCGACACGCCGGACGGCGTCGCGTACTCACGGGTGGTCGTGCCGCGCTGAGCGGGGCTGGGGGCGCCCGCGACGGGCGCACCGTCCGCGCGCCTGCGGAACGCCCGACAGCGCTGTCGGGCGTTCCGCCGATGTGCGGCCGCGGTCCCGCCCCCAGCGTGGGATGCGGACCCGTGCCCGGAGGTGCACCATGCCCACCCGCTCCCGCTGGATCCCCGAAGGGACCGTCGTCGGGCTCGTCGCCTTCGCGACCGTCGCGGTGTTCTACGCGGCGCTCGACCTGCTCGGCGGGCGCGCGGCGCTCCACACCGTCAATGCGCTCGGCCTGGCGTTCACCCGCGGGACCGTCGCCGTCCCGCCGGCCGACGCCCCCGTGGCGATCGCCTGGGGCGGCGTGCTCACCTACAGCCTCGTGCATCTCGGAGCCTCGCTCGCGATCGGCATGCTCGTCTGCCGGCTGGTCTTCGAGGCCGAGCTCCGCCCGATGCAGGCGCAGGTGGCGCTGCTGTTCATCGTCGCCGGCTTCGCCGGCACCATCGGGCTCGTCGGCGCGTGGACGACGGGGCTGCGTGCCGTACTCCCGTGGTGGTCCATCATCACGGCCAACGCGCTCGCCGTCCTCGCCGCGGGCACGGTGATGCTGCGGCGACACCCCGGCTTCCTCTCGGAGATGACCGCGAACCCGCGCTTCCCCGCGGCGTAGCCGTTCGCCGTCGGGGCTCAGCGCCGGGCCGCCGACGCGCGTCGGAGCTCGTCGGATGCCTGCAACAGCTTCCCGCGCACGCGCGGGTCCATGTCCGGATGCGCCTGCACGAAGCGGCGCACGATCGAGTCGGCGGCCGGGGACGCGTAGCCTCCGAGGGCCGCGTTCAGCCAGTTGAGCGGGAAGAAGATGTCGCCCGTCCGCTGGATCTCCTCCGCGAGCGCGAGGCTCGGCTCGAGCCGACCGATGGCGGCCTCGGCGCGCAACGGATGCTGCAGTGCGCCCACCGCGTCGAGCACCCAGCTCTCGCGCCGGCGCCCCTCGAGGTGCGCGAAGCTGCGGAAGAGCGAGTCGCGGCGCGCCGGGTCGGCCGAGAGCGCCGGGCGGAGGAAGGCCAGCCGCGCCTGGCGGTCCGGGTTCGTGAGCCGCCGCGCCTGCTCGTCGAGGATCGCCTCCGCGTCCGGGACGCCTCGGATCGCGAGTCCTTCCGCGATCGCCTGCATCATCGCCTCGGTGACTGGGAATCCGCGCGGGACCTCCTGCCGACGCCAGATCCGCTCGAGTCGCGCGATCCCGTCCGGCGTGATCGTGACGCTCACGATGGTGCCGAACAGCGCGCCCTTGCGGCCCGGCGTGGGGGCACCATCGAGCGCACGCCAGAGGCCGCGCTCGACGTGCGGCGCGACGGCGCGCCGGGTCGCGTCCGGAAGCCAGCGCCAATAGGTGCCGCGCACCAGCCCTGCGAGCTGCGTCGCGACGAGCTCGTCGGGCTCACCGGGCAGCGCGGCGAGCGCGGCCTCGAGCAGTGCGCGGGCCGGGAGCCGGCCGTCGAGCATCTCCTCGTGCAGCGTCTGCCACGCCACGGCGCGGTGCAGGGCCGGCGTGAGCGCCGCCGCGCGGGCGAGCAGCGTCGCACGGGAGGCGTCGTCGAGCGGGAAGCGCCCGTAACTCTGGCCGTCGACGCCGGCGAGGATGAGGTCGGGTGCGCCGGGCGGGGCGTCCTCGACGGCGACGGACGCCGAGTCCGCGAGCAGGCGCGCGTGGACCACGCGCGTCGTCGCGCCCCAGGCGAGGAGGACGTCGATCCGCTCCTGCGGCCACCGCAGCGCGCGCGTCGCCGGCGCGCCGGCGCGCCCGGGGGAGCCCGCGGACGCCGCCTGCAACGCATCCCACTCGTCGGTCTGCTGCAGCAGTACGCGCCCCCCGTCCCAGCGTACGGTGACCGTCGGGCGACCAGGCTGCTCCACCCACGTGCGGCTCCAGGCGGCCACATCCAGCGGCGCGATCGAATCGAGCGCCGCGACGAGGTCCGGCCACGAGGCGTTGCCGAACCGATGGGCGCCGAGGTAGGCCCGCAGGCCATCGCGGAAGACGGAGTCGCCGACGGCCGTCTCCAGCTGCTGCATCACGACCGGCGCCTTCTGGTAGATGATCGCGCCATACAGCGACCCGGCGTCGCGCAGGTTCGCGAGGTCCTGCCGGATCGGATTCGCACCGGCCGTCCGGTCCACGCCGTACGCGGTCGCGTGGTGGTCCCGGAAGAAGCGCAGCGCGTGGTCGACATCGGGGAAGGCGGGCCGCGTGATCCGGGCCGCCATGAAGTTCGCGAAGACCTCCTTCATCCACACATCGTCGAACCAGCGCATCGTCACGAGGTCGCCGAACCACATGTGCGCCGTCTCGTGCGCGATGAGGCTCGCGCGGCCGAGTTCCTGCGGCCGGGATGGGGCCTCCTCGAGGAACAGCGCATCCGCGCGGTAGAACACCGCCCCGGGATGCTCCATGCCGCCGAACTGGAACGCCGGTACCGCGACGAGATCGTACTTCGCGAACGGGTACGGGATGCCCGTGTACCGTTCGAGCCACGCGATCGCCTGCGCGTGGAGATCGAAGATCGCATCGGCGTTCCGCGCCACCCGCCGTGCGTCGGTCTCGCGATGGAACATCGTGAACGTGCGCCCGCCGCGTTCGGCGGTCAGCCGCTGCAGGCGCCCCGCAGCGAAGGTGATGAGGTAGGTGCTGATCGGTGCCGTCTCGGCGAACCGCAGGCGGTGCCGCCCGTCCCCGGCCGACGAGTCGCGCGAGACGAGCGCCCCGTTCGCGACCGCGTCCCACGCCGCCGGGATGGTCAGCGCGAGCGACACGCGCGCCTTGAGGTCCGGCTGCTCGAAGACAGGCAGCGCCGTCGAGGCACGGTCCGGCACGAACAGCGCGTACAGGAAGTCGTCCTGCCGGTTGAGCGCCGCGTCGGTGCTCGTGAAGCCGATGGTGACGGTGCGGTGGCCGGCCGCAAGGGCACGCGCCGGCACGATGATGTGGTCGGGCACGAGACGCGGCACGACCGTGTCGCCGTCCACCGTGACCGCGCCCACGAGGTCCGCCGGCGCGCGGAAGTCGAGGACCAGATCCTCGCCCGCCGCCGCCCAGTCGAACGAGATGGCCACGCGACCCGTCACCGGCGCGGCGCGGGTCGCGGGCAGGTCGAGCGTCACATCGTAGGCCACCCCGCTGACCGTGCGCGCCCGCGCGTCGGCGAGCGCACGTGCGACCCCCGGGCCCGGCTCGCGCCCACCGCCCGACGGGTGGCAGCCGAGGACCGCCCAGAGCAGGACCGCGAGCGCCGGGCGAACGGGCCCGGCGACCGGGCGGGCGCACCGGGTCTGCGGCGCGGGGCGGAACGAGGGCATGCCGGGGAACGTACGGGTGCCGACCGGACCCCACCAGCGTCCCGGGAGCCGATGCCGTATGTTGGGAGGCACGGTACCCCCCACCTCGCTGATCCGCCCCCACCCGCGATGCAGACCCGCACCCTGGACGCGACCGACCGGACGATCATCGAGCGGCTCATGCATGATGGCCGCGCCACCTGGGCCGCCCTCGGCGAACTCACCGACCTGTCCCCTGCCGCCCTCGCGCAGCGCGTGCGGCGTCTCGAGCGCGAGGGGGTCATCCAGGGCTACGCCGCCCGGATCGACCCCGTCGCCGTCGACGCCTCGCTGCTGGCGTTCGTGCTGATCCGCTTCTCGGATCCGGCGCGCCGGGAACGCTTCCTCACCCGCGTGGACGCCTTCCCGTGGCTGCAGGAGTGCCACCACGTCACCGGCGAGATGGACTACCTGCTCAAGGTGCGTTGCGCGAGCGTCGCCGAGCTCGAGCACATCATCACCGGCGAGCTGCGCGACACCTGCAAGGTCACCGAGTCGCGGACGAGCATCGTGCTGATGACGCGCAAGGAGACCACGGCGGTCCCGATCGGCGAATGCGAGCGCGCGCAGGCCCACGCGCACTTCAGCGCGCCCGCGATGGTGGGCAACGGGCACGCGAACGGGCATCATGCCCACCACGGCCCGGTCGCGGACCCGCACACGCCCTGAGGCGGGCGCGCCGCCGGTCCCCGGCGGTCGGGAGGTGGGGCATGGGTGAGGGCGCGGCACGGACCGGTCGTGCGTTGCTGGCCGTCCTGGCGTTGCTCGCCGCGGACGCCGCGGCGGCCCGACTGCACGCGCAGGCCTGCGGCAGCCGTCGGTGGGCGGTGAAGACACTGACCGACGGCGACGCGGCGCAGGTGGCGGGCACGGCCGAGATCACGACGGTCGCGGCGCTCGTCGGTCTTCCCCCGCCCGAGGGGCCGGCACCGGATCTCGCGCGGCTGCCGCTCGAACGACGCCGCTTCCGCGTGCGCGCCGTGCTGGTGGAGCGGCGCACCCAGGCGGACGGGGACCTGCACCTGCTCCTCGCCGACCCGGCGCACCCCGCCGCGCGGCTGGTGGCCGAGCTCCCGGACTCCGCCTGCGCCGTCCGCAGCCGCCACGCCTCCGACTTCGCCGAGGCGGCGCGCATCGTGTCGCGGCTGCCCGACGGCCTGGAGCTCGAGGTCGAGGGCATCGCCTTCTGGGATGAGGAGCACGGGGTCGTCGGGGCCGCGCCGAACGGCCTTGAGCTCCATCCGGTCCTGCGGCTCGTACCGGTGCTGACGCGCAGCGACCTGTTGCGGGCCGAGATCGGAGCGGATCCGCCCGACACGACCGCCGTGCGCGTGTGGGTGAATCCCGCCTCGAAGGTCTATCACTGCCCGGGCTCGTCGTTCT
This sequence comes from Gemmatimonadaceae bacterium, assembly GCA_019694735.1. Lineage (GTDB taxonomy): Bacteria > Gemmatimonadota > Gemmatimonadetes > Gemmatimonadales > Gemmatimonadaceae > Pseudogemmatithrix. The sequence goes on along the minus strand of JAIBBJ010000074.1, from coordinate 20,103 downwards.
ACGGCAACACCGCACGCGGGCAGTACCTGCCCGAGCCGGACGCGCAGCGGGCCGGCGCGCGTCCTGCTGGCGGGCGCCCGTGCGGCCGGGTACCGCCCGCGCCGCCCTGAGCCCCGCAAGGCACGATAGACTCCCCCCTACACCGCCCTCGGAGGGGCGTCCCGGCGTCCTCGGCGTGTCAGGGGTTCCTCTATATTTCCGGTATGTCGCCGTCCCCGATCTACCTCGACCACGCCGCCACGACTCCGGTCCGCCGGGAGGTTCTGGAGGCGATGGCCCCGTACTTCGATACGAGGTTCGGGAACCCGTCCTCCACGCACCGGTGGGGGCGTGAGGCCCGCGCCGCGCTCGACGAGGCCCGCGAGCGCGTCGCCCGCTGCCTCGGCGCCTCCGCCGACGAGGTCTGCTTCACCTCCGGCGGGACGGAGGCCGACAACCTCGCCGTGCTCGGCGGCTGGCGGGTGCTCAAGGCGCGGGGACGCGCGGCGGTCGTCTCGACGCCGATCGAGCACAAGGCGGTGCTCCAGGCCGTGCATCAGGCGCAGAAGGAGGGCGCCGAGGAGCGGATGCTCCCGATCCGTCCTGACGGGACGGTGGACCTCGAGGCGGCCCGCCGTACGATCGACGGAGATGTCGCCCTGACGTCGGTCATGTGGGTGAACAACGAGACCGGCGTCGTCCAGCCGATCGCCGAGCTCGCGACGATGACGAAGGCCGCGGGCGGCATTTTCCACACCGACGCCGTGCAGGCCTTCGGCAAGGTGGCCGTGGATGCGCGCACCATCCCCTTCGACTTCGCGTCGGTCAGCGGGCACAAGCTCGGCGCCCCGAAGGGCATCGGCGCCTTCTACATCCGGCGCGGCACGCCGCTCGAGCCGCTCTTCTTCGGCGGCTCGCAGGACCGCGGCCGCCGCCCCGGCACGGAGAACGTGCCCTACGCGATCGGCCTCGCCACCGCGATGGAGCGGGCGATCGCCGAGCGCGAGGCCCATTGGCGCGCACTCGAGCCGCTGCGCGACGCCCTGGAGGCGGCGATCCTCGCGCGCATCCCCGACGCCGTCGTGCACGGCCGCGGCGCCCCGCGCGCGCCGCACATCCTCTCCGTCTCCGTCCCCGGCACGGACTCCGAGTCGCTGCTGATGGCCCTCGACCTGCAGGGCGTCGCCGCCTCGGCGGGCTCGGCCTGCCAGAGCGGGAGCATCACGCCGTCGCACGTCCTCTCCGCGATGGGCGTCCGCGCCGACCTCGCCTCGGCGGCGATCCGCCTCTCGCTGGGCGCGCTCACGACCGCGGACGACATCGCGCGCGTCTCGGAGCTCTTCCCCGCCCTCATCCAGCGGGCGCGCGGGCACGTCGGGGCCGCGTGACCCAGCGGGTGCTCGTCGCGATGTCGGGCGGCGTCGACTCCTCGGTCGCCGCCGCCTTGCTCGTGCGCGCCGGCTACGACGTCGTCGGCGCGACGATGAAGCTCTTCCACGACGGCGGCGAGATCCCCGACCGCCCGTGCTGCTCGCTCGACAGCGTGAATGACGCGCGCCGCGTCGCGCACGCGCTCGGCATCCCGCACTACGTGCTCAATCTCGAGGACCGCTTCGGCCATGACGTCGTCGCGGACTTCGTCGCCGAGTATGCGGCGGGGCGTACGCCGATCCCGTGCGTGCGTTGCAACACCTTCACGAAGTTCCGCGACCTGCTCGCCAAGGCCGACGCGATCGACGCCCCGTTCATCGCCACCGGCCACTACGCGCGAGTCGCGGACGGTCGGCTCCACCGCGGCGTGGACGAGGGGAAGGACCAGACCTACTTCCTGTGGGGCATCGACCGTCCGGTCCTCGCGCGCCTGCTGCTGCCGGTGGGCGGGATGACCAAGGCCGAGACGCGCGCGGTCGCGCGGGAACTCGGGCTGCTCACCGCGGAGAAGCCCGAGAGCCAGGAGATCTGCTTCGTCCCCGACGGCGACTACGTGCGGGTGCTGGAGCGCGAACTCCCCGCCGATGCGCCCGCGCTCGCGCCGGGGCCGATCGTCACGACCGACGGTCGCGTGGTCGGCACGCACGACGGGTTCGCGCGCTTCACCGTGGGCCAGCGCCGCGGCCTCCCGGGCGGGTCGGCCGAGCCGATGTTCGTGGTCGAACTGCGCCCGGCGGACCGCGCGGTGGTCATCGGCCCGCGCGAGGCGCTGCTCGGCCGGGGGCTCGTGGCACGCGAGGTGAATTGGCTCGTCCCCGAGCCGCCCGCGATCGGCGCCCCGCTCGCGGTCCGCATCCGCCATCGCGCGATGCCCGTGCCCGGGACCCTCGTGCGACGCGACGGCGGTGAGGTCGAGGTCGCGCTGGCCGATCCGGCCGCCGCGATCTCGCCGGGGCAGTCGGTGGTGTTCTACGATGGGGATGTCGTGCTGGGGGGCGGCGTGATCGCCGCGAGCCGCCGCCTGCTGCCCATCCGCGCGGCCTGAACCGCGGGTCACCGCCCGGCGCCGTCCCGGTCGTGGGCGATTCCCCGACCGCCGGGCGGCGGTCTCCCGATACCCGGGCCGCGGGGCGCGGACGCATCGTGTCGGCCATGCGCCACCGCACGATCATCGAGCCCTTCCGCATCAAGAGCGTCGAGCCGATCCGCCTGAGCACCGAGCCGGAGCGGGTCGCGGCGCTCGCGGCGGCGCACTACAATCCGTTCCTGCTCGACTCCGAGCAGGTGATCATCGACCTGCTCACCGACAGCGGCACGTCGGCGATGAGCGTCGAGCAGTGGGCCGGCGTGATGCGCGGCGACGAGGCATACGCCGGCTCCCGGTCGTGGACGCGGATGGAGCGCGCCGTGCGCGACCTCACCGGGATGGCGCACGTCCTGCCGACCCACCAGGGACGCGCCGCCGAGCGCATCATTTACGGCCACCTCGGTGGCCGCGGGAAGGTCTTCCTCGCGAACACGCACTTCGATACCACCCGCGCCAACATCGAGTTCTCGGGCGCCACCGCGATCGACCTCCCGATCGCCGAGGGCCGTCGCCCTGACGCGCTGCACCCGTTCAAGGGGAACCTCGACGTGCCGGCGCTGGAGGTGCTCCTGCGGCAGCACGGCACGGCCGTCGGTGCGGTGATCCTGACCGTGACGAACAACTCGGGCGGCGGCCAGCCGGTGAGCCTCGAGAACGCGGCCGCGGTCTCGGCCGCCTGCCGGCGCCACGGCATCCCCTTCCTCCTCGACTGCTGCCGGATCGCGGAGAACAGCTGGTTCATCAAGCACCGCGAGCCGGGGATGCAGGACCTCACCTACCGGGAGATCGCGCAGCGGATGTTCGCGCTCGCCGACGGCGCCGTGATGAGCGCCAAGAAGGACGGGCTCGCGAACATGGGGGGCTTCCTCGCGCTCCGTGACGAGGCGCTCGCGCAGGCATGCACCAACCTGCTGATCATCACCGAGGGATTCACCACCTACGGCGGCCTCTCGGGGCGCGACCTCGAGGCGATCGCGATCGGCCTCGAGGAGGTGTTCGACCCGCATTACCTCGAGTACCGCGTGCGCAGCACGACCTTCCTCGGCGAACACCTGCACGCGCTCGGCATCCCGCTGATGCGCCCGATCGGCGGGCACGCCGTGTACGTGGACGCGAAGGCGCTGTACCCGCACATCCCGGTGACGGAGTATCCGGGGCAGTCCCTCGTCTGCGAGTTGTACACGCTCGGCGGGATCCGGTCGGTCGAGATCGGCTCCGTGATGTTCGGGACCTACGACTCGGCGGGGGCGCTCGTCCCGGCGGCGATGGAACTGGTGCGCCTCGCGATCCCGCGGCGTGTTTACACGCAGAGCCACATCGAGTACGTGGCCGAGACCTTCGAGGCGGTGGCCGCCCGGGCATCCGAGGTCCGCGGCTACCGCATCGTGCGCGAACCGCGGTTCCTCCGGCACTTCAGCGCCCACTTCGCCCCCTGCTGAGCCGCCGGGGGCGCCCGTAGGCCGCGGGGGACTCCCCCCGCTCAGCGGGCGGCCGGACCGGACCGTAGATTCCGGGGTCCAAGACGGCCCTGGCCGCGTCCCCCCGCCCCACCCCCTGACTCGCGACTGATGTCCGCTCACGCCGCCCCGGCGCCGCAGGCGCCCCGCTCCGGCATCTCCCCGACGACGCAGATCTTCCTCGCGATGATCGTCGGCATCGCCATCGGGTACTTCTTCCCCGCCGCCGCGTATCCGAAGGTGCTGACGGCCCTGAAGGCCACCTCCTCGGTCTTCCTGCGCCTCATCAAGACCTTGATCGTGCCGCTGCTCTTCAGCACCCTGGTGATCGGCATCGCGGGGCACGGGGACGACATGAAGAAGGTCGGGCGCCTCGCGCTGCGCTCGATCATCTACTTCGAGGTGGTCACGACCCTCGCCCTGGTGATCGGCCTCGTGGCGGTGAACCTGCTGCAGCCGGGGGTCGGCCTGACCCTCGCCGACGCCACCGCGACGGCCGGCGCCGAGTTCTCTCAGACGAAGGTGACCTTCACGGGCGTCATCGAGCACATGTTCCCGGCGAGCTTCTTCGACGCCGCCGCGAAGAACGAGGTGCTGCAGATCGTCGTCTTCTCGATCCTCTTCGCGGTCGGCGTCGCCCGTGTGCAGGGGAAGCCCAAGCAGGTGATGCTCGACTTCTGCGACTCGCTGGCGCAGGTGATGTTCAAGTTCACGGGGCTCGTGATGGCGTTCGCGCCCTACGGCGTCGCGGCCGCCATCGGCATCACCGTCAGCCAATCGGGACTCGGCGTCCTCACCCGGCTGTTCCTGCTCGTGCTGACGCTGTATCTCGCCCTCATCGTGTTCGTGCTGTGCGTCCTCCTCCCCGTGGCGCTGGTCGCCAAGATCCCGCTCCGGGGCTTCTGGCGGCACGTGCAGCAGCCGTGGCTGCTCGCCTTCTCCACCGCGAGCTCGGAGGCGGCGCTGCCGCTGGCGATGGAGAATCTCGAGAAGTTCGGCATCCCCAAGCGGATCATCGCGTTCGTGCTGCCGACCGGCTACTCGTTCAACCTCGACGGCTCGACCCTGTACCTGGCCGTCGCGTCGGTCTTCGCGGCGCAGATCGCGGGGATCGAGATGCCGGTCTCCCAGCAGCTGCTCATGATGCTCACCCTGATGCTCACGTCGAAGGGCGTCGCCGCGGTGCCGCGTGCCTCGCTGGTGATCCTCTCCGGTGCGCTCGCGATGTTCCAGCTCCCGCTCGAGGCCATCGCCGTCATCCTCGGCGTGGACGCGATCATGGACATGGCGCGCACCTCGGTGAACCTGCTCGGCAACTGCCTCGCCACCGCCGTGATGGCCCGCTGGGAGGGTGAGTTCCCGGAGCACCCGCCCGAACACGTCGCGGCCTGACCGGCGCCGCTTGACCACCCCGACGGCGCGCTCCGAGCACGGCCTCGTCCGCGCCGTCGGGACGCTGGGCCTCGCGGCCGGCGTGGTGAACGTCACCATCGGAGGCGGCATCTTCCGCCTCCCGCGCGAGGTGGCGCTCGCCCTCGGCCCCGCGGCGCCGGTCGCCTTCCTCGTCTGTGCCGGGCTCATGGCCCTCATCGGCCTCAGCCTCGCGCAGGCCGGGAGCCGCCTCGCGACCACCGGCGGCCCGTACGCCTACGTCGAGCGCGCCTTCGGCCCCTTTGCCGGCTACCTCACCGGCGTGATGACCTGGCTCATCGGCGTCACCGCGATCGGCGCGATCGGCAACGTCTTCATCGGCAACCTCGCGGCCGTGCTCCCCGTGCTCGCGACGCCCGTCGGCCGGGCCGCCGGCATGGTGGGCACGTTCGCCGCACTCGCGACGGTCAACGTGCTGGGCGTCCGCCACGGCGCGCGGCTGAGCACCGTCACCACAGTCGCGAAGCTGCTCCCCCTCCTCATCCTCGTCGTCGGGGGGCTGATCGCGGTGGACCCCGCGCACCTCGCGGTCCCCGAGGCGCCGGCGCCGTCCGCGGTCGCGCGGACCTCGATCGTGCTCCTGTTCGCCTTCACCGGCGTCGAGTACGCCATCGTGCCTGGCGGTGAGCTCCGCGACCCGGCGCGCACCGTGCCGCGCGGCATCCTGCTCGGCCTCGGCGGCGTGACCGCGCTGTACCTCGGCGTGCAGCTCGTCGCGCAGGGGATCCTCGGGCCGGCCCTCGCCACGTCATCGACCCCGCTGCCGGACGCCGCCGGGATCGCGCTCGGGCCCGCCGGTCGGGCGCTCCTCCTCGCCGGCGTGGTCGTCTCGACCTTCGGCTACCTGAGCGGGATGGCGCTGGCCTCGCCTCGCGCGCTCTACGCCCTCGCCCGCGACGGGTTCCTGCCGCGGCCGATCGCCGCGGTGCATCCGCGGTTCCACACGCCGTGGGTCGCCGTCATCGTCCAGCTCACGGTCTGCTGCCTCCTCGCCCTGCTCAGCGACTTCGGCCCGCTCGCCCTCATCTCGAACGTCGCGGCGCTGCTCGCGTACCTCGGCTGCGCCGTGGGTGCCTGGGAACTGCGGCGGCGCGGGGTGCAGGAGCCCGGCACGACGCCCTTCGCGATGCCCGGCGGCGCGGTCGTTCCCCTCCTCGCGGTCGTCGCCATCCTCGCGCTCCTCTCGTCCATCACGGCCGCCGAGTGGGCGGTGCTCGGCTGGGTGACGCTCGGCGCGACCGCCATCTTCATCGCGACGCGCGGCGCCCGCGCTCAGAAGAGCCGGCTCAGCGCGTAGAGCAGGAGCCCGGCGAGACCACCCACGAGGGTGCCGTTCAGCCGGATGTACTGCAGGTCGCGCCCGACCGCGAGCTCGATCCGCTCGGCGGCGAGCTCCGGGTCCCATCCGGCGACCGTGTGCTCGATGAGCGACGCGACCTCGGCGCCGTGCTCCTCCACCAGCGACGAGGCCATCTCGGTCAGGCGTGCCTCGAGGTCGGCCCGCGCCGCCGCGTCCTGCACGAGGTGCGTGCCGACGGACGTGAGCAGCTTCGCGATCGCGTTCGGCGTGCCATCCCCGGCGTCCTCCGGACGGTCGGCGGACCGGCGCAGCCGCTCGAGGGCCTCGCGCAAGGCCCCCTCGAGACGCGCACGGGCCGGATGCGCCGGATTCGAGGACACGTCGGCGAGGAACCGCTCGAGCGCCGCCATCACCCGCCGGTGGATGGCGTCGATCGCGACGCCGGGCGTCAGACGCGGCAGGCTCGCCCGGATCTGCTCCCGCAGGGTCATCGCGATCGCGTCCTCGCTCGACTGCACCGCGCGGGCCACCAGCTTCACCCCCTCGTCCACGAGGCCGCCCTGCCACTTCTCGGGCGGCAGCTTCTCGACCGCCGTCGCGACCCCCTGCGTCACCTGTCCGGCGACCCGCCGGCTGTTCTCCGGGTCGGCGAGCCATTGCCCGATCCGCGAGGCGAGGTCCAGCGCGCGTAGCCGCTGCGCGATGACCTCCCGCGTGAGGAAGTGGTTCTGGACGAAGGTCCCGAGGATCCGGGCGATGCGATCCTTCTGCCGCTTCACGATCGCGGTGTGCGGGATGGGGAGGCCGAGGGGCTGGCGGAAGAGCGCGGTGACGGCGAACCAGTCTGCGAGCCCGCCGACGAGCGACGCCTCGGCCGTCGCGCGGATGTAGCCCATCCACCAGTAGGTCGGCTCGAGCAGGTGCGCGACCACGTACACGACCGCGGCCACCAGCAGCAGGCCGGTGGCCCAGCCGCGGATGCGCGCGATGTCGGCGCGCCGCTGCGCGTCCGTGGGCTTCGGGCCGAGCGTCCCCCGCGGCCGCTCGGAGGCGGTCGTGGGCCCGCCGGGCACCGCCGGGAGCGTCATCGCGCGCCCGTCAGTACTCGAGCTTCCCGGCGGCGGCGAACTGCTTCATCAACCGCTCCTGCTCCGGGGTCAGCGTGTCGGGCACCTGCACCTGGATCTCGACCAGCAGGTCGCCCGACTTGCCGTCGCGCGCGATGCCCTGCCCGCGCACGCGGAAGCGCTTGCCGCTCGGCGTCCCGCGCGGCAGCGTGATGGTGACCCGCTTCTCGTCGAGCGTCTGCACCGAGACCTTCGAGCCGAGCGTCGCCTGCGCGATGTTCACCGGCGCCTGCACGACGACATCGAGGCCGTCCCGCTCGTAGGCCGGATCGTCCCTCACCTGGAACGTGATGACGATGTCGCCCGGCGGACCGCCACGGAGCCCCGCGCCGCCCTGGCCCTTCAGGCGGATCTTCGACCCGCTCTCGGTGCCCTGCGGCACCGAGATGAGCAGCTTCTTGTGTGTGCGCGACGCGCCCGCGCCACCGCAGGCGTGGCACTTCTGCGACGGCACCGTGCCCTTTCCGAGGCACATCGGGCACGGGCGGTTCACGGCGAAACCGCCCTGACCGAACGAGATCTCGCCGCGCCCCTGGCACTCGGGGCACGTCTGGATCTTCGCGCCCTTCTCCGCGCCGGAGCCCTTGCAGGTCCCGCACTCCTCGTTGACCTCGAGCTCGATCGGCACCTTGCCGCCGAGCGCCGCGACCTTGAACGGGACCTCAAGCGTCGTCTCGACGCTCTGGCCCTTCTCGGGCCCGCTCGGACGCGCCCGGCCGCCGCCGAACATCGAACTGAAGAGATCGCCGAGCCCACCGAAGCCGCCGACATCGAAGTCCTCGACGCGCGGGCCCTGACCCGGGGTCCCCGCTGCCGACGCCCCGCCGGTGCCCGAACGCGACGCGCCGGGCCGGCGCGCCGTGAACGGGTCGAACGCGCCCAGCCGGCGCATCTCGTCGTACTGCTTCCGCTTCTCGGCGTCGCCGAGGACGTTGTACGCTTCCGAGATCTCCTTGAAGCGGTCGGCGGCCTTGGGATCCCCCTTGTTCGTGTCGGGGTGGTACTGCTTGGCGAGGCGCCGGTACTGCTTCTTGATCTCGTCGGCGGTGGCCGAGGCGGAGACGCCGAGGACCGCGTAGAAGTCCTTCTGGGCCATGGGTCAGCGGCCTCGGCTCAACCGTTCCACTGCGAGACCACGACGCGGGCGGGGCGGAGGAGCGCACCGTTGAGGACATAGCCGACCTGATACACCGTCTGCACGACGTGGTCCTCGTCCGCCGAGGCCGCGGGCGCGGTGGTGATCGCCTCGTGCAGCGCCGGATCGAACGGCTTCCCCTTCGGGTCCACGACCTCGAGCCCGTGGCCGGCAAGCGACTTGAGCAGCTTCTTCTCGACCATCGCGACGCCCTCGACGACGGTGCGCGCGTCCGTCGTCGCCGGGTCCACGTGCGCGAAGCGCGCGACGTCGTCGATGGACTCGAGCAGGCCGCGGAGCAGGTTCTGCATCCCCTTGTGCTCGGCCTCCTGACGCTCCCGCACCGAGCGGCGCCGGAAGTTGTCGAACTCCGCCATCAGCCGCAGGTACTTGTCCTTCTGCTCCGCGAGTTCCTTCTCGAGGGCGGCGGTGACGAGCCCGACCTCCTCGTTCTCGGTCGCCTGCTCCTCGACGGGGCCGGTCTCGTCCGCCGCCGAGGCGTCGGCGGCCGCATGCGCTGCGGCTGGGTCGATGGCCGCGTTCTCGAACGACGAGGTCTGGGTCGGGTCGGGAGTCACGTTCGATTCGGTCATAGGGAGGAAAGTTCGCCGTTGACCGAGGGACAGGGCAACCGGCATGCCACCCCGGAGATGCCGGAATTGCAGGCCCGGCGCAGGGTTAGCTCCTCCTACGGCCCCCGGCGACCCGCCGTTTCGGCGGGCGGGGGGCCGTCAGCCCTCGAGGGCCTTCCGGACCAGGTTGAGCGCGGCTTGCGTGGCGCGCTGGCGCACCTCGTGGCGGTCGCCGACGCCGCTCGTGCGCAGCGAGCGGACCTCGCCTCGCACATCCACGCCCACGCAGAAGGTCCCGACCGGCTTCTCAGGGGTACCCCCTCCGGGGCCGGCGACGCCGGTGATGCTGACCGCGACCTCCACGCCCAGACGGGCCCGCGCGCCGGTGGCCATCTCGCGGGCCGTCTCCTCGCTCACCGCCCCGTGGGCGGTGAGCGTGGACTCGCGGACGCCCAGCTGGGCGACCTTGACGGCATTGTCGTAGGCGATCAGGCCGCCCACCACCACATCGCTCGAGCCCGGGATCGCGGTGAGGCGCATGCCGAGCATGCCTCCGGTGCAGCTCTCGGCCACCCCGATGCGCATGCCGCGTGCGCGGAGCGCCTCGAGGACGAGGGCCACGAGGTCGGCGTCGTCCTCGCCGTAGACCCAATGTCCGACCTTCTCGCGCACGAGGGCCGCGGCCGCCCCGAGCAGCGCGTCGGCCTCCACCGCATCCACGTCGCGGACGGTGAGGCGCAGGTCCACGCCCTCCCAGCCGGGGAGGTACGCGAGGGCGACACCGGCGGGGTCCTTCGCGTACGGCCCCAACGCATCCGCGATCGCGGACTCGGCGATGCCTGTGGTGCGCAGCGTACGCGAGCGGATGACGCGCCCCGCCGCGCCGCGCGCGGCGATCCGCGGCAGGAGCGTGTCCTGGGTCATCCCGCGGAACTCGCGCGGCACCCCGGGGAGCATCGCGACCCATCGGCCGCGCGCGTCCTCGAGCCAGATGCCCGGTGCGGAGCCATGGCGGTTCTCGAGGATCGTCGCGCCCTCGGGGATCATCGCCTGCATCGTGTTCGCCGCGGGAAGCTCCCCCGGCCAGCCGCGGGCCTTCCACCGGGCCCGCAGCGAGTCGACGATGGCCTCGTCGCGGTACATGCCGCGCCCGAAGAGCGCGGCGATGCTCGGCTTCGTCAGGTCGTCGGCGGTGGGCCCGAGCCCGCCCGAGGTGATGACCGCGCCGGTGCGGTCGAGCGCCTCGCGCACGCCGGCGGCGATCTGCTCGGCGCCGTCGCCGACCGTGCTCCGGCGCACGACGCGGATACCGAGCGCGGCCGCCTCGCGCGCGAAGAACGCGGCGTTGGTGTCGATGGTGAAGCCGAGCAGCAGCTCATCGCCGATCGAGACGAGTTCGACGTCCACCGGGACCTACGCGCGCCGGGGCGCGGAGAACACGCTGCCGTGCCGGATGAGGTAGTCCCCGAGTGAGACGAGCGTGAGCAGGAAGGCGACGTACATGGTCACGAGGCCGATGCCGCCGAGGAGGCGCGCCCAGAACATCGCCACGGGCCCATGCCAGGCCTGCTGGTCGAGCAGCAACTTGAGCCAGAACCAGCAGTAGGAGGCGCCCATCCACGTGTACTGGAACCCCGCCTTCCATTTGCCGAGGCGCTGCGCGGCGATGACCACGCCTCGCGCCTGGGCGAACCCGCGGAACCACGTCATGAAGGCCTCGCGGCCGACGATGAGCACGAGCACCCACCACGGGAAGGGGACGGCGTCGACGATCCACGTGGTGAAGGGGTAGGCCGAGCGCTCATCGACCGCCGGCAACAGCGCCAGGATCGGGTCGTCCCCGTGCGCCTGCAGCAGGAACATCGGCACGAAGGTGCCCACGAGGAGGAGCTTGTCGGCGAGCGGGTCGAGGACCTTGCCGAGGTCGGTGATGAGGCCGCGCGCGCGCGCGATCTTGCCGTCCCAGTGGTCGCTGATGGCGGTCACGAGGTAGAGCGCGAACGCGAACACCCGCACCGGCACCGACGGCACGAACGGCAGCAGGGCCAGGAAGGGCGATGCGACGATGCGCGCCGCGGAGATCGTGTTCGGGAGGTTCACGCGCCGGGCCGGACCTGGCGGCGACGCCGGCTCACGCCAGCGTCTTGAGCACCAGCTTGCTCACCGCCCTGAGGGTGTCGAAGACGCCGTCGCCGGTGACGGCGACGGCCTCGAAGTAGACCGCGCGCTCCACCCATTCGCCCGTCTCGACCTGCTCGACGAGGTGCTCGCCGGCGTGCCACGGGTCGGGCGTGACCTTCTGCTTCGCCGGGTCGGTGACCTCCCAGCCCGGATTCAGCGTCTGCTGCAGCTCCGCGAGCGGCGCCGCATTGGGCAGGTCGCGCTTGTTGTACTGGATCACGAACGGCATCTTGGTCAGGTCGTACCCGTACTCGGCCATGTTGTCGTACAGGTTCTGCATGGCCTCGAGGTTCGCCTCCATGCGCTCGACCTGCGAGTCGGCAACGAAGACGATGCCGTCGACGCCCTTCAGGATGAGCTTGCGCGAGGCGTTGTAGTAGACCTGGCCGGGCACGGTGTAGAGGTGGAACCGCGTCTTGAAGCCGCGGATCGTGCCCAGGTCCACCGGCAGGAAGTCGAAGAACAGCGTGCGCTCGGTCTCCGTCGCCAGCGAGATGAGCTTGCCGCGCGTGTCCGGCTTCACCTTGCCGTAGACGTGCTCGAGATTCGTCGTCTTGCCGCCGAGACCGGGACCGTAGTACACGATCTTGCAGTTGATCTCGCGCGACGCGTAGTTGATCATCGACATGCGTCAGTCCCCTCAGCCGAAGAGCTGGTCGATCTCGTCATCGGCCCCGGCGAGGAGCCCGGGCTGCTGGGCCGCCGACTTGCCGCGCGTGAAGACGTCGTGGAAGAGCTTCGTGAGTTCGTGCACGGTGTCCTTGATCTTGAGGCGGACCAACCCGAGGGTCGTGCGGTTGTCGAACAGCGCGACCAGGATCACCCGCCGCGCGATGTCGGCGAGGTACATCGATTCCTTCTCGCCCTGATGGAAGAGCGAGTTGAAGTCGCTCTCCCCGATCAGCTTCGCGAGCTGGTCGTTCGCCGAGAAGTCGGCCGCGGTGAGCGTGGCGAACGCGGTCGGGTCGAAATTGGGCGTCTCGCCCACCGTCGCCACGAGCTGCCCCGAGCGGTCCACGAGGAGCGCGCAGCGCGCGTTCGTCTCCCCGAGGAGCTTCGTGAGCGCACGCTGGATCGCGCCGAAGTCCTCTTCCGTGAATGACCAGCTGCCCGAGCCGACCGCCATTTGCCCGTCCTATCCCAGGGTGAGTCCCGCCACCGCGCCCGCCGTCACATCGCCCGCCGGGCCGCCAGCGCCTGCACGATCGTCACGCCATCCGCGTACTCGAGGTCGCCTCCCACCGGGAGTCCCCGTGCCAGCCGGCTCACCGTCACCCCGGTGGGCCGCAACTGCTCCTGAAGATACAGCGCCGTCGCCTCCCCTTCGAGCTTCGGGTTGGTGGCCACGATGACCTCCTGCACCCCGAGCGCCTCCACCCGCCGCACCAGCGCCGCGACCGTCAGGTCCGACGGGCCGACGCCGTCCAGTGGCGCCAGCCGCCCGCCCAGTACGTGGTACAGCCCGCGGAACTCTCCGGTCCTCTCGATCGCCGGAATGTCCGACGCCTCCTCGACCACGCAGACCAGCGTCCGGTCCCGCCGGGGATCGGCGCACACCGGGCACCGGTCCCCTTCCGACAGGTTGTAGCACTCCGGGCACGGCCGGACCTTCTCCGCGAGCATCACCAGCGCCTGCGCGAGCCGCCGGCTCTGCTCCACCGGCTGCCGCAGCAGATGGTACGTCAGCCGCAGCGCCGACTTCCGCCCGATCGTCGGCAGGCGCGACAGCTCGGTGACCAGATCGTCGATGGCCGACACGTCAGAACGGAAGCTTGAACGGCAGGCCACCGAGCCCGAGCCCGCCGGTGAGCTTCTTCATCTCCTCCTCGGCGGCATCCTTCGCCTTCTTCTGCGCCTCCTGCACCGCCACGGCCACGAGATCCTCGAGCATCTCGACGTCCGCGGGGTTCACGACCTTCGGATCGATCGACACCCGCTTCACGGTCCCGCGGCCGTCCGCCTCCACCGTCACCAGACCGCCGCCAGCGGTCCCCGTCACGGTCAGCCGGCCCAGCCCCTCCTGCACCTCTTGCAGCTTGCCCGTCATCTGTTGAGCCTGCTGCATCATCTTCAAGAAGTCCACGCCGTCACCACGAAGCCGAAGTTGTGTCGCTGAAAGAAGTTACGCCGTCGGACCATCGACCGGCAACCGGCCGGGTCCCGATCAGTCGAGGAGCTCCAGGTCGAGGGCCTCCACCGCTGCATCGAGCAGCGGCGAGCTCTTCCGGAGCATCGCCATCCGGTCCGCCTTCACCAGGCCCTCGTTCAGACGCTGCGGTGCCCGCGGCCCATCGGGCGCGACGGTCCGCACCGCAAGCTTCTGCACGTTGTCGAACCGCCTTCGCAGCGCGCCGAGGATCACCGCCTCGCCGCCCACGATGATGTCGGCGTGGGCGTCCGACTCGACGGTCAGCGTGACGACCCCGGCAGCCGTCACGGCCGTGGGCGTCGCGTGCGCGAGCGTGCTCGACAGCAGGAGCGCGCGGTGCTCCGCGTTCACGCTGTCCACGATCGCATCCCAGTGCTCGGCGACGCGATTGATGTCGAGCGGCAGCAGGTCGCGGCGTGGCGCCGGCCGGTCGGCCACCTCCGCCACCACGCTCGCCGCGGGCGCCGCCGACCGGCGCGGGGGCGGTGGCGGAGGTTCGCTGACGCGCGGTGCCGCGATGGGCTCGGCCCGCGCGGCCTGCGCCGTCGACCCCGGGCGCTCCTCGGCCGGCGCCGCGAGCCGCGCGCCACTCCCCGGACGCGAAGTCGCCTCGGTCACCGGACGGGCCGCCGTCGACGCCCCGGCGCCCGATGCCCCCCCCGAGCCGGCGGCGACGCCCTTCAGGACGGCCTCGAGATCGAGCGTGCGGTCGAGCAGCGCGAACCGCACGAGGAGCGTCTCGAAGAGCAGCTGCTGCTGTCCGCTCCGCTTCAGGTGCGGCTCCACCTCGACGACCATCTGCAGCATCCGGAGGAGGTCCCCCGCCGTGAACTGCGCCGCGCGCTTCGGCAGCTCCTCCTTCAACCGGTCCGAGAGGTCCGGCAGCGTCCCGCCGAGGACAGCGGCCAGCTGGGCCCGCAGCAGGTCCGCGAAATCGGCGAGGAGGATGGCGAAGTCCACCCCGTGGTCGGCGAGCCGCGCGACGGCCCCGAAGACGTCGGCCGCGCGTCGCTGCGCGATCACGTCGAGCAGCGCGAGATGCTCGTCCTCGTGCACCAGCCCGAGCGCCTCGCGCACGCGCTCCGCGGTCACCGTACCGCCCCCGAGGGAGAGGACCTGGTCGGTGAGCGAGAGCGCGTCGCGCATCGAACCGTCGGCCGCGCGTGCGAGCATCGCCAGCGCGTCGGGCTGCGCCGTGATGCCCTCGGTCGCGAGGACGGTCCCGAGCCGCTCCCGGACGTCGGCGGGACCGATGCGCTTGAGGTCGAAGCGCTGCATCCGCGACAGCACGGGAGCGGCGGCCTGCTGGATCTTGTTGGGCTCGGTCGTCGCGAAGACGAAGATCACGCGCGGGGGCGGCTCCTCGAGGATCTTCAGGAGCGCATTCCACGCCTCGCGCGTGAGCATGTGCGCCTCGTCCACGATGTAGACCTTGTAGCGGTCCTGGCCGGACGGGGCGTACATCGCGCGCTCGCGGAGCTCGCGGGCGTCATCCACGCCACGATTGGACGCGGCATCGATCTCGACGACGTCGAGCGACGCCGACCCGCTCCAGATGCGGGTGCAGGAGGCGCACTCGCCGCAGGGCTCCCGGTCAGGGCGGCGGGCCTCGCAGTTGAGCGCCATCGCCAGCACACGCGCGAGCGTGGTCTTGCCGGTGCCGCGGGGCCCGCAGAACAGGTAGGCGTGGCCGAGGCGGTCACCGGCGATCGCATTCCGCAGCGTGTTCGCGACGTGGGACTGGACGGCGACGTCGGCGAAGCGGCGGGGGCGATACTTCCGGGCGAGCGCGAGGGACATGGCCGGGAATTTACTGCCCGGCGGTGCCCCGCGCTCGGCGCGCCGGGGCCGGAATGCCTCGCGCGGGGAGCCCCGGATCGGTGCTCACCCGCGCGAGTGTTCCAGGCCTGACGGAGCGACGATGGACACCACGTACCGTTGCTGCCTTTCGGCCCTGGCGGAGTTGGCGGGCCGAAGCCCTCCGGGACCTGGAACACGGGAAGGATAGTCGCGCGGCGCCCCTCGGACAATCGTGGCGGCGCAGGTCCCCTAGGGTACGCCCCGACGTCCGGCCACCCGATAGGGTGGTCCTTGGTCCATCCGCCTAGGCGTTCTGTGCAGCGAGGGCCGGTCCTAGACTGTGGTCCAGCTGGGGAACGACCTGAGCGATCGGGCACCGGAACCAGTTGCGCGGCGGCGGGCGCGGGGGGCGCCCGTCCGCCCGCGCCTTTTTTCTGCCCCCACCGCCCCACGGGCGGTCAAGGAGCCCTGAATGGCCGGCAAGCACGCCTCGCATGGCAGTGAGCCGCGGTCCCGATGGGCCGCCGGCGTGGCCCCGTACGCGGAGATGGGCTACTACCAGCCGGACTACGAGCCGAAGCCCACGGACATCCTCTGTGCCTTCCGCTTCGTCCCGCAGGACGGGGTGGATCCCGTCGAGGCCGCCGCGGCGGTCGCCGGGGAGTCCTCGACCGCGACGTGGACGGTCGTGTGGACCGATCGCCTGACGGCCCACGAACACTACCAGGCCAAGTGCTATCGCGTGGTGCCCGTCCCGGGGACCGACCAGCACATCGCGTACATCGCCTACGACCTCGACCTCTTCGAGGAGGGCTCGATCGCGAACCTCACGTCGTCGATCATCGGCAACGTGTTCGGCTTCAAGGCGCTGAAGTCGCTGCGGCTCGAGGACATGCGGATCCCGCCGCATTACACCAAGACCTTCCAGGGGCCCGCGCACGGGATCGTGATGGAGCGCGAGTACCTGAACAAGTACGGCCGGCCGCTCCTCGGCGCGACGACCAAGCCCAAGCTCGGCCTCTCGGCACGCAACTACGGGCGCGTGGTGTACGAGGCGCTCCGCGGCGGCCTCGACTTCGTGAAGGACGACGAGAACATCAACTCGCAGCCCTTCATGCGCTGGCGCGACCGGTTCCTCTTCTGCATGGAGGCGGTCAACAAGGCGCAGGCGGCGACCGGCGAGATCAAGGGGCACTACCTCAACGTCACCGCCGGCACGATGGAGGAGATGTACGAGCGCGCGGACTTCGCGAAGCAACTCGGGAGCGTGATCGTGATGATCGACCTCACGATCGGCTATACCGCGATCCAGTCGATGGCGAAGTGGGCGCGCAAGCACGGCGTGATCCTCCACCTGCACCGGGCGGGGCACTCGACCTACACGCGCCAGAAGACGCACGGGGTCTCGTTCCGCGTGATCGCCAAGTGGATGCGCCTCGCCGGCGTGGACCACATCCACGCCGGCACGGTCGTCGGCAAGCTCGAGGGCGACCCGGCGACGACCAAGGGCTACTACCATACGCTGCGCGACGACAAGGTCGCCGCGGATCCGTCGATCGGCCTCTACTTCGAGCAGGACTGGGCCTCGATGCCGGCCGTGATGCCCGTGGCGAGCGGCGGCATCCACGCGGGGCAGATGCACACGCTGCTGCACCTCCTCGGCGAGGACGTCGTGCTGCAGTTCGGCGGCGGCACGATCGGCCACCCGGACGGCATCGCCGAGGGCGCGACCGCGAACCGCGTCGCGGTCGAGGCGATGATCCAGGCTCGCAATGCCGGCCGCGACTACCTGCACGAGGGGCCGGACATCCTCGCCGCGGCCGCCCGCTGGTCGCCCTCGCTCAAGAAGGCGCTCGAGATCTGGAAGGACATCACCTTCGACTTCCAGTCGACCGACGTGCCGGACGCCGTCGTCACGCCCACCTGACCGAGGACTGACCGCATGCGCGTGACCCAGGGGACCTTCTCCTTCCTGCCCGACCTGACCGACGACGAGATCCGGGCCCAGGTGCAGTACTGCCTGGACCACGACTGGCCGATCTCCATCGAATGGACCGACGACCCGCATCCCCGGAACTACTACTGGGAGATGTGGGGCAACCCGATGTTCGACGTGAAGGACGCCGCCGCGGTGATGCTCGAGCTCGCGGCCTGCCGCCGCGCGCATCCCGAGGTCTACGTCCGGGTCAGCGGCTATGACCGCCGGCTCGGTCGGCAGACGACCGCGATCTCGTTCATCGTGCAGCGCCCCGCGGAGGAGCCGGGCTTCCGGCTCGTGCGCGAGGAGGGCGCCGATCGCCAGGTGCGGTATTCCACGATCGCGTACGCGACCGACAAGCCCGCCGGCCAGCGCTACGCGCCGCGGACGTGACCGCCGCCGAGCGGCCCACGCCCGAGGGAGGCCCCGGCGCGGCAGCGCCGGAGGCGCCGCTCTACGTGGACCTCGATGCCGCCATCCGCGAGACCCCGGTCGCGGAGGCCCTCGCGCAGCTGGAGGATGACCTCATCGGCCTGCGGCCCGTGAAGGAGCGCGTCCGCGAGATCGCCGGCCTGCTGCTGCTCGGCAAGGTCCGCGAGCGCGCCGGCCTCCAGACCGAGCGGCCCACGCTGCACATGAGCTTCACCGGGCGCCCAGGCACCGGGAAGACCACCGTCGCGATGCGCATGGCGCGCATCCTCCATCTCCTGGGCTACGTGCGGAAGGGCCACCTCGTCGTCGCCACCCGCGACGACCTCGTCGGTCAGTACGTGGGCCATACCGCCCCCAAGACCAAGGAGGTCGTGAAGCGCGCGATGGGCGGCGTGCTCTTCATCGACGAGGCGTACTACCTCTACCGGCCGGAGAACGAGCGCGACTACGGGCAGGAGGCCATCGAGATGCTCCTCCAGGTCATGGAGAACCACCGCGAGGACCTCGTGGTGATCCTCGCCGGCTACGGCGACCGGATGGACACCTTCTTCCGCTCGAACCCGGGCTTCCACTCCCGCATCGCGCACCACCTCGAGTTCCCCGACTACTCGGCCGACGAACTCATGACGATCGCCGAAGGGATGGTGGCCCAGCAGCAGTACCGCTTCGACGACGGGTCGCGCGCGGCGTTCCGCGAGTACATCGCGCGGCGGATGCGCCAGCCCCACTTCGCCAATGCGCGGTCCATGCGCAACGCGATCGACCGCATCAAGCTGCGGCAGGCGAGCCGGCTCCTCGCCTCGGCCGGTCGCGTCGCGGTGGACGAGCTGCGGCGGATCGACGCCGCCGACGTGCGCGCGAGCCGCGTCTTCCGGGAGGAGTGACGATGCCGTTCCGCGCGCGCCGCCCGATCATGTTCGCGGTCGTCGGCGATTCCGGCGCCGGCAAGCGGACGCTCGCCCGCGGATGCGCCGAACTGCTCGGCCCCACGCGCGTGACGCCCCTGTGCCTCGACGACTACCACCGGCTCGACCGCGCGGGGCGGGCGACCGCGGGGCTCACCGCCCTGCATCCCGACGCGAACCATCTCGCGCTGATGGGACAGCACGCCCGCCTGCTGCGGCAGGGCGAGACGATCTTCAAGCCGACCTACGACCATGCGCACGGCACCTTCGGGGCGCCGGAGTTCGTGCGGCCCGCCCCGATCGTACTCGCCACGGGACTGCACGCGCTCTACACGCCGGAACTCCGCGCGCTGTGGGACGTCTCGGTCTTCGTGGACCCGGACCCGGCGCTGCGCGATGCGTGGAAGCGCCGCCGCGACACCGCGCGCCGCGGCTACGACAGCGCCGCCGTGGAGCGCGAGCTCGAGGCCCGTCGTGCCGACGCGGCGGCGTACATCGCACCGCAACGGGATCGCGCCGACCTCGTCATCGCCTTCCGTGCGCCCGCCGACGGCCGGCTGCGCGACGATGCGCAGCTCGACGTGCACCTGCGCATCGCGCACCCGGTGCCGCTCCCGGACCTCGAGGAGCTCCTCGCCGGGGAGGCCGCGGACGCGCTGCGCGTCGAGCGGCGCTCCGATGGCGTGACCCATCTCGCGATCGACGGCGCCCTGGACGCCTGTACCGCCGAGCGGATCGAGGCGGGTCTCCACCGGCAGATCGCCCCGGCCGGGCCCTTGCACGTGGAGCGTCTCGGCCGGTTCCAGGACGCGCAGGGCGAGCGGCGATCGCATACGCTCGCGCTGACGCAGCTCCTGCTGACCTACTATCTCGTGCAGGCGAGCGCGCTGGCCGAGCAGACCGAGGGCGTCGGCGAGCCCGCGCTCGCCTGAGCGCGGGACGCCCCGCACACGCCCCTCAGCGCGGCGGCGGCCCGCCCGGGCGCCCCGACTTGCCGTGCCGCAGCGCCGCCTCGGTGCGGTTCTTCACGCCGAGCTTCTGGAACAGGTGCTGGACGTGGAACTTCACCGTGTTCTCCGACAGCGCCAGCTGCGAGGCGATCTGCACGTTGGTGCGCCCCTCGGCGATGAGCGCCCAGA
>JAIBBJ010000008.1 GCA_019694735.1 Gemmatimonadaceae bacterium | reverse complement strand
GAGGAGGCCGGGCTCGTGACCAAGCACCCGCAGGGCCGCGCGAAGCTCGTGCGCGGCAACCCGGAGCGGCTCGCCCAGGCGCGGCAGCTCCTGCAGCAGCTCGAAACGCTCTGGCGGTCGCGCCTCGGCCGGCTCGACGCCCTCCTCGCCGAACCCCGTCCCCCCAAGAGGTAGTCCCGATGCCCGTCACCGCGATCACGCCCGACCCGAAGACCCTCTCGCTGTTCATCGACGCCGAGTACGCCGTGCCGGTGGAGCGGCTGTGGGAGGCGTACGTGGACCCGCGGCAGTTCGAGCGCTTCTGGGGGCCGGAGGGATGGCCCGCCACCTTCACGCGCCACGACGTCGCGGTCGGCGGGATGTCGCGCTACTACATGACCGGCCCCGACGGCACGCAGCACCACGGCTGGTTCCGGTTCCTCAAGGTCGAGCCGCTCCGGATGTTCGAGGTCGAGGACGGCTTCGCGCACCCCGACGGCTCGGTGAACGACGCCCTCCCGGTGATGCGGATGACCTTCACCTTCGAGCCGACGGCGACCGGCACGCGCTTCCACGGCGTCGCGAAGTACGCGAGCCTCGAGGCGATGGAGACGGTGCTCAAGATGGGGATGGCCGAGGGGATCCGCTCGGCGATGGGGCAGCTCGAGGCGGTGCTGGCGGACCTCAAGCAGTACGCCGCCGAGGCGGGCACGAACGCGCAGCTGCTGAGCGACACGCAGGTGCGCGTGAGCCGGGTGATCCGCGGCACGGTGGACCAGGTGTGGCGCGCGCATCACGACGCCGGCCTGATGCGGCGCTGGCTGCTCGGCCCGGACGGCTGGACGATGCCGGTGTGCGAGGTCGCGACGCAGGTCGGGCAGCGGTACCGTTATGAGTGGGAGATGGCGGACGGGTCGCAGCGGTTCGGCTTCACGGGCGAGCTGCTGGAGTCGGCGGCCCCCTACCGCGCGGTCACCACGGAGCAGATGATCGGGATGGAGGGCCCCGGCACGCGCAACGAGCTCACGCTCACGGCGCTCCCCGGCGGGACGCTCCTCTCGCTGCTGATCACGTACCCGAGCAAGGAGCTGCGCGACATGGTCCTGGGCACCGGCATGACGACGGGGATGGAGACCAGCTACGCGCGGCTCGAGCGCGACGTGCTGGCGGCCGCATGAGCGCGCGCAAGGTGAAGGCCCCGCCCGCGCCCGCGGCGGGGCAGAAGGTGAAGGGGCCGGCGAGCTACTTCCCGTCCATCGAGAAGACCTACGGCAAGCCGATCCAGCACTGGCTCGACCTGACGGTGCAGCTGCTCGGCACGAAGGCGCACATGGAGGCGGTCGCGGTGCTCAAGGCCGAGCACCGGCTCGGGCATGGGCATGCGAACGCGGTGGTGGCGTACGTGCGGGCGGCGCTGGCGGAGTAGCGCGCGGCGCCGGGCGGCGCCTCGCGGTGCCGCTCAGCGCCCGATCCAGGCGATCCAGCGCTCGAGCCGGTCCACCGCGAAGCTCGGCCGCGAGATGCCGTGGTGCTGCCCCGGGTACACCACGAGCTGCGTGGGGACGCCGTTGTTGCGCAGCGCGAGGTACATCTGCTCCGAGCCGGCGATCGGCACGTTGAAGTCGAGCGCGCCGCCCATGAACAGCGTCGGCGTGCGGATGCGCTCGGCGCGGTAGAAGGCGTAGGAGACCTTCTCCCACGCCTTCGGGTTCTTCCACGGCGGGCCGAGCTCGGCATCGTACTGCGCCGGGTACTGGTCCACGCCGTACATCGAGGTGAAGAGCGAGCTCCCCGCCCCGCTCACCGCGGCCTTGAAGCGGGTGGTGGTGGCGATGAGGCAGTCGGTGAGGATGCCGCCGTAGCTCCACCCGCCGACGGCGAGCCGCGCCGAGTCGGCGATGCCGCGCTGCACGGCGGCGTCCACGGCGCCGAGGAGGTCCACGACCTCCTTGCCGCACCAGTCGGCGTAGATGGCGCGCTGGTACGGCTCGCCGCGGCCGGAGGAGCCGCGGTAATTCACCTGCAGCACGTGCCAGCCGGCGGCGGCGAGGGCCTGCGCCTCGAGCCAGAAGCCGAAATCGTTCTGCGCGACCGGGCCGCCGTGGATCCAGAGCACCATGCGGTTGGGGCGGTCGGCGGGGACGCCGGGGGCGCGCATCAGCAGGCCGTGCACCTCGGTGCCGTCGCTGCTGCGCGACGTGAAGGGCTCGAGCGCGCCGAGCCGCACGGTGGCGCGCCAGGCGTCGTTCTCGTGCGTGAGGCGCTGCAGCCCGTCGCCGGCGACGACGGCGAGCTCGGTCGGCGTGACGGCGTCCGACACGAGCACCGCGATGCGGCCGGCGGCCGTGTGCATCCCCTCGACCACGCGGTCGCCGTCCACGAGGCGGGTCACCGCCCCGGTGGCGAGGTCGAGGCGCACGAGCGGCTGGCGGCGGTCGTCCTCGAGCACCGCGAGCACGCCGGCGCCGTCGGCGGTCCAGGCGAGGCCGAACTGCGCGCGGTCGAGCGCCGGCGCGACGACGCGCGACGCGCCGCCCGCGGCCGCGATCACCGCGGCGCGCGGCGTGCCGTACTGCGGGAACGGCGTGAAGGTGCCATGCGTGAAACAGATCCACTTCCCGTCGGGGCTCTACTGGCCG
>JAIBBJ010000010.1 GCA_019694735.1 Gemmatimonadaceae bacterium | reverse complement strand
GCGGCCGCCCAGCCCGCGGCCGTGCCGGCCGACTCCCGCACGTTCGGCGAGCTCCTGCGCCTCTTCGACGAATGGCGGGCCTTCGAGCTGCCGCCGCGCGTGGACGGCGCGCCCGACTACCGGCCCGCGACGAACGCGGCGCGGCTCGAGCGGCTGCGGGCGCTCCAGGCGCGCCACGCCGCGATCGACACGACCGGCTGGTCGGTGCCCGAGCAGGTGGACTGGCACCTCGTGCGCGCCGAGATGAACGGCATGCTCTACCATCTCACGGTGCTGCAGCCGTGGGCGCGTGACCCGGCCTACTATGCGTCGGTGCGTCCGGAGGAGAGCGACACTCCCGCGGAGGAGGGGCCGACGATCCACTACCCGATCCGGCTCTGGCAGTACCCCATCTGGCCGCGGTCCGTGCTCGAGGCGCCGCGCGCGCTCACGCCGGCGCAGGCCGACACGCTCGCGGCGCAGCTGCGCAGCATCCCGCCGCTGCTCGCGCAGGCGCGCGAGAACCTCGCGGGCGCCACCGCGCGCGACCTGTGGGTGGGCGGCGTGCGGGCGTTCGAGGAGCAGGAGGAGACGCTCCACGAGCTGCGGCGCCGCGTCGCCGGGGGGCCGGCGCCCCTCCTCGCGGCGATCGATGGAGCCGCCGGGGCGACGCACGACTTCGCCGCGTGGCTGCGCGCGGAGGCGCCGCGCCGCACGGGGCCGTCGGGGATCGGCACGGCGCAGTACACCTGGTACCTGCGGAACGTCCTGCTGCTGCCGCTCTCGTGGGAGGACGAGGTGACGATCACGCGGCGCGAGCTGATGCGCGCGCACGCGTCGCTGCGGCTGGAGGAGACCCGCAACGCGCGGCTGCCGGCGCTGCCCGCCGCGGCGACGGCCGCCGAGTACGAGGCGCTGCAGGCCCGCGCGATCCCGTCGCTGATGCGCTTCATCGCCGAGCGGCAGGTGCTGACCGTCGAGCCGTGGATGGAGCACGCGCTGCGCGAGAAGCTGCCGCCCTTCGCGCCGGAGGCGACCCGCAACTTCTTCTCGCAGGGCAACCATCGCGACCCGCGCCCCCTCTGGACGCACCTCTACCACTGGTGGGACAACGCGCGGTTCCGCGAGCATCCGCATCCGCGGCGCATCCGCCGGACGCCGCTCCTCTACAACGTGTGGATGAGCCGCGCCGAGGGGATGGCGACCGCGATGGAGGAGTGGATGATGCAGGCGGGGCTGTACGACGACAGCCCCCGGTCGCGCGAGATCGTGTGGATCATGCTCATCGCCCGCGCCGCGCGCGGCCTCGGCAACCTCTACGCGCACGCCAACACGCTCACGATGGCCGAGGCGGGGGACATCCACGTGGAGTGGACGCCGCGCAACTGGATGCGGCGCGACCCGCTGCTCGGGTTCGAGCAGCACCTCTACCTGCGGCAGCCGGGCTACGGCGCGTCGTACGTGACCGGCGGCCGGATGATGGAGGAGGTGATGGCCGAGCGCGCGCGGCAGCTCGGGCCGGCGTTCACGATGGCGCGCTTCTTCGACGAGGTGAACGGGGCCGGGATGATCCCGCCGGCGCTGATCCACTGGGAGCTGACGGGCGATCCGCGGCTGGTGCGCGACCTGGCGCGCGCGGTGCCGCTGCCGTTGCCGTAGGCGCTGCGGGCGGATGGGCGTGGGGAGATGTGACGGCGCCCCCGGAGCGAGCTCCGGGGGCGCCGTCGTCCTTCCGTGCGTGCCGCGCGATCACATCGCGACGGGGCGCATCAGGTCGTTCACGGTCTTGCGCAGCATCTCGACCTTGGGCGCGTCGCACGAGCCGCGGGCGTCGCCCTCGAGCTCGGTGGCGAGCTTCTGCAGCGCCTGGCCGCGGGCCGCGCCCGAGGCGCGCTCGGCGGCCTCGAGCTCCCGGCGCACCGCGCTGACGCGGGCGGCGGAGAGGCAGCGGTTGCGCTCGAGCTGGTCGGTGTAGGCCTTCGCGAGCGAGAAGCTCGCCGGCCACTCGATCCGCGGCTGGCCCTGCGCGTTGAGGTAGTTCCAGCGCACGGTCTTGGCGGCGTCGATCTCGTTCTGCGTCAGGTACTGGCTCGGGACCAGCTCGGCGACGTCGAGGCCGCGGGCGATCTCGGAGCTGACGATCGCGCCGTTGTACCAGTACACCGACCACGAGCCGCCGCTGACCATGCGCGAGCCGTCCACCGGCCCGCGGTCGAAGAAGGCGATCTCCTGCGGGTGCGCGGCGTCGGTCCAGTCGAAGACCGAGATGCCGCCCTGGTACCAGGACTGCACCATCACATCGCGGCCCGGGATCGGGATGAGCGAGCCGTTGTGGGCGACGCAGTTCTCCTTGTCCGTCTGCACCGTCGGGATCTTGTAGTAGCTCTGGAACTTCATCTTGCCGTTCTCGATGGTGAAGATCGCGTCGGAGCCCCACTCCATCTGGTCGCCGGCGCGGCACTTCGGGCCGCCGCCGCCGCCCCACTCGTCCGAGAACAGGATCTTCGTGCCGTCGTTGTTGAACGTCGCCGAATGCCAATAGGCGAAGTTGGAGTCGGCGACCGCGTCGAGGCGGCGCGGGTTCACCGGGTCGGAGATGTCGAGCAGGAGGCCGTGGCCCTCGCAGGCACCGCCGGCGAGACCGCGCGCCGGATAGACCGTGATGTCATGGCACTGCCGGCCGGGCGCGATCGGCGCGCCGTTGACGACCGGCGCGGTCATCACGCGGTTGACGATCGCCTGCAGGTTGTCGCGGAGCGCGGCGCTGTCGGCCGCGGTCGGCGCGCCGGTGCCGCCGCGCGCCTTCACGATCGAGTCGAGCTGCGGGCGCACGATGTTGAAGCCGACGACCATGTCGGCGCCGGTGTTCGGGTTGCGGGCGACGAAGCCGCCGCGCGCGCGCGCCTCGGCGACCTGGGCCGCGGCCGCCTCCTTGTCCGCCTCGGAGAGCCCGTGGGAGTTCACGCGGGTGAGGCCGGTGAAGATGTTCGCGCGGTTCACCACCGCGGCGCCGGCCGGGTTCGCGAGCGGGACCTTGATGATCTCGATCCGCCAGAGCGAGGAGGACTCGTTCTGCGTCGGGTCATCGGTGGAGCAGCGCGCGAGCTCCGCCGACGGGCGGACGCCCGCCGAGCCGGAGACGTAGATGTAGACGTTGTCCTTGTCGGCCGGGCTCTCGACCACGGTGTGGGTGTGCGAGCCGCGGCAGGTCTGGACGTTGGCGACGAGCTTCGGGTTGCGGATGTCCGAGATGTCGAACACGCGCACGCCGCGCATGCGGTCCGGGCTGGCCGGCGACGGGACGCCGCCCGGCTTGCAGTCCACGCGGCCGTTGTTCGCCTCGGCCGACATGAACATGAGGTTGCGGTAGACCGAGACGTCGTTCTGCGAGGCCGGGCACTCGAGCGCGACGACGAGCTTCGGGTCGGCGGGGTTCGAGATGTCCCAGATCACCGGGCCGTTGTAGTTGCCCTGGATGACGTAGTTGCCGGTGAAGGCGAGGTCGGAGTTGGTGATGCCGGCGAAGCCCTGCGGCGAGACCGCCTTGGCGACGACGCGCAGGTTCGAGGTCACCTCGGCCGCGTCGTGCAGGCCGGCGCGGAGGCCGACGCGCGGGTCGGCCATGCGCTGCTCGAGCGTCACGCCGCCCGTGGGGGCGGGCGTCGGGGCCGGAGCGGTCCGGGCGGTCGAGCACGCGGCCGTGGCGGCGAGCAGCGCGACGGCGACGCGGCGGGCCTGGTGCGGTCGGGCGTGGGACGAGGGGAAGAACGACATCACTGGCTCCTCTGGGGTGGAGGTGCTGGGGGACAGCGGACGCAGGGCCCGAGGGTGGGGTGCCACGAGTACGCGCGAAGAATGTACCGCGTTCGGCACCGCCCGGGGGGAGGCGCGGCCCTGCCCGCGATGCCCGGGGGGCCGAACGAACGGCGCCCCCGGAGCGAGCTCCGGGGGCGCCGTCCTCCTGCGGTCAGCCGGGCGACTACATCGCCACCGGGCGCATCAGGTCGTTCACGGTCTTGCGCAGCATCTCGACCTTGGGCGCGTCGCACGAGCCGCGGGCGTCGCCCTCGAGCTCGGTGGCGAGCTTCTGCAGCGCCTGGCCGCGGGCCGCGCCCGAGGCGCGCTCGGCGGCCTCGAGCTCCCGGCGCACCGCGCTGACGCGGGCGGCGGAGAGGCAGCGGTTGCGCTCGAGCTGGTCGGTGTAGGCCTTCGCGAGCGAGAAGCTCGCCGGCCACTCGATCCGCGGCTGGCCCTGCGCGTTGAGGTAGTTCCAGCGCACGGTCTTGGCGGCGTCGATCTCGTTCTGCGTCAAGTGCTCCGACGGCGTGAGCTCGGCGATGTCGAGGCCACGGGCGATCTCGGAGCTGACGATCGCGCCGTTGTACCAGTACACCGACCACGAGCCGCCCATCGCCATCCGCGAGCCATCCACCGGGCCGCGGTCGAAGAACGCGATCTCCTTCGGGTGCGCGGCGTCGGTCCAGTCGAAGACCGAGATGCCGCCCTGGTACCAGGCCTGCACCATCACGTCGCGGCCCGGGATCGGGATGAGCGAGCCGTTGTGGGCGACGCAGTTCTCCTTGTCCGTCTGCACCGTCGGGATCTTGTAGTAGCTCTGGAACTTGAGCTTCCCGTTCTCGATGGTGAAGATCGCGTCGGAGCCCCACTCCATCTTGTCGCCGGCCCGGCACTTCGGACCGCCGCCGCCGCCCCACTCGTCCGAGAAGAGCAGCTTGGTGCCGTCGTTGTTGAAGGTGGCCGAGTGCCAGTAGGCGAAGTTGGAGTCGGCGACCGCGTCGAGGCGGCGCGGGTTCACCGGGTCGGAGATGTCGAGCAGGAGTCCGTGGCCCTCGCAGGCACCGCCGGCGAGGCCGCGCGCCGGGTAGACCGTGATGTCATGGCACTGCGAGCCGGGGTTGATCGCGCCGCCGGGCTGCGCCGCGCCGCCGAACATCCGGTTGATCATCGGCTGGATGCCGGCCCGGAAGGCCGCCGAGTCGGCGCCGGTCGGGTTGCCGGTGCCGCCGCGGGCCTTCACGATCGAGTCGAGCTGCATCCGCGCGAACTGGTCGGGGATGACGATGGTCTCGCCGGCGCCGGGGATCTCGGCCGTGAACGCGCCGCGGGCGCGCGCGGCGGCGAGCATCGCCTCGGAGGCGTCCTTGTCGGCCTGCGACGGGCCGTGCGACCGCGACTGGGTGAGGCCGGCGAAGATGTTCGCCCGGTTGACCACCGCCGCCGCCGCGGGGTTCGCGAGCGGGACCTTGATGATCTCGATCCGGAGCAGCGAGGAGTTCGGGTTCTTGTCCGGGGTCTCGCTGACGCAGTCGGCGAGCTCGGTGGCCGGGCGGATGCCCGAGGAGCCCGAGACGTAGATGTAGACGTTGTCCTTGTCGGCCGGGTTCTCGACCACCGTGTGGGTATGCGAGCCGCGGCAGGTCTGGACGTTGGCGACGAGCTTCGGATTGCGGATGTCCGTGATGTCGAAGATGCGGACGCCGCGCATGCGGTTGGGGCTCGACGGCTCGCGCACGCCGCCCGTGCCGCAGTCCACGCGGCCGTTGTTCGCCTCGGCCGACATGAACATGAGGTTGCGGTAGACCGAGACGTCGTTCTGCGAGGCCGGGCAGTTGAACGCGACGACCAGCTTCGGGTCGCTCGGGTTCGAGATGTCCCAGATCACCGGGCCGTTGTAGTTGCCCTGGATGACGTAGTTGCCGGTGAAGGCGAGGTCGGAGTTGGTGATGCCGAGGAAGCCCTGCGGCGAGACCGCCTTGGCGACGACGCGCAGGTTCGAGGTCGCCTCGCCGGCGTCGTGCAGGCCGGCGCGGAGGCCGACGCGCCGGTCCGCCATGCGCTGCTCGAGCGACGGGGCGGCAGCCGGGGTCGGCGTGGTGGACGGGGCCGGCGTGGACGAGCAGGCGGCGGAGGCCGCCAGCAGCGCCGCGGCGCCGAACCGGATGGGACGCGATGCGAGCATCAACGACTCCTTCGGGGGGTGAGGGGCAGGGGGAAGGGGAAGGGGAGGGGGAGGGGGGCGCTCAGGGCACGTCGGGCATCACGCCGCGTGCGATGAGCATCTGCATCATCCGCCGGATCTCGGTGGATTGGTCCACCTCGACGTCGGCGGCGAACTTGAAGATCGTCTCGTCCTGGCCGGAGCCGTGCTGCGAGAAGAGCTCGCGGACCATCGTGACGGCGCCGCGGTGGTGCTGGATCATGTACCGCAGGAAGAGCACGTCGAACTGCTCGCCGCGCGCACGGTCGAGCGAGTCGAGCTGTTCGGGGGTGAGCATGCCCGGCATCATCATCGCGTGCCCGCCGTGCGCCCCGTGCGACATCCCGGGCATGTCGCCCATGCCCGCCATCCCGGGCATCTGCACGGCGCCGAGCGAATCCACGGTCGGCGCCGCCTGGTTGCGGTCCTCGAGCCAGCTCTGCATGAGCTTGATCTCGTCGGTCTGCGCATTGATGATGCGGCCGGTGAGCCGCAGCAGCTCGGCGCTCGCGCCGCGCGACGGCGCCCACTTCGACATCTGGATCGCCTGCGCATGATGGTGGATCATCCCCGTCATGAAGGCGATGTCGCCCTCGGTGTAGGGGTAGCGCAGCGAGTCCGCGCGGGCCCGCGCCTTGGCGCCCTCGGGGCCGGGCTGGAAGGCCGGGGTCGGGCTCGTGGCCGGCCGCTGGCCGGCGCAGGCGGCCAGGAAGGCCGCGGCAACGACGGGGAGGAGTCTGATGGACCGTGGCATCGTCGTGGGGGTGGGGACAGGCGTGAGACAGCCTGCCACCCGGAAAGGGTTGTGACGGAATGTAGTACGGACGCGACGCGCCGGAGTTGCGGTTGACGGGACCGGCGGTCGGCCGGTACCCTGCGGGGCCGCCCGTCCCCCTCAGGAGGTCCCGCTGACGTCCACCCCTGCGCCCCGCGCCACCGTCGCCAGGCTCTCCGATCGGAGCGTCCGCATCGAGCGGCGCTTCGAGGCCCCGGTCGAGCGGGTCTGGGCCGCCCTCACCATCCCGTCCCTCCTCGTGCGCTGGTGGGGAGGCGGCCACCGGCTGACCATCGAGCGCTTCGACCTCCGCCCCGGCGGCGCCTGGCGGTTCGTGGAGCACACCCCCGCCGGGCCGCAGGGATTCGAGGGCCGCTTCTCGCGGGTCGAGGCCCCGCGGGCGCTCGCGATGTCGTTCGCGTGGGACGGCGCGCCCGGCCAGCCGATGCTCGACGAGCTCACGCTCGAGGCGGATCCGGCGGGGGGGACGCGGCTCGCGACGGTGACCACGGCGCTGCAGCCCGAGGGGCTGCAGCAGCTGCTCGCCGCGGGCGCGGGCGCGGGGATGGAGGCGCGCTACGTGGCGCTCGACGCCGTCCTCGCTTCGGCGACCAGCGCCGACGACGCGCCGGCGGCACCCGCCACCGTGCGGCCCGCGGCGAGCGTGCCGGTCGTGGAGGTGAAGGCCGGCACCGGCACGGCGATGCACGTGCTCGTCGGCCCGCAGCAGGGGGACACGAACTTCGCGCTGCGGCGCTTCGTGATGCAGCCCGGCGGCGGGATGCCACTGCACACGAACCTCGTCGAGCATCAGCAGTACGTGCTGCGCGGCCGCGCGAGGATCCGCATCGGCGACGCGGTGCACGAGGTGCAGGCCGACCACACCCTCTTCATCCCGGCCGGCGTGCCGCACAGCTACGAGGTGCTGGACGGCCCGTTCGAGTTCATCTGTGTCGTGCCCGACCGCGCCGACCAGGTGACGCTCGTCGGCGCCTGCTGACGGCCGCCGGGAGCGCCGGCACGGCGCGCGATGTGCGAACGGCGCGCCCCGGGGACCGGGGACGCGCCGTCCGCAGCGTCAGGAGCGCGTCAGCGTCCGTCCGCCATCACCGCCCGGCGCTGCCGGGCTCGTCGATCGCCTCGCTCGGGTCGAACTCCTCGGCGCGGCGCAGGCCACCCCATTCCGCCTTGCCGGGCGAATCGGATTCCGCGCCCCACGCGAGCAGGCGGCCGTCGCGCACCGCCTTCACGCACTCCGCGTTCAGGGCGAGGTCGCCGTACTGCTCGCCGCCGTGCGGTCGCGCCGCGCCGAGCACCGGCAGGAAGCGCCCGCAGCTGGAGAGGAAGTCGCTGAGCCGCTGCTTGTTCGCGACCTGCACCTTGCCGTGGAGCCGCGTGCCGTCCTCGAGGAGGATGTCGACCTCGCGCGCGTTCGCCGCCGCGGCGATCGGCGCGACGCGGATCTGGCTGTCGGTCGTCGTCACCCACAGGATGTCGTCCGCCTGCACGACGGCGTGCATGTGCACCACGCCCTCGCTGGCCCAGCGGGCCTGCACGACGTTCAGCCATCCGGCCTTGCGCGAGCCGACGTAGGGCGCGAGCGCCTGGCCATCGCTGAGGTACACACCGCCGACCACCCAGTCCCCATTGCGGAGCTGGAGGCGGATGTTGCGCGGCGTGATCATGGCGGCGCGCGGCGTCGGGCGGGATGGGGTCGTCACGTGGGAATGGAGGAGGGGCGTTCTGTCGATAGGCAGAATCTAGGCACTGCCAACCGACGCGACAGTCTCCCCGTCACCGCGTGACGGATGGCGCGAGGTCCCTCCGGCGGCGCCACACCGCGGATGCGACGCGGGGGGCGGGCGCCCGTGGCGCCCACCCCCCGCTCGCTCCGATCCGCGGGCGCGACTGCGCCCGCCGGGACCGTCAGGTGTCCGTTCCCGGGTCGGAGCCGCCGCCACCGCCGGTGGCATCGGACCCGCTCTGGGCGAACGCGTTCCGCGGGATGCCGACCGCCAGGACGACGGGGACGACCCAGCCCGCTTTCAGGAGAGCCCGGCGGCGCTCGTCAACGGCTGCCACCGGTTGCTGCTGGTGCATCGGACCTCCTCGCTGAGGGACGACTCCGACGCGACATCGCGTCGGGAAGAGTCGGCGCAAGCTTGGTGCCCGACCGGCCACGTCCGCAAGAGGCGACCGAGCAACGACTTGGGGCTGCGCCCGTCCTGGGGCATCCTGTCGCGCTCCTCCCACAGGTGCGGGGCGGGCGCCGCGGTCCCTGAGTCCTCCCGCCGCTCCGCGGGGCTCTGCATATTCGCGGCGCGCGCGGCGTGCGTGCGCCTCCTCCTCCTACTGAATGGTCCCCTCCCCACCGCACCGCGACCCGTCGGATCCCGCCGGTCCGCCGGACGCGCCCGCCGCCCGCGCGTTCGAGGTGCACGACGGATTGAGGCCCCGCCGGTCCGAACTCGTCAAGGAGCATCCGCTCTCCGACGACGAGCTCATGCTCACGATCGGCGACCATCAGGTGGTGCACGCACTCAATCCCTCCGCGTGGGCGGTCTGGGACCTCTGCGACGGCTCGCGCTCGGTCCGCGAGATCGCGGAGCTCCTCGCGCGCGAGGTGCCCGTGCCGCTCGAGACGCTCCTGCCCGACGTCCGAGAGACGGTGCGGCGACTCGGCGTGCTCGCGCTCGTCGACGCCGCGTGACCGTGGAGCGCCCGGTCACGATCGGGTTCGGCCCGACGACGATCGCGGTGCACACCGACGACGAGGCCCTGCACGCGCTCATCGCCGAGACCTTCCGCTGGATGCCGGGGCACGCCGCAGCGGGTGCGGCCGGCGCGGCGCTGCGGGTACGCTGGGACGGGGCCGCCTGGTGCTGCACGGAGGACGGGGCACCCGCCGAGGAGCGACGGCATTCCCGCCGGCTCGCGCTGCGTTGGGTCCGGCAGCGCACCCTCGAGTGCATCATCGCCGCCACGCCGGACCTGCTCTGGCTGCACGGCGCCGCGGCCGGGCTGGGCGCGCACGCGCTCGTGCTGCCGGGTCGGCGCGGGCAGGGGAAGAGTTCGCTCGTGACCGCGCTCCGCGCGCACGGCGCGCGCTTCCTCACCGACGACATGCTGCCGCTCGATCCAGCGGCCTGGTGCGTGCGGCCGTTCCCGCGCACGCCGGAGGTCCGGCGGGACCCGGGCGCGGAGCAGCCGGCCTCCTGGCTGCTCGACGTGGAGAAGGTCGTCGTGGACGCCGGTGGCTGGCTCGCCGCGACCCCCCTGCCGATCGGCGCGGTGCTCCTGCCCGCCGCGACGCGCGGCGCGGCGACCGCGCTGGAACCGGTGCGCGCGTCCGAGGCGGTGCTCGCGCTCGCGGAGGGCTGCTGGAACTACGCCGACCACGGCGCCCGCGCGGCCGCGGCGCTCGCGCGCCTGGTGCGCGAGGTCCCGGCGGCGCGACTCATCTTCTCCGATGCGGACGACGCGGCTGCGGTCGCGTCGGACTGGTTCGCGCGCGTGCGGCCGGCGCCCGCGTCGCCCCCGCCCCCCTCCGCCGTCTAACGCCGTCGCACTCGGGGCGCCCGTCGCACCGGGCGCCCCGAGGGGATCAGGCCCACGCCCAGTCGCGCGGGGCGTAGGAGTCGGCGACGCGGGCGCGCTCGAGCGCGTCGCGCTTCGCCTCCCACGCCGCGATCTCGTCGCGCGTGGCCGCGAGGTGGCCGGCGATGGCCGCGGCGGCCTCCGTCAGGCCCTTCGCCGAGACATTCGCGTGCTGCCACTCGAAGGCCGCGGCCCGCCGGCGCAGGATCGGCAGCACGGTGTTCACGCGGATCGCATGGTAGTGGCTCCAGAGGTCCACCGCGCGATCGTCGTCGGCGTAGGCGCCCTCGATCCCGTCGAAGGTCGAGAAGGGCGGGATCGTGAAGGCGTCGAGGTCGGGCGTCGAATGGGTCATGTCCGGCGAACGGCCGAGCGCGCGCGGCGGTTCCCGGCAGACGCGTGCCAACTCGCGTGGCGACTCGCGTGGCGCGTGGCGGACGCGCCGTGCGGCGTCAGGGTTCCTCGGACCGCGGGATCGCCCGGGACCCGCGGTGCGCGATCGGCAGGGGCGGCGCGGTCCCGACCTCGATCATCTCGCGCGCGTGCGCGAGCGCATCCGGCGCGCCGGCCACCGCGAGGATGTCGCCCGCCTCGAGCCGGTCGGTCGCCGTCGGCACGAACGACCGCCGCGCCCCCTCGGCATCCGTGGTGAGCGCGAGCACGGTCGCGCCCGTGACGCCGCGCAGGTCCACCTCGCCGAGCGTGCGACCGTCGCAGCGGGAGCCCGGCGCGACGGTCATCAGCACCGGCTCGCCCAGGCCGGGGAGCATCACGACCATCCGCTCCATGGTGCGCGTCAGGTCGTGCTCGACGGTGTTGCGGCCGAGTTCCTGCGCGAGCGCGGTCGCGATGACCTCCGCGCCGGCACGGGCATGGCCCTCGAGGTCGCGGGCGGCCGTCCAGACGGCGCCGACGAGGAGCAGGAGGAACGCCGCGACGATCACGGGCGTCGAGTAGCGCGGCAGCATCGGCTGCAGCAGGAGGAGCGGCACCGCGAGGGCGAGCGTGGTGAGGCCGAGGTGCACCGTGGCGGTGAGTGCGCGCCGCGGCGCCCGGGCGGCATCCACCCCGCGGGCGGGTTGCGGCAACGCCTGCAGGGCGAGGTCGCCGGCGAGGTGCCGCGCCGTCAGGAACATCGTGATCACCACGGGCAGGGTGAGCGCGAGGGCCCCGAGCAGCACCAGCTGCTCGCCGCGCTCCGGCGCGAGGTCCACCCAGCCGTGCACGAGCGGCGCGAACCGGCCCCGTTCCGCGAAGGCGCCCAGGATGATGACCGCGAGCAGTGCCGAGTCGAGGACGAGACGTCGCACGAGGCGCCGGCGGCGCGGCGGCTCCGCCGGGCTGGCGGTCCGCAGGCGGGCGAGCCAGGTGCCGTAGAGCGCGGCGAAGGTCTGCAGGCGGTGCGGCAGCTTGCGGTCGACCCAGGCGGCGACGCCGCTCGCGCGCTGCACGAGCATCGGGGTGGCCAGGGTGGTGATCGCCGAGACGGCGACGGCGATGGTGAACAGTTCGGCGCGCGCGCCGGCCGCGACGCCGAGCGAGGCGATGAGGAAGGAGAACTCGCCGATCTGGGCCAGCGAGAGCCCGGTCTGCACCGCGGTCCGGAGCCCCGCGCCGGCGAGGAAGGCGCCCGCGCTCGCGAAGAGCGCCTTCCCGGCCATCACCAGCGCGGTGAACAGCAGGATCGTCCGCCAATGGGCGGCGACCACGGTCGGGTCGAGCAGCATCCCGACCGAGACGAAGAAGATCGCGACGAAGACGTCGCGGACCGGACCGACCAAGGCCTCGACGCGCTCGGACTCCCCTGATTCGGCGACGAGCGACCCGGCGACGAAGGCGCCGAGGGCGACCGAGTAGCCGAACGCGAGGGCGAGCAGCGCGACGCCGAAGCAGAGGCCCACGGCCGCGACGAGCGTGGTCTCGTCGCGGCCGAGCGCCACGACGCGGCGCATGGTGCGCGGCACGAGGAGGAGGCCGGCGGCGAGCAGGCCGGCGAGGAAGGTGCCGAGCCGGACGAGCGTCAGCCCGATCGTCTCCACGCCGAGGCCGCCGCCGGCGGCGAGCGCGCCGAGGGTCGCGAGCAGCACGATCGCGATCAGGTCCTCGACGATCAGGATGCCGAAGGTGAGCTCCGCGACGCGGCCGCCGACCCGCAACTCGCCGAAGGTGCGGGCGATGATGGTGGTGGAGGAGATCGCGATCCCGGCACCGGCGACGAGGCGCTCGAACGGGGACCAGCCCAGCAGG
Source organism: Gemmatimonadaceae bacterium (assembly GCA_019694735.1). Classification (GTDB taxonomy): domain Bacteria; phylum Gemmatimonadota; class Gemmatimonadetes; order Gemmatimonadales; family Gemmatimonadaceae; genus Pseudogemmatithrix. Next base: position 1,246 of record JAIBBJ010000010.1, on the reverse strand, counting down.
TCCGCCGCGAGCACGCCGACACCGAACATCAGGCCGGTCTCGACGAGCGCCGCGATCCCGGCGGTGCTGGCGACCTGCGCGACGCGCCGGAGGCGGAACTCCAGCCCGATCGAGTACATCAGGAGGATGACGCCGAGCTCGGAGAGCGCCTGCACGATCCCGCGGTCGGCGACGAGCGGGATCGAGGTGTACGGCCCGACGATCATCCCCGCGGCGAGGTAGCCGAAGACGACGGGGAGGCGGAGGCGCTGGAACAGGACGCTCGTGCCGGCCGCGACGATGAGGACCGTCGCGAGGGTCCGCAGGAAGGCGTGCGCGTCGAGGCCGCTCACGGGGGCGGCGGCCTCGAGGAGCGCGGGCGGCACGGGAGGCATCCGCGCAATCTAGTCCCGTGCACCGCGCCCTCGGGCGCGACGGCTCAGGCCGCGTCCTCGCCGCGCCCCGCGCCGGTGAGGACCATCAGCGCGACCGTCGCGACGAGCGCCCACGCATAGGTGTTGTGCGATCCGACCGTCCACGGCGACAGCGCCGGCATGCCGAGCCCGGCCTCGCGGGTGATGCCGGCAGCGAGGATCGTCGGGAGGAACCAGGGCAGGAGGAAGGGCCAGGTGCAGACGGTCAGGTCGAGGAGGTTCGCGCGCCGGAAGGCGCCGATCCCCTGGCGGGCCCCCGCCTCGCGCGCGAACGGTCCCGTGAGCAGGATCGCCACCACCGAGTGCGTGGTGAGCAGCACCGCGGCCGAGACGGTGCCGACGATCCATGCTTCCGTGGCGCGCGGCCCGCGGGCCTGCCGCCCTGCCGCGGCGACGAGGCGCGGGAGCAGGTCGGTCGCCTGGAGCGTGCCGACGAGCGCCATCAGCAGGAGCGTGAACACGCTCACGCCCACTGCGCGTCCGAAGCCGTCCACGATCACGCCGCCGGCGCCGAAGCTCCCCGGCTCGACGCGCAGCAGGTCGCGCGGCGCGAGGAGGCCGGTGCCGAGCCCGAGGAGCGCGGCTGCGAGGATGCCGAGGAGCAGCGCCTCGAGGAGGTGCCGCTTCGCGAGCAGGAGGCCGATGACGAGGGCCGGCACGACCAGCAGGACGAGCGGGCGGGGACCCGCGGCCGCCCCACCCACCGCCTCCGCCGCGCGGTCGAGCAGCGCGCCGGCGCGTTGCGCGAGCGACGGCGCCGCGTCGCGCGCGCCGAGCATGGCCGATGCGAGCAACGCCGCGAGGCCCGCGGGCACCGCGTACTTGAGCCGCGC
>JAIBBJ010000196.1 GCA_019694735.1 Gemmatimonadaceae bacterium | reverse complement strand
GCGTGGTACGTCGCCTGCGGCTCCTGCCGATGCAGCACCCGGAGCCGCCGCACCTGCAGCGGCAGGACGCCGAACTTCACCGCGTTGCGCCAGAGGTTCCCGATCCGCGACTGACCGCGCAGCAGGAACGCGTCCACGTTGAGGAGCGGCAGCAGGTCGTCGTCGGGCCGCACGAGGCGGACGTGGCCCTCGCTCTCGACGAGGTCGGTCGCGAACGAGAGCCTCCGCGGCGCGCACACGACCTGCGCGCTCCGGTACCAGTCCATCGCGTGATAGTCGCGCGCGTTGCCGACGAAGATGATGTCCCGACGGGTCATGCGCGCGCCTCAGCCCGCTGCAACAGCGCCTCGTACGCGGCGGTACAGGCCGCCTGCCCGAGATGCGCCTCGGCGAACACCCGCGCGGCGCGTCCCCTCGCGGCGCGGCTCGCGTCGTCGAGCGCCGCGAACCGCCCGATCGCACCTGCGATCGATTCCACGTCGTCGGCCGGGAACAGGTCGCCCCGGACATCCGGCTCGACCAAGCGAGCATTGTCGGCCACACGGCTCGCGAGGACGGGACGTCCGCACGCCAACGCCTCACAGACCGCGTTCGGCAGCCCCTCCCAGAGCGACGGCGCGATCACGCCATGGTGCGCGGCGAGCAGTTCGGGGACGTCCGAGCGCTCTCCGAGCCATCGCCACGCCTCCCCGAGCGGCGTCGCGCGGAGTGCCGCCTCGCAGCGCGCCTGCTCGGCCGGGTCGTCCACCCTGCCCGCCCAATCGACCACGACGTCGTGGCCGGCGGCGCGGGCGCGGGCGAGGGCGGCGATGAGGCGCGGTACGTTCTTGGCCGGCGCCACCCGGCCGACGCCGAGCAACCGCACCGGCCCGTCCACCGGCGGCACCGGTGTCGCCACGAAGCGGTCGAGGTCGATGCCGTTCCACACGGCATGGAGGCGATCGGCGAGGTAGGGGAATCGGGTCGCCATCCAGTCGCGATGCGCGTGGGAATTGGCGACCACGAGGTCCGCCATCCGATGCAGTTGCGACTTCACGGCGCGGCCCATCGAGACCGCGCCGCCCGGGACGGAGTTCCGCTCGCCGACGAGCAGCGTGGTCCCCTGCCCCACCGCGGCGAGCTCGGCGTAGACGGCCGGGGTCTCGAGGAAGGCGACGACCGCATCGGCGCGATGCGTGCGGATGGCTCGGCGGAGGGCGAGGATCGGTGCCGGCGAGAAGCGCGAGGGTTTGCGGGCGAGCTCGACGGGAATGCCGGCCGCCTCGAGCGCCGGGCGGAAGTGCCCATCGGGATGATAGGTGAACATCCGGACGTCGTGCCCGCGCGCGGCGAGGCCCACGGCGAGGTTCACGATCTGCCGTTGTGCGCCGCCGGAGCCGAGGTCGTCGATGACGGTGAGGACCCTCATGCGCCGGCGCGCCCCGCGCTCCACCAGCGATAGGCGAGTGCGGCCGTCAGCGCCGCGGTGCGCGCCGGGTCGCGCATGGCATCGTCCCAGAGCCGGGCGGCGCCGCCAGGGACGAAGGGCTCGAAGGCACCGGGCACGGGCGTGAGGAGCCGCTCGCGCGCGGCGGGGCCGTTCGCCGGGTCCCTGAGCCAGGTGCGGAGCGGGATGCCGAAGCCACGCTTCGGCGCGCTCACGACGCTCGCCGGCAGATAGCGGGTCGCGAGTCGGCGCAGGAGATACTTGTTGTGTCCCTCCTTCACGCGGAGGGCGGACGGGACCCTGAGGCCGAGTTCGATCAGCCGATAGTCCAGGAACGGGGACCGGAGTTCGAGCGCATGCCGCATGCTCATCCGGTCCACCTTCACGAGGATGTCGTCGAGCAGGTAGGAGCGCAGGTCCACCCGTTGCGACAGGTCCAGGGCGCTCGCGCCATGCCAGCGCGGGATCCGCGTGTCGTAGCCCCGGACCACCGCGTCACCGGAGGTGCGCAGCGCGGGCACGAGCAGCGCATCCTGCCAGTCCTCGAACGGATAGAGCATCCCGCCGATCCCGAAGCGCCCGACGGGGCGTGCGGCTCGCATCGCGAGGCGGCGCCCGCGCGAATCCCGCGGCAGCAGCGCCGCCGCGGTGCGTGCGACGGCCGTGATCCCCGGCACCGCATCCCGGTGGCGCCACCGCCACGCGCGCAGGTGGTTCCCATAGCCGGCGAAGACCTCATCCCCGGCGTCCCCGGTCAGGACCACGGTCAGGTGCTGCCGCGCCCGCTGGCAGATGAGCGCGGTCGGCAGCGCGGACGCGTCCGCGAACGGCGTATCGAAGTGCGCCATCACGGCCGGGAGCTCGCGCATGCCGCGCGTGAGGTCGACATCGAGGGTCTCGAGGCGCAACCCGAGCATGCGCGCGGTGGCCGCGGCCAACGGGGTCTCGTCCTCCGGCTGTCCGGCAAACGAGACCGTGAAGCACCCGATGCCCGGCTCGTGCCGCGCCGCCATCGCCGCCACCAGGCCGGAGTCGATGCCGCCCGAGAGGAACACGCCAAGCGGCACGTCGGCGCGCAGCCGCAACCGCGTGGCATCGTCCAGGAGCGCCTCGATCTCGTCAACCCAGTCGTCCTCGTCGCGCCCGTTCACCACCTCGCCGACCGGCGGCAGGTCCCAGAAGGGGGCCGGCGGTGTGTCGCGGTCCGGCGCGTCGAGATGTAGGCGCCGCCAGGTCCCCGGCGGCAGGGGGCCGAGCCCACGCGCCGCCATCGCCCACTCGGGGACGAAGCCGAGCCGGAAGTACACCGCGAGCAGGTCGGGATCGATCACCTCCGGGACCCCGGGGACCTCGCGGAGCGCGGCGAGCTCGGAGGCGAACGCCAGCCGGGCCGGCGTGCGGTGGAGGTAGAGCGGCTTCACCCCGAGGCGGTCGCGCGCGAGGAGTACCGTCCGATCGACCGCATCGTACAGCGCGAGCGCGAACATCCCGTTGAGGCGGGACAGCGCCGCCGGCCCATCACGCGTGAGGAGCGCGAGCAGGACCTCCGTGTCCGAGTGCCCGCGGAAGACCGCGCCCCGTCCTTCGAGGTCCGCGCGCAGCTCGCCGAAGTTGTAGATCTCGCCGTTGAAGACGATCGCGTGCCTTCCGTCCGGCGACCGCATCGGCTGATGGCCGGCCTCGGAGAGGTCGAGGATGGCGAGCCGCCGGAAGCCGAGATGGAGCCCGCGGTCATGCAGCGACCCGCCTTGGTCGGGTCCCCGATGGAGCAGGCGATCCCGCCATCCATCGAACACCGCCGGAGGGACGGCCGCCGCGTCGAAGACCCCGATGATGCCGCACATCGGTCAGGCTCCCGCCGGCACGGGCGTCGCACCGGCCGGGGCGTCGTCGGGCGCCGAAGGGCCCGCCGCACCGGCGTCACGCGACGCGACGAGGAGGCCGAGCACGAGTCCGGCGAGGACGTTGTGGTTGCGCGCGAGCAGGATCCCGCCCGTGCTCAGGATGGCCGGCAGCTGGACGAGCAGGAACCCGACGCCGAGGACGTGCACCTCGGGGCGGCGTTCCCGCGCGATGCGCAGGACGAGTGCGACCACCATCACCAGGAACGGCAGGAACGCGACGAGACCGCCTTCGCCGAGCACGCGCAGCGCCGTGTTGTGGATCTCCATGTCGATGCCGGTCACGCGGTCGAACGCGGAGAGACCGAGCCCGAAGACCGGTGCTTGCGCCCAGTTCTCGAGCCCGACGGCCCAGACGGCGGTGCGCCCCGTGGTGGCGCTCTCGTCGAGCGCACCGCTGGAGATGATGTCCATGAGGGCGGTGAGGCGGAGCCGCTGGTCGGTCGAGAGCTCGATGCCGAGTCCGCCGTCGAGCAGGCGACCCGCGAGCAGGTAGGTGCCCCCGGCGACGAGGACGGACCCGAAGGCGAGCGCGAGCATCGGTCGGATGGCGAACCGGGCGCCGGTCGCGGCGTAGACGGTGAGCGCGAAGAGCGGCAGGAACCCGAGCATCGCCGCCTTCGAGAACGACGAGACCACACCGACGATTCCGGCGAGGGTCCCGAGGACCACCCAGAATGGCTGCTTCGTGCGCATCGTGAGTACGAGCCCGACCACGAGGGCGTACCCGGCCTGGCCTCCGAGCTCGTTGAAGTTGCCGAAGACCCCGTGCAGCCGCTCGCCGGGCTGCAGCTCGAGGAAGTTGCCGACCGCCGGCACCGCGATGAAGGCGACGCCGGACAGCGAGGCGAGGACGCACGGCCAGAAGACGGCCCGGAGCAGCCGGTCCTCCTCGCCGCGCGCCGTCGCATCCGCCGCCGCCCCGAAGGCCGCGAGCACGAGCAGGAGGGACGCGCCGTAGAGCGGGATCTTGAACAGGGCGCGGTCGAGCGGGACCTGGACGCTGCCGGCCGCCGAGAATGCGCCGGCGAGCAGGAACGCGACCGCGAAGACCAGCAATGCCGGCATCGGGGCGCGCGAGAGCCAGCGCAGGCGCGCGACGTGGGGCGCCAGGACCGCGAGCGCCACCGCGAGGAGGATGGGGTTGAAGAGCCGCTCCGGCGCACCCGCCAGCACCGCGATGGAGTTCGCGTTGAGGATCGTGAGCGCCGCGAGCGCGGCCCAGAGCCATCCCCGCAGGCGACCGCTCACGGTACCGCCACGCCGGCGCGGGCGGCGACGAAGCGGGTCCATCGGCGGCGGCCCGCGGACTGCCAGAGCCGGAAGGGCAACCACCGGATGCCGCGTCCCCGACGCACCCGTTCGGCCGCGTAGTCCCGGTCCAGCCACGGGGCGATGGCCTGCGCGAATGCCAGGAACGCGCGTGGCGCCGCGGGCGACGGATCGTACGCCGTGAGGAACGCGGTCGACCACGCCTCCGGGCGCCATCGCACGCGCGCATCGAACGGGCGGAACCGGAAGAAGAAGAGCGTGAACCAGACGGGGTCGAACCACTTCGACCCCACGTCACCGCGCACGCCGAGCGTGGGGGCCGGCGACCAGTCGAGCACGACGAGCCGATCCGCCTTCTCGTCCCACCCGACGTTGGACCCGTTGAAGTCTCCGTGCACCGCCACGGGCGCATCGCCGGCGCCGTCGAACGGCGGAGGCAGCACCGGACCATCCCACGCCGGCGGGCGCAGGGTCTGCTGGAAGTGTGCGAGGGCACGGCCCGCGGCGGCGCAACGCCGTTCGAGTCCGGGGTCCCCGGCTACGGCGAGGTCGAAGAGGCTGCGGAACCCGGGCACGCGCGCGGTGTCGAGCACCCCCGGGACATCCGCCGCGACGACGCGCGGCACCAGCACGTCGTCCGGCGCAGCGGCGACCGCCGCCGCCGTGCGCGCCGCCTCGCGGGCGAGGAGCGCCGCCTCCCCCTGCTTCCGCGCGACCTCACCCACGAACTCCACCGGCATCGTCAGGTCCGGCGCGCCACGATGATGGGGCACTCGGCGTGCCGCGCGAACGCCGGCGACCACGCCCCCACGGCATCGGCGGCGCGATAGACGGCGGGCGGGAAGTGAAGCCGCGGCAGGTGGAACATCGCGACCGGGTAGATGCGCGTGATCCGCAGCCCGGCGGCGGCGCACAGCGTCTCGCACTCCGCGATGCTCAGGGTGTTCGCGAACTTGAATCCCTTCAGCCTCGCGTAGGCCTTCGTGATCTGGATGTATGCCGACCCGAGGTTCTGGTGGTTGTTGAACACCAGGCAGCCGTCCTCGGTCAGCAGGGGGGCGAGCGCCTTGATGGCCGCGAGCCGCAGCCCCGGCTCGGCATTCACGAAGAAGCGGAACGCCGTGATGAGGTTGAACCGACGCCCGGCGAGGAGGTCCCCCTCGAGGAGGTTGCCCTCGACGAGTTCCGTGCGCTGCAGCTTCTCCCGCGCCTGCGCCAGCATGCTGGGCGAGACGTCCACGCCGACCGCCGACCGCACGTGCGGCTCGAGGGCGCTCGTGATGCGCCCGGTCCCGCACGCGAAGTCGAGGAGGTCGATCGGCCGGTCCCCGAACTGGTCGCGCAGCAGCTGCCGCAGCACCGCCTGCTCGCGCCCCCAGAGATAGACGTGCCACGGATCGGTCGCGTAGAAGGAGTCGTACTGCTTCCCCTTCCCCGGATCCTTGTGGCTGTGGACGTAGCTGTCGGTCGTCATGCGGCGGAGGGAGTGGTGGCGGCCTGCGCGAGCGCGGAGAGTTCGCGCCGGCGCCCGCGGTCGGGGTAGCTGATCAGCACGGCGCGGTGCACGCCCTTGAACACGAAGTAGCTGCCGGCGCCGGCACCGACGATCCCGCAGCGCCGCACGAGCGCCTCGAAGTCGGGGAACTTCCCCGCCCCGCCGAGGATCGTGATCGGCACCTCGACCGCCGCACGGATGGACGCGGCGAGCTCGAGGTCGTACCCCTGCATGCTGCCGTCGCGGTCGATGCTGTTCACGAGGATCTCACCGGCACCGGCGACCTCGAGCTCCCGCGCGAGGCCCACGGCCTCGCGGCCGGTCGGGCGTGTGCCGTTGTGGGTGAAGACCATGGGCACCCCGCTGGCGTCGCGCCGGACGTCGAGCACCGCCACGACGCTCTGCCGGCCGAGCGGCTCCGCGAGCCGTCCGACGAGCGACGGGTCCGCGATCGCCGCAGCGCTGACCGCCACCTTCTCCACGCCCAGCTGCACGATGCGGGACGCCTGCTCGACGGTGCGCACGCCGCCGCCGTAGCCGAGCGGCATCCGCGACTCGACCGCGAGGGACTCGAGGAGCCGGTAGTCGGGCTCGGTGCCCTTCACGGTCGCGTCGATGTCGACCACGAGCAGTTCGTCCACGTTCTTCTCGTTGAAGATCCGGACGGCATTGAGCGGGTCGCCGACGTACTTCCCCGGACCGAAGCCGACCGTCTTCGTCAGGCGTCCGCCTTGCACGAGCAGGGAGACGATGAGGCGGGGACGGAGCATGTCAGAGCCTCGCGAAGTTGCGGAGCAGGCCGATCCCCGCCTCGTGGCTCTTCTCCGGATGGAACTGGACCCCGTGGATGTTGCCCTGGTGCACGGCGCAGGCGAACGGCACGCCGTACGTCGTGCGCGCGAGCACGTCCTCCTCCCGCGCGCACGCCACGAAGTACGAATGGAGGAAGTAGTAGCCGGACGCGAGGTCGAGGTCCTGGAAGAGCGGGTGTTCGCGCGTGGGCGCGACGTCGTTCCACCCCATGTGCGGGAGATCGAGCCGCGCGACCTCCTCCGGGCGCCGGAACCGTCGCACCTCGGCGTCGATCCAGCCCAGCCCGGGGCGCACCCCCTCCTCGCTCGCGCGGCCGAGGAGCTGCATGCCGACGCAGATCCCGAGCAGCGGGACGCGGTCACCGAGCACCCGCTCGTCCAGCGCCGCCCGGACCCCGGAGCGCTCCAGCTCGGCGACCGCGTGGTCGAACGCGCCGACGCCGGGCAGCACCAGCCGCTCCGCGGCGCGGACCTCGGCCGGCGTGCGGACCACGGCGCACGGCACGTCGAGCGCGTGATAGATGTTCCAGATCGCGCGGACGTTCCCGGAGCCGTAGTCGACGATGCCGATCATCGCTTGATGGCCCGCTCGAGCCCGAGGAGCTTCATCACCCGGGCGCCGACGGCGTACACCTGCCGCTGCGAGCGGTAGTCCCGGAAGCTCCTCTTCGGCATCTCGAAGTAGCGCTGCAGCTCCTCCGCCGTGATCCCGAGCTTCGAGGCGACGAAGCGGAACTCGCGCTGGCCGGTCTCGTCGTCGATCGCGGGCTGCCGGAGCTTCTCAAGGGCCTCGTCGCGGGTCATCTGCCCGGTGAGGATGAGGCTCGAGCACTGGACGCGTCGCGTGTCGTAGCCGAAGCGCCGCGGCAGCCACCACCCTTCGTAGAACCGCGTGAAGCGCGACTCGAAGTGCTTCTGCGGGTAGGGCTGCCATCCGAAGCGCTCCTGCAGCAGCCGCATCGCCTCGGCCTTCACGTACGGCACCTGGTCGAGCGGCCGCACCACCTGGATCCCCTTCACGTAGCGGAGCCAGATCTTGTGCTTGAGGATCGTCGTGAGCGGGAACCGCTCCAGCGGGCGGGTCCCGAACCGCCGGTGGATGTCCCGCAGGTGGATGGAGTCGCTCTGGTAGTACATCCACTCGAGCGGGTTCTTCACGCACTCGGTGGAGATGTTCGCGCCGGTCAGGATGTAGCGTACCCCGTACTGCTCCGCGAACTTGTACATCGTCGCGAAGAACGCATGGTCCTGCGGCGTGTCGATGTTCGGGACGCCGGCCTTGAAGAACGCGAGCTGCAGGTCGCGCATCTCGTCCCAGTCGATGACCTCGGTGAAGAGGTCGAGCCCCAGTCCCTCGACGATCCGCTCGATGTTCGAGACCGCGAGGTCGGAGTTCCAGCCGGCATCGACGTGGAACACGAGCGGCCGGAGGCCGAGCTTCTCCTTCGCGACGTAGGTCAGGTAGGAGCTGTCCACCCCGCCCGACATCCCCAGGATGCAGTCGAAGTCGCGGCCCCTGCCCTCGGCGCGGATGCGGTCCGCGGTGCGCGCGAGGCGCTCCCATCCCCTGTCGTCGGGATGCCAGTTGGGCGCCACGTGCTCGCGGAAGTTGCGGCACTGGTCACAGACGCCCTGCTCGTCGAATTGGATCCCGGCGTCGGTCGTGTCCATCACGCACGACGTGCAGATCTGGTACGGACGCTCGCTCATCCCTTGCGTGGGGTTCGGGCTTCGTGCGGCCCGGTCCGGCGCCGCGCCGGAGGGGGCCTAAGTGGTGGAATCTGTGACGCTTAGCGCACGGACACAATGCCGTGCACCGCCCACCTCAGGACGCGCGACCGAGCCGCCGCGCCACGAGCGAACCCAGCCGCGCCCGCTCGTGCGGTTCCAGGGCGAATCGCCAGGCTCCGAGCGCGGTCGCGGCGGCGATCACGGCGACCACGAGCGCGATCTCGAGCCACGAGCCGGGGGGACGCCACCACGCCCACGCCGCCAAGAGGGCCAGCGCGGGTGCACAGCCGACGATGGCCGGTCGCAGGACGCGCTGCCATCGCTCGGGCCCGGTGATCCCGAGGCGCGCATCGACGTGCGCCGGGATCACGAGGCCCGCGACGACGCCCCAGGACAGGCACGACGCCGCCCCGGCCCCGACGATGCCGAGCCCCAGCGGCCCGACGGCCACGGCGGTGAGCACGACCGTTGAGACGCCCACCCCCAGCACGGCCTGGCCGAAGAAGCGGTGCTCCCCCTTCCCGACCAGTACGAGGAAGTTGCTCTGCTGCGCCAGCCGGAACGCCTGGCCGACCGCCACGAGCGCCATCGCCACCGCGACCTCGCGCTCGGCGAGCCCCGTCCAGAGTCGCAGGAAGGCCCCGCCCATCAGGACGAGGAAGGCGGTGCTCGGCAGGATGACGAGAAGGGCGAAGCGCTGGGTGACGAGCGAGAGGTCGCGGATCGCGGACTGCTCCTCGCGTGCGTCGAGGTCGCTCACGGCCGGCTTGATCGCGGCGCTGAGCGACTCCACGATCGCGCTCAGGGTGAGGACGCCCGCGGCGGCGACCGAGTAGCGCGCGACCTCCTCCGAGCGCCCGAGCGCGCCGATGACGACCTCGGAGGCCTTGTACGCGATCACCGCCCCGGCACTGTAGAGGAACGTATTGCCGCCGTACGCGAGCATGTCCCGCAACAGGGCGCGGTCGAACCAGCGGAACGCGACGACGTGGGGCGGCATCAGGCGCATGCCGAAGCCGACCTGCAGCAGGTTCACGCCGAGCTCGGTGAGCCCGAAGATCCACGCCACGCGCACCACCCCCGCCTCGCCGCGCACCAGCCCCCAGACGGCGAGCCCGCGCGCGAGCAGCATCACGATGCGCGCGATCGCCGAGAGGTCGTAGCGCTGGTAGCCCGACAGGGCCGCCCCGAACGTCTGCGACACCACGGTCACCGCGAGCAGTCCGCCGGCGACCAGCACCGCCTCGCGCGCCGCGGGCACGAGGGCCACCGGGACGTTGAACCAGCGCGCGATGCCGACCCACAGCACGAGCGTCGCGAGCGCGACCACGCCGCCGACCGCGGCGAAGAACACCGTGCCGGTGCTGACCACGCGGCGCACATCGTCCTCGCGCCCCTTCGCCAGCGCCACCGGGATGTGCCGGTTGATCGCGCTCGAGAGCCCCAGGTGCAGGATCACCGAGTAGGCGAAGACGGAGCCGATGAGGACCCACACGCCGTACGCCGCCTCGCCGAGTCGCCGCAGGAGCAGCGGCACGACGAGGAACGCGATCGCGCCGGCCGCGGCGGCGGAGAGGGCGTTCCAGGCGCCGTTGGTGAGCAGGCGGGCGCCGGTGCCGCGCCCCGCGGGCCCCGTCACGATGCGCCCGCGGGCGTCGGGATCAGAGTCCCAGCCACCGCCGCACCAGCGACGGCAGCGCCTCGCCGAGCAGCGCCCGGACCTCGCGCCACTCGTCGGCGGCACGCCCGCTGGTCGGCACCGCCCCCTGCACGGCGAGCAGCCAGAGCATCGCGAGCAGCGCGCCGAACACGAGGCCGACCGCGGCCCGCAGCACCGTCCCGCGCGGCTCGGGGAGGACCGGCACGCGCGGCGTCTCCAGCATCGTGATCACCGGCGTGTTCCGCAGCTCGCGCAGCCGCGCCTGCTCCCGGTTCTGCATCATCGAGGTATAGACCTGTGTCCGCAGCGCGACCTCCCGCTGGCGGCGGTCCTTCTCGAACGTCAGCTCCGGCGACGCGAGGGTCCGGTTGCGGACCATGAACGCCTGCAGCGCATCCTCGGCGTCGCGGAGGGCGCGCTCGGCGTCCGCCACCTGTCGGTCCGCGAACTCGCGCTCCGCGGCCGCGAGTGTCTGGCGCGTCCGGATGTTGAACGCATGCACGCCGTCCACGAGGCGCTCGGCGACCGCGTGCGACACGCTGGGCCATTCGGTGGCGACCGCCACCTTCACGCCGCCGAGCTTCTTGTCCTCGCTCGCCGCGATGATCTTGCGCAGCTCGAAGTACGCACGCGCCCGCTGCTCCGCGGGCGACGCGCCCGGCACCTCCAGCAGCTCGACCAGCGTCGCCTTCCGGCCCTGTGCCTCGGCCACCGTGAAGGTGTCGGCGGCGAGCGCCTCGAGCGTGGACCGGGAGCTGAGCAGCTCGACGTAGATCGACGGCCACCAGTCGCTCGAACCCTTGGGGAGCGTGACGCCGAACTGGCTGGCCGCGAGCGCGAGACCGCTGGCCGCCTCCTCGGAACCCTTCGGCAGGAACGTCACGCGGGACACATAGAGGCGGGGCGAGAGCAGGCCCGAGATCGCCCCGGCGAGTCCCCCCACCAACGCGAGCCGATACACCAGGCGGCGCCCCCGGAGGAGCGTCGCCGTGCCACGAAGGAACGATCCATCGCCCGATGTCGGGTCCTGTGCAGTCACCGGCCGGTCTCCTCCTCGCCGTAGAACTCGCGGTACCACTCGACGAACCGCGCGACCCCATCCTGCACGCTCGTGGTCGGGGCGTACCCCGTGGCCGTGCGCAGGCGTGAGACATCGGCATGGGTGTCGAGCACGTCCCCGGGTTGCGCCGGCTTGAGCACCCGGATCGCGGTCCGGCCGGTGGCGCGCTCGATCGCGTCCACGAACTCGACGAGCGGGACCGGCTCCGCGTTGCCGACGTTGTAGACGCGGAACGGCGCGGCGCTGGTGGCCGGATCCGGCCGCGACGGGTCGAACACCGGGTCCGCGGTCGCGACCGCGTCACTCGCGAGGATCACCCCTCGGACGATGTCGTCCACGTACGTGAAGTCGCGGGTGTGGTGGCCGGCGTTGTAGAGCTCGATCGGCTCGCCGCGCAGGATGCGGCGCAGGAACAGGAACGGCGCCATGTCCGGACGTCCCCACGGCCCGTAGACCGTGAAGAAGCGCAGCCCGGTGGTGGGCAGGCCGAAGAGGTGGCTATAGCTGTGGGCGAGGAGTTCGTTCGCCCGCTTGGTCGCAGCGTAGAGCTGGATCGGGTGGTCCACGCCCTGCCCTTCGTGGAACGGCAACGCCCGGTTGGACCCGTACACGCTGCTCGTGCTCGCGTACGTGAGGGGCGGGCACCCGTGGTGCCGGCACGCCTCGAGCAGGTTCACGAACGCGACGACGTTGCTCTGCACGTACGCGTGCGGATTCTCGATGCTGTAGCGGATGCCGGGCTGCGCCGCGAGATGGATCACGCGGTCGAACGGCCCCCGGGTGAAGGCGCGCGCGACGACGTCCCGGTCGGCGAGGTCGCCCTGGAGATGCTCGTAGGACCCGGGAACGCCGGCCGCGACCGCCGCGAGGGCCGCGAGCCGGCCGCTCTTCAGGGCCGGGTCGTAGTAGGCATCCACCACGTCCACGCCGACGACCGAGTCCCCGCGTTCCAGCAGCGCCCGCGCGGTGTGGAATCCGATGAATCCCGCATGGCCGGTCACGAGGATCCGCATCGGAGGCAACCTAGTTGCGGAGGGGTCACAGTCAACCGCCGCGCATGGTAGAATTCCCGCGTCGCCCACCTCAATCCCGGCACGCGTGCGCATCCTCCTCCAATCCCTCGACTCCGGCAAGTCCGCCCTCGAGGACGTCCCCGTCCCGCGCCCCCTCGGCCCGCAGCTCCTCGTCGAGACCCGCGCGACGGTCGTCTCCGCCGGCACCGAGCGGATGCTCGTCGAGTTCGGCCGCGCCTCGCTGCTCGAGAAGGTCCGCCAGCAGCCCGACAAGGTGAAGCAGGTCCTCGACAAGGCGCGGGTGGACGGGATCGGCCCCACGCTGGAGGCGGTCCGCTCCAAGCTCGCCGCGCCCCTCGCCCTCGGGTACTGCCACGCCGGCGTCGTCGTCGAGGCCGGCGACGGCCGCTCGCCCTTCGCCCCGGGCGACCGCGTGGTGACGAACGGCAACCACGCCGAGTACGTGACCGTCCCGTACACCCTTGCCGCGCGCATCCCCGACGGCGTCTCGTTCGAGGCGGCCGCGTTCACCCCGCTCGCGGCCATCGGACTCCAAGGCGTGCGGCTCGCTGCGCCGACCCTCGGTGAGACGGTCGTCGTCTACGGACTCGGGTTGATCGGCCTGCTCACGGTGCAGATCCTCCGCGCAAATGGCTGCCGCGTCATCGGCATCGACACGAGCCCGGCCCGACTCGCCATCGCCGAGGCCGCCGGCGCCGTCGCGATGGATGCCAAGGCCGGCGACGTGGCGGCCAAGGTGCGCGCGCTGACCGGGGGCGTCGGGGCTGACGCGGTGCTCCTCACGCTCGCCTCGGACTCCGACGAGCCGGTGCACAACGCCGCCGAGATGGCGCGCAAGCGCGGCCGGCTCGTGCTCGTCGGCGTCACCGGCCTTGCCCTGCGGCGCGACGACTTCTACCGGAAGGAGCTCTCCTTCGCCGTCTCGTGCAGCTATGGCCCCGGACGCTACGACCCGACCTACGAGGACCAGGCACAGGACTATCCCATCGGGTACGTCCGCTGGACCGAGCAGCGCAACTTCGAGGCGATCCTGCAGTTGATGGCCGAAGGGAAGGTGGACCCGGCCCCGCTGATCACGCACCGGTTCGTGTTCGACGAGTCACCTCGCGCGTACGATCTCATCGCCTCGCCGGAGCCCAGCCTCGGGGTGGTGCTGGGCTATCAGGACCGCGGTGGCGCGGCCATCTCGGCGGCGGACCGCGTACGGGTCGTGCAGGCCCCGGTGACGGGTCCGGGAGCGTTCAGCGTCGGAGTGATCGGCGCCGGCAACTTCGGCGTGCGGACGCTGATCCCCGCCATCAAGGCCGCGGGCGCGCGCCTGCGGACGGTCGCCAGCGGCAAGGGTACGAGCGCCGCCGTCGCGGCGCGGCAGCTCGGGTTCGAGCAGGCCGCGACCGACCCTGAGGCCATCTTCAGCGACCCGGCGGTGGACACCGTCGTCGTGCTCACCCGGCATGACTCGCACGCGCGCTACGCGTTGCGCGCCCTCGAGGCCGGGAAGCACGTCTTCGTCGAGAAGCCGCTCGCCCTGACCGCGGCGGAGGTGGATGCGATCTGCGAGGCCGCCGAGCGGACAGGGCGGCACGTCATGGTCGGGT
>JAIBBJ010000191.1 GCA_019694735.1 Gemmatimonadaceae bacterium | reverse complement strand
CGAGGTCCCCGGCCGCGACGAGCACCCGCGCGAGGTCATGGCGGCGCGCCGGGGTGAGCGGCTCCAGCGCGGCGAACGCATCCACGGCCATCGGCGCGAAGAACGCCACGGAATCGGACTTGCCCGCCGAGTCGAGCGCGACGACGCGCGCGACGAGCCGGTCCACCCGCTGGTCGGCGGTCATGGACGAGATGTCGGGGGCGAGCACGATGTTCGGGCCCGACGCCGGCACGCTGCCACCAGCGCCGGCGAGCTCGCCCGGGAGCGGCTGGAGCCGCCGGCTGCCGATCGAGTAGGCGATCGCACCGACGACGGCGAGCGCCGCGATCGCCCACGGCAGGACGGGCGTGGCAGGGCGGGAGGGGCCCGGGAAGGCGGCAGCGGGGGCCGCGCCGGGGGCCACCGCGCCCACCGGTGCCGCGCAATGCGGGCAGAAGCGGCCGCCGGCCGCGAGGGCGCCGCCGCAGGCGGCGCAGAACTTCGGGGTGGTCATGCGGGCTCCTGGGGGGATCCGGCGCGTGAGACGAGGTCCACCGCCGCGCGGACCGCGGCGATGAAGGAGGTGGCGGAGGCGCGTCCCTGGCCGGCGATGTCGAGCGCCGTGCCATGGTCGGGCGAGGTGCGGACGAACGGCAGGCCGAGGGTCACGTTCACCGCCTCGCCGAAGCTCGCGACCTTGATGGCAGTCATCCCCACGTCGTGGTACGGCGCGAGCACGGCGTCGAACTCGCCGCGCAGGGCCCGGACGAAGACGGTGTCGGCGGAGAACGGCCCCGCGAGGTCCGCCGCGCGCGCCGCCGGCGCGAGCAGGTCGTCGTCCTCGCGCCCGAAGCGGCCGTGGTCGCCGGCGTGGGGATTGAGCGCGCAGAGGGCGATCCGCGGCGCGGCGATGCCGTACGCGCGCTGCAGCCCGGTGCGGGTGAGCCGTGCGGCGCGCGCGATCGCGGCGGGCGTGACCGCCGCCGGCACGTCGCGCAGCGGGAGGTGCGTGGTGATGAGGACCACGCGGAGCCGGTCACTCGCGAGCATCATGACCGTGGGGTGGCCGGTCAGCGCCGCGAGCATCTCGGTGTGGCCGGGGAAGTCGTAGCCGCCGGCGAGGAGCGCGGCCTTGTCGATCGGGGAGGTGACGATCCCCTGCACCGTGCCGGCCTGCGCGAGCGCGACCGCGCGCGCGATGGCGGCGCCGGCGAGCGCGCCCGCCCGGGCGTCGCGCGCGTGCCCCTCGGTGCTCGCACCGCTCGTCCCGCTCCCCTCGGCCCAGTGGCCGACGGCCTCGTCCACGGCGAGGCCGCACCCCGTGGGGCCGACCACCACGAAGCGCGCGGCGCCCGCCACCTCGGGGGTGGCGAGCGCCGTCGCGACGATCTCGGGGCCGATGCCCCGGGGATCGCCGAGGGTGATCGCGAGTGTGGGCCGCGCCGTCAGAGCCGGAGCGAGACGTACATCTCGCGTCGCAGGTTGTCGAGCGTGCGCCGGATGGACTTCTCCTCGCGCAGCTGCTTGCGGATGTTCTCCTGGTACTCCTCGAGCGTGAACTCGCCGGGCGGCTTCGCCACGAGCACCTGCGCGATCGCCCACTTGTTCAGGCCGCTGGAGCGGTCGGGGAGCGCGAAGATCGGCGAGAAGCCCTGCACCGGGACGTCGCGCAGGGCCACGCGGTACTCCGCGGGCAGCGAGTCGCGCGGGATCCCCTCGGGGAGCGACCGCTCCTCGTCGGCGTCGTGGTAGCGGGCGACGAGCGAATCGTAGGGCGTGCCCTGCGTCCAGAGCGCCAGCACGGTGTCGGCCACGAGTCGGGCGCGGGCGACGTCCTGCGAGTCCACCGCCGGCTTGATGAGGATGTGCCGCGCCCGGACCTCCCCGGCTCGCACGCGGTCCACGCGGATGACGTGGAAGCCGTACTGCGTCTCGACCACCGGGCTGATGCGCCCCGGGATGAGCGCGAACATCATCCGCTCGAACTCGGGGACCATCACGCCGCGCCGGGCCCACCCGAGGTCGCCGCCCTGCTCGGCGCTCCCGTCCTGCGAGTACGCCTTGGCGACCGAGTCGAAGTCGGCGCCCTTCTCGAGGGCGAGGCGCAGCGAGTCGATCAGGGTCCGGGCGCGGATGACGCTCTCGGCGCGCGGGCGCGTCTTCACCACGACCTGCCGGAAGCCCACCATCGCCGGCCGCGGGGGGAGTTCGCGACGGAGGCGCTCGAACGCGTCCGCGACCTCGCGCTCGGTCACGTTGGCGGGGGCCATGCGGCCCTTCGCCTTGAGCGAATCGATCACGCGCCGCTGCGTCTCGTCGCGGATCGCGGCCTCGACCGCCTTCTTGCGGTACTCCTCCGGCGTCCCGAAGCCCTCGCGCTTGAGCGCCTCGCGGAACGCCTGCTCGTTCGGGAAGTTGCCGCGCGCGCGGTCCATGTCCTTCTCGACCTGCGCGGTGACGTCGACCTCGCCGACCTCGATCTTGTAGTCCTTCGCGACCGCGAGGAGCACCTCGCGATCGATGATCCGGTTCAGGAACTCGCGCGCGATGGCCATCTGGCCGGCACTGTCCGGGGGCAGCTGCAGCCCCTGGGCGCGGGCGAAGTTGATGGCCTCGAGGACCTCGCTGAAGAGGATCGGGGTGGTGCCGACGACGCCGGCGACGCGGTCCACCTCGATGTCCCGCAGCGCCTGAGGCCCGCGGCCCTGCGCGGCCGCCGGCACCGCGGCCGGCGCCGTCGCGAGGACGGTGCCGGCGACG
>JAIBBJ010000068.1 GCA_019694735.1 Gemmatimonadaceae bacterium | reverse complement strand
CGCCAGGCGCGGCGCGGCGGCGGCGCGGCGGCGGGCGCGGGACGCGGGCTCATGCCGTGCCTCGCTGCCGCGGGTCCGCCCAGAGCAAGGCGACGTCGGCGCCCATCGTCCCGATGACCGTCCCGATGCTGCTGACGAGCACCGCCCCGGCGACCAGCGGATAGTCCCGGGCCTGCACCGCAGCGAGCATCAGCCGACCCATGCCCGGCCAGTCGAACACATGCTCGATGAGCACGACGCCGCCGATCAGCGCCGAGACCTGTACGCCGGCGTACGCGAGCACCGGCACCAGCGCATTGCGGAGCGCGTGGCGGACCGCCAGCCGAGCCTCGCCGGCGCCGCGCGCGCGCGCCGCGCGCACGAAGTCGGCGTCCCGCACCGCCAGCATCGCGGTGCGCTGCAGCCGCGCGACCACGGCCGCGACGGGCAGGGCGAGGGTGAGGGCCGGGAGCGCGAGGTGGTGGAGCACATCGCGCACGCCGGCCGCGCCGCCGGGGCCGAACTCGGTGCGCATCCCGCCGACGGGGAAGAGGCGCCAGGCCAATGCGGGGCCCATGAGGGCGAGCAGCGCCAGCACGAAGTCGGGCACCGAGAGGATCGTGAGCCCGGCGACGTCGCTCGCGCGCGCGAGCCAGCGCTCGCGATGCCAGCCCTGCCAGGAGCCGATGGCGATCCCGGCGCCGAAGGCGACGAGGAGCGCCGCACCGACGAGCAGCAGCGTGTGGGGGATCGAGGCCGCCAGGGCGTCGCGCACCGGCTCCCCGCGCGAGTGCGACCAACCGAGCTCGCCGCGCGCGACGTTCGCCGCGTACCGGACGAGCTGCTCGGGGATCGGGCGGTCATAGCCGAAGTGCGCGCGCTGGGCGGCGCGCTGCGCCTCGGTCACCGTCGGCTGGTCGAGCGCGGTGAAGAACGGGTCGCCCGGCGCGAGCCGGATGAGCGTGAAGCAGGCGGCGACGACCAGCAGGACGACGAACGCCGCCTGCGCGAGGCGCGAGAGGACCGCGCGGCGCACCGGGGGATCAGCCGCCCGCGGGCGTGGCGTCGCGTGGCAGGGCCTGCCCGCGCTCGACTCGCCACGACGGCAGGGTGCGCCACCACGCGTCGGCCCGCCAGGCCGGGAGCACGAAGCGGCGGTGCACGACCGCGCGCGGCCGGTTCTCGTACAGCCAGACCGCGGCGACGTCCTCCGCGATCACCCGCTGCGCGTCCCGGAGCCGCGCGCGCGCGACCGCGCCGTCGCTGCTGGCGAGCGCCTCGAGGACGGCCGCGTCGAACGCCGGGTCGCGGTAGTTGCCGCTGTTGAGCCGGCCGGCGTTCGGCGTCGCGCGCGACACCCACGTGCCGCGGAGGCTGCGCGGGCTGGGCGTCGTGCCCCATCCGCCGAAGATCAGGTCGAAATCGCCGCCGTCGCGCGCCGCCCCGAACGCCTGACCGTCGCGCTTGTCCACCGGCATCTCGATCCCGACGGTGCGGAGTTGTTCCTGCACGATGACCGCGGCGCGGACGCGATTGGCGCTCGGCGCCGGCACGAGCGCCCGGAGGGTGAGCCGGCGCCCGCCCTTCACGCGGAAGCCGTCGGCGTCGCGGCGCGTCCAGCCGAGCGAGTCGAGGAGCCGGCCGGCCGCCGCCGTGTCGAATGCGGGATGCGCGATGGTCGTGTCGGTGAACGCCTGCGCGGTGACGACCGGCCCGGCGCCGAGGCGCGCGAGCGAATCCTCGAAGACCGCGCGGAGGATGGCCTGCCGGTCGACCGCGTGGGCGACCGCGCGACGGAGCGCCGGATCGGCGAGCAGCGGATGCGCCCGGCTCGTGTCGCGCGGGTCGCGGAAGTTGTACGCCAGGAACACGTAGTCGAAGCCTTTGCTCGCCACGAGCCGCGCGTGCGGGTACTTCGCCGCCTCGGCGATGTCCGTCGCCGGGAGCGACTCGAAGACGTCGGCCTCCTCGGTCCACAGCTTCGCGATCGCCGTGCTCGGCTCCTTCGAGACGAGCACCGCGATCCGATCCGGACCGGGCCGGCCGCGGTAGTGGTCGGCGACGGCGCCGAGCTCCAGGCGGACCGTCGGCTCGCGCGACACGAACCGGTACGGACCGGAGCCCACCGGATGCTGCGCGAAGCCGCTGGTCGCGAGCGTCCCGGGGGCGATGGTGTCCACGAGGTGCGCCGGCAGCGGGAAGAGCAGCGATGCGGCGTACAGCTGCTCGGCCGAGCGGGCGTGGAAGTGCAGTGCGACCGTGTGCTCGTCGACCACGTGGACCGAGTCGATGTCGCTCACGTCGGAGAGCAGGGAGGAGGCGTTGGCCGGCTCGCGGATGGCGGCGAGGCCGCTGACGACGTCGCGCGCGACGACCGGCTGGCCATCATGCCAGCGCGCCCGGGGGTCGAGCGCGAGCGTGACGACGAGCGAGTCGGCGCTGAAGGTCCATCCGGTCGCGAGGCGCGGCTGGAAGTCGGCGGTGCCGAGGGTGTTGAGCGAGGGCCCGACCTCGCAGAGCGGGTCGAACAGCAGCTCGCTGACCATCCGTCCGCCGATCGAGGTCCGCAGCGCGGGCAGCATCGCGTCGGCGTCGGCCGTGGCGGCGATCAGGACCGTGCCGCCGCTCGCCGCGCCGGTGCGGTCGGCGCAGGCGAGCGCGGGCAGGACGAGGGCGAGCAGGGCGGTGCGGGGGGCGCGGGCCATGGCGGCGGACGGGGTCGGGGGCGGGCTCAGCGCCGCCAGGTCCAGCTCGGGTCGGCGAACGCAATCACTAGACGCGCGAGGTCCGCGCGAAGTAAGGCGGGATCGAACAGCTCCACGGGCACGGCGTCCGCGAGCGCCGCCGCCACCGCGTCGCTGACCGCGTCAGCCGGGACGGGATGCCCCACCGCGGCCTCGATGGTCGCGGCGGCCGCGATGTGGCGATCGGGGGCATCGGGCGGCGGCGGCGCGGAGGCCTTGGCCTCCTGCACGCGGAGCGCCTCGATCAGCGGCTGGTCGTCCGCGAGGAGGATGGACCCGTGCTGGAGCATTGCCCCGTCCTCCCGGAGCTGCGCCGAGCCGACGAGCTTGCGCCCGCCGACGATGAGTTCGCCGGCCGCCGGCTCGGCGAAGCAGGCCGCGCCCTCAGGCCGAAGCGGTCGGCCCCGTGGGGCGGCGGGCGCGGCCGCGACACCGAGCCGCGCGAGGCCCGCGAGGAGCAGGGCGTTGATGGCCGCGTAGCTCTCGGCGAGGGACAGCGTGGCCGGCGCGGTGACGCTGTACGTCACCTCGCGGTGGTGCAGGAGCGCGCGGCCGCCGGTGGGACGGCGCACGACCCCGATGCCGCGCGCCGCACAGGCGGTCGGGTCGATGACGCCGCGCGCGCGCTCGTGGCGGCCGAGGGAGAGCGTCGGCGCGTCCCACCCATAGAGCCGCAGCGTGGCGATGCGGTCGCGCCGGGCGCATGCGAGCAGCGCGGCGTCGGTCGCCATGTTGGTCGCGCCATCGGCCGACGCGGAGCGCAGCAGGCGCCAGCGCGGCGCGAGTGCGCCGAGGGAGGCGGCGCCCACGGCCGGGGTCAGCGCGTCAGCGCGTAGTAGACGACGTAGAGCCAGCTCAGGATCCCGTGGACGATCGCCCAGAGGATCGAGTGGTTGACGCTCCACGAGATGGCGATGGCGAGCGCCGAGCCGAAGCTCACGCCGGCCCGGGTCGCGGCGACGACACGGGTGGTGGCGCGCGGGGCCGCGCCCGGCGGGTCGAAGATGGGTCCGGTCACGCCTTGGAATGTACGGCGGGCGGCGGTCCTGTGTAGCTTTCGAGACCGGCGCCGCGACCGCGCGGCCGCCCGCCGTGTCCGCATCCATCGGGGCCCGAGGCCCCCGCGAGGAACCCCCCGTGCCGACGTCCGTCCATCCCCAGCCCGACTCCTTCATCCGCCGTCACCTCGGGCCCTCCGAGGCCGACGTGGCCGCGATGCTCGAGGCGCTGGGCTATCCCTCGCTCGACGCCTTCATCGACGCGACGATCCCCGAGAACATCCGGCTCCGCCGCCCGCTGGCGCTGCCGGGCGCGCAGTCGGAGCAGGACGCGCTCGCCGCATTCCGTGCCGAGATGTCGGCCAATGAGGTGCGCCGCAGCTTCATCGGCATGGGCTACCACGACACGCACGTGCCGGCGGTGATCCAGCGGAACATCCTCGAGAATCCGGGCTGGTACACGGCGTACACGCCGTACCAGGCGGAGATCGCGCAGGGTCGCCTCGAGGCCCTGCTCAACTACCAGACGGTGGTGAGCGACCTCACCGGACTCCCGATCGCCAACGCGTCGTTGCTCGACGAGGGCACGGCGGCGGCCGAGGCGGTGACGATGGTGCACGGTCTCGTCGGCAAGGACGGGCGGGACACCTTCCTGCTCGCCGACGACCTGCACCCGCAGACGATCGAGGTGGTGACGGCGCGCGCCGAGGCGCGCGGTGTGGCGGTGCAGGTGGTCGCGCCGACGGCGATGAAGCCGGATGCGACGACGGCGGGCGTCATCCTCCAGTACCCCACGACCTTCGGCGCGGTCGAGGACTACCGGGCGCTCTGCGCGCAGGTGCACGCGGCCGGGGGCCTCGTCATCGTGGCGACCGACCTCCTCGCGCTGACGCTGCTCACGCCGCCGGGCGAGTGGGGCGCGGACGTCGCGGTGGGGAGCGCGCAGCGCTTCGGTGTGCCGTACGGCTACGGCGGTCCGCACGCGGCGTTCTTCGCGACCCGGGACGAGTACAAGCGGCAGATCGCGGGGCGCATCATCGGCGTCTCGCGGGACTCGGGCGGCAAGCCGGCGCTCCGCATGGCGCTGCAGACGCGGGAGCAGCACATCCGGCGCGAGAAGGCGACGTCGAACGTGTGCACGGCGCAGGTGCTGCTCGCGGTGATGGCGGGGATGTACGCGGTCTGGCACGGCCCCGAGGGCCTGACGCGGATCGCGCGGCGGGTGCACCACCGCGCGGAGACCTTCGCCGCGGGCCTCCGGGCGCTCGGCCTCGCGCCGCGCCCGTCGGTCGCGTTCGACACGATCACGGTCGATGTCGGCGCGCAGCGCGACACGATCCTCGCCGCGCTCGACCGCGCCGGGATCAACGTCCGGGTCATCGACGCGCGGCAGCTCGGCGTCTCGATGGGCGAGAACACCACCGTGCGGGACGTGAGCGACCTGCTCGACGCGTTCGCCGGCGGTCGGCCGCACGGGCTCGACCTCGAGGCGCTCGGCCGCGGGGTGGACGCGCGCTTCGACGAGCGGTTCGCCCGCACCTCGCCGTTCCTCACGCACCCGGTCTTCCACAAGTACCACAGCGAGACCGAGATGCTCCGCTACATGCGGAAGCTCGAGTCGCGCGACCTGTCGCTGACGCACTCGATGATCGCGCTCGGCAGCTGCACGATGAAGCTCAATGCGAGCGCCGAGATGTATCCGGTGACGTGGCGGGAGGTGGGCGGGCTGCACCCGTTCGCCCCGCGCGCGCAGGCGCCGGGCTACGCTGCCATGTTCCAGCGCCTCGAGCGCGCGCTCGCCGAGGTGACCGGCTTCTCGGCCGTCTCGCTGCAGCCCAACGCCGGCTCGCAGGGCGAGTATGCGGGCCTGCTCGTGATCCGCGCGTTCCACCGCGCCCGCGGGCAGGGGCACCGCACGGTGTGCCTGATCCCGCAGTCGGCGCACGGCACCAACCCGGCGTCGGCTGTGATGGCGGGGATGCAGGTCGTGGTCTGCCGCACCGATGCGAGCGGCAACATCGACGTCGCCGACCTGCGCGCGAAGGCCGAGCAGCACTCGGCGAACCTCGCGGCGCTGATGGTGACGTATCCGTCGACGCACGGCGTGTTCGAGGAGAGCATCAAGGACATCTGCGCGATCGTCCACGAGCACGGCGGCCAGGTGTACCTCGATGGCGCGAACATGAACGCGATGGTGGGGCTCGTGCGGCCGGGCGACATCGGCGCCGACGTGTGCCACCTCAACCTGCACAAGACGTTCTGCATCCCGCACGGCGGCGGCGGTCCGGGGATGGGCCCGATCGGGGTCGCCGCGCACCTCGCGCCCTTCCTCCCCGGCCACTCGGTGGTGGCGACCGGCGGCGAGCGGCCGATCGGCGCGGTCTCGGCGGCGCCCTGGGGCTCGGCGAGCATCCTGCCGATCTCGATGATGTACATCGACATGATGGGCGGCGAGGGGCTCACCGAGGCGACGAAGGTCGCGATCCTCAATGCGAACTACGTCGCCCACAAGCTCCGCGGGCACTATGAGGTGCTCTACAAGGGCAAGAACGGACGCGTCGCGCACGAGTGCATCATCGACACGCGCCCGCTCAAGGCGAGCGCCGGCGTGGAAGTCGAGGACATCGCGAAGCGCCTGATGGATTACGGCTTCCACGCCCCCACGGTGAGCTTCCCGGTCGCCGGGACGCTCATGATCGAGCCGACGGAATCGGAGTCGAAGGCCGAGCTCGACCGCTTCTGCGAGGCGATGATCGCGATCCGGCAGGAGGTCGCGGACATCGAGGCCGGGGTGCTCGGGAAGGAGGACAACCCGCTGCACCATGCGCCGCACACCCTCGAGGTGACGCTCTCCGATGGGTGGAGCCGCGGCTACTCCCGCGAGCGCGCGGCCTTCCCGCTGGCGTGGGTGCGCGAGCGGAAGTTCTGGCCTGCGGTCGGGCGCGTCGAGAGCGCGTTCGGCGACCGCAACCTCGTCTGCTCGTGCCCGCCGATCGAGGAGTACGCGTCGGCCTGACGGACCGGCGGCCGGGAACGCTGAACGGCGGGGGAGCCTGGGCTCCCCCGCCGTTCGTGCGTCAGGCGTCCGCTGACAGTCGAGCGGCGGGGCGCGCGGCGCCCTGCGGGCGGCTCACTGGCCGAGGTGCTTCGCGTAGGCGGCCGCGTCCATCAGCCCGCCGAGCGCGGCCGGGTCCACCTTGAGCTTGATCATCCAGCCGTCGCCGTAGGGGTCGGTGTTCACGAGCGCGGGCTCTCCCTCGAGACGCGGATTGACCTCCACCACCTCGCCCGCGAGCGGCGAATACAGCTCCGAGACCGCCTTGACCGCCTCGACCGTGCCGAACACGTCGTGGTGCCCGACCTTCCGGCCGACCGCGGGCAGGTCGAGGAAGACGATGTCGCCGAGCTCGCCCTGCGCGTAGTCGGTGATGCCGACCGCGACGACCGCGCCGTCGCCGGTCTTCTTCACGTACTCGTGGTCAGCGGTATAGAGGAGATCCTGCGGGATGGACGACACGCGTGGCTCCGGGAGCGCGAGGGGAGGGAGGACGGATGGGACGGTCGAAGGCTACCCGTCCCTGCCACGAGGGTCAAGCTGACGTCGCGGCGGCGGCGCGCAGCGTCACGAGCAGCGCATCCACGGCGGCATCGAGCGCGGCGCGTGTGCCGGCGTTCTCGATCACGTGCTGCGCGCGGGCGCGCTTCTGCTCGGCGGGCCACTGGGCCTCGATCATCGCGTCCGCCTCGGCGGGCGTGAGGCCGCGGTCGCGCACGAGGCGCGCGTGGCGGACCGCACGGGGCGCGTCGACGAGCACGATGCGGTCCACCGTCCCCTCGAGCCCGGCCTCGAAGAGGAGCGGGATGTCGCAGACCACGAGCGGGGCGCCCCCGGCTGCGAGCGCCGCCACCGCGGCGTCCCGGCGTCGGGCGACCTCCGGATGCACGATCGCATCGAGGGACCGCCGTTCGGCGGGGTCGGCGAAGACGATCCGGCGCAGCGCGTCGCGGTCGAGCGAGCCGTCGGCGCGGAGCACGCGCGTGCCCCAGCGGGCGCGGATCGCCGCGAGCCCCGGCGTACCCGGCGCGACCGCGTCGCGCGCGAGGCGGTCGGCGTCGACCACCGGCACGCCGGCGGCGGCGAGGCGCGCGGCGACCGCGCTCTTGCCCGAGGCGATGTTGCCGGTGAGGCCGACGACGAGCATCGCGAATCGTACCCGGCGCGGGGGCGTGACGCCACACCCGCTCCGGGCGTACTATCGTCGTATGGCGCCATCCCGCCGGCCGGGCTTCACCCTCATCGAGACCCTGTTCGTCATCGCGCTCATCGGCGTGATGGTGGGCTTCGCCGTGTCGCGGATGAGCTTCTGGTCGTTCCGGATGGACGCGAACATCCGGCTGATGCAGAACGCGATCATCGGGGCGCAGCAGACCGCGATCACGCGGAACGTCGCGGTGCAGGTGATGTTCGACGCGAACGCGCAGCGGCTGCGGATCCTGCAGGACTACAACAACAACGGCGTGATGGATGCGACGGACACGGTGCGCTACCGGCCGCTCGCCGATGGTGCGCGGTTCGGGACGCCGCCGACGACAGTGGACAACGCCGGCGCCGCCTACATGACCGGCCCGGGCGTCGTGGACACGGGGAACCCGCAGCAGAAGGCCATCCGGATCGGCCCGAACGGCGCGCTGAGCGGCGACGCCGTCGTCTACGTGACCTCCCCGCGCGGCGTCACGGAGGACTTCCGGGCCCTCACCATCATCGGGGCGACGGCGCGCACCGGATGGTGGTCCCATGCCAGCGGCAGCTGGAAGCAGCGCAACAACTGATGGCGGGGCGCGGCCGGCGGCCGCGCCCCGCCGCCGGTCCCGCTCAGCGCCCGCGGGCCGCCTGGATCTCGGCGAGGAACTTGCCGGCCGCCCACGCGGCGCCGCCGCGGGCCCGGATCTCGTGGGGCGTCGCGCCCAGATAGCGCTGGCACGTGTTGCGGAAGGCCGAGCCCGACGGGAAGTCGAGCTGTCGGGCCACGGCGTCGGCCGCCCGGTTCGGGTCCTCGAGCATCTGCGCGGCGACGATCAGGCGGCCCCAGGCGAGCAGCTTCTGCGGGGCCGGGAACCCCGCCTTGTCGAGCGCGGCGAGCAGCACCCGCTTGGGCGTCCCGCAGATCTCCGCGAGCCGATGCGAGGTGAGACGGAGGTGCGCCCGCGTGACGGCGACCATCACGGCGTCGCGCACGACCGGGTCGGCGTCCGCCAGATGCGGGCGCAGGAGCTGCGCCGCGCCGCGGGCGCTGGCGCGCTCGAGGACGGCGCGGAACGCCGCGGGCGTATCGTCCTGCCCCAGGATCAGGAGGCCATCGAAGCCGGCACGGCCGGCGTCGAAGAGGTCGCGCGCGCGGTCGGCCGTGAACGACACGTACGCGACGAGCGTGAGCCGCTCGGCCCGCATCTTGAGCCGGCGCACCATGTCGAAGTGCGCCTGTCCATCGGCGAAGAGGTCGATGATGGCGAGCGAGACCTCCTCGTCCTTGCACGCGACCTCGAGTTCCGCCCACGTCCGGCAGTGGACCAGGCGGTGCTCGTTGCGAACGGCGGCGTTCACGCGCTGCAGGGCGCGCGCGTCGGGGAGCATGGTGGCGATGGCGGCCACGGACCGGTCCTCGGGTGGGGTGGGCAGGCGGGGGGCCGCGGACCGGCCCCCTCCGATGATCGAGTATCGGAGACACGGGCGCGGACCCGCCTCCGCCCGCCTCCGATATCTACGAGTATCGGCACGGATTGTCACGATGTGACAGGAGACCGGGCCGGGCGTCCTCCTATCGTCCCCAGTCTTCCCCGGTCCCCCCGCCCGTCCCGCATGCGCCTGCGCCGCGGCATGACCATCATCGAGGTGCTGTTCGCGATCGTCATCCTCGCCGGGGTGATGCTCGCGATGTCGCGCTTCGGGCAGGCGTTCACGCGGGCGGCGCGCGATGCGGCGAACATCGCGGTGGCCAGCGACCTCGCGACCGCGCGGATCGAGGCGATCCGGGGGCACGCGACCTACGGGACGCTCGTGTCGACCTTCAACGGGACCTCCGAGACGTCCGCCGGGGCGGCGAACCCGCCGATGACCGGCCACACCGGCTATGTGCGCACCACCGCGGCGACCCGCACGCAGTCCGACACCACCGACTTCGTGACCATCACCGTGACGGTGACCGCCCCCGTCCTCAGCCGCGCGGTGCGCAAGACCGCGGTGATCGCCGCCTTCCGATGATGCGCCGCGGCTTCACCCTCGTCGAGATCGTGGTCGCGATGACGCTGACGCTGGCGGTCTTCGCGATCACGCTGCCCTTCGTGCGGGCCCAGACGCGCGCCCTGGGCCAGAGCGCCGGGCGCCTCGACGCCGACCAGATCGCGCGTTACGCGCAGCGCGCGATCGACGCGGACCTGCGGCTCGCGACCGCCGACCCCGGGCAGCCGCTGCTCGTGCAGGCCGGTCCGCGGGCGATCTCCTTCACCGCGAACCTGCTCGCGGCGGACACGCTCGACCCCGGTGCGGCGGACGTCGAGGCCGGGGCCGCAGCCTCCCTGACCGAGTCGTGGCGGCTCGCCGACGCGGCGGCGCTGCCGCCGGGCGGCCGCTCGTTCCCGACGCAGGACTACACGGACGCCGCCGGGGCCGTCAGCCGCAACGAGACGATCTCGTACTTCCTCCGGTCGGACACGATCTCGGGGCGGAGCGACATCTTCGTGCTCTACCGGCGCGTCAACGCGCGCGACTCGGTGCAGGTCGTGCGCAACCTGCACGTCCCCGCGGACTCGGCGTTCTTCTCCTACTTCCGGCCGGTCGGCGGCACCCTCACGCGGATCGCCGCCGAGCGCCTGCCGCTCTGGTGGGACTCGGTCGCGGTGGACTCGATCCGCGCCGTCGGCATCCGCGCCGCAGGGTTCTACCGCGACCGGACGTCGGGGCAGGAGACCATCCGCACCGTGGAGTGGCGGACCGTGCTGCCCAACGCCGCCGCGCGCGGGGTCGGCGGCTGCGGAGCGGCGCCGGCGGCGCCCGCGGCGGTGGGCATCACGAAGGTCACCAACGCGCGCCCCTATCGCGCGATGGTCGACTGGGACGCGTCCCCGGACGACGGCGCGGGCGCGCTCGATGTGCGCACGTACGCCGTCGATGTCCGGCGCACCGGCGTCGCGTGGCGGACCATCGGCTCGGTCGCCGCGACCGGCGCCAACACGTACAAGTGGTCGCAGCCGCTCCCGCTGGACACCGGTAGCTTCGAGTACGCCGTGCGCGCCCTCGACTGCAGCGGCAGCTCGAGCCGGGTGACGACCTCGGCCGTGGCCCTGCCGTGACGCGGAACCGCCGGGGCTCGGCCCTGATCCTCGTCCTGCTGATGACGCTCGCGATCGCCGGCCTGTCGATCGCCGCGATCTTCATGTCGTCGAGTGCGACCCTCCTCTCGGCGTTCTACGACCGGGAGCGCGAGTATCGGCTCGCGTCAGAGGCGGCCCTCGAGATGGTGCGGTCGCGCCTCGAGCGGGACACCGCGTTCACCGTGCCCGACACCGGCGTGCGCGTGGTCGCCTCGGGGATGCAGGTCCGCGACGCCGCCGGCACCGCCGTGCCCCGGCTCCGGGTGAACGTCTACGCCGCGACCACGGGCGATACCACCGGGCTCGAGTGGCCCACGGTCACGCTGCTGGCGGCCGCCTATGACGATGGCGGCACGCGCTACGTCCGCCGTCTCGACCTGCGCCGCGAGTCGGTCTCGCGCTATGCGTACCTGGTGGACTCGATGCCGACCGCGGCGAGCATCGGACCCCTCACCATCAACGGCCGCGTGCATGCGAACGGGACGTGGCGGATGACGTCCAGCGGGAACCGATACCGCGACACGGTCACGACCGTCGGTGGCCTGACCGGCAGCGGGACCTTCGACGTGGACAGCGTGGTCGGGGTGCCACGCATCCCGTTCCCGCGCGATTCGACCTTCCCCCGCCTCGACACGCTCGCCAACGCCGCGAATCTCTCCTTCGCCCCGGTGTCCGGCGGGGCCCGCGGCTCGCGCCTCGAGTTCGTCGCCTACGACGTCGACGGGAATGGCCGCCTCGACCCGGCGGACGGGTTCGTGCGGATCTTCGACCTGGTGAGCACGAGCGGCGGCGACACCACCCGCCTCCGGGTGGCGCCGCAGATGTACAGCTTCCTCGGGACGACCTGGTACTACTGGGACGACCCGATCGTGCAGAACCAGTGCGGGGCCTTCTACCTCCGCAGCGGCCGCTGGCACTTCTTCCCCGTCTCGACGCATCGGCGGACGTACGCGCGCACGGTCATACAGTCCACCGCGGCCTCCTCGTTCCCGAGCGTGTCGGTCGGCCAGATGGGCAGCATGGACGACTACGACCTGAACGCGGTGATCATGATCCTCGGCCAGCCGACCGCACGCTGCTTCCCCGCGGGATCGCCGTTCCTCATGCCCGCCGAGCGGATGACGAACAGCGCCGGGACGATCACGGGGACCAACGCCGACACGGTGCCATTCGGGGTCGTGGTCCCTCCCGGCGGCTGGCCAGCGAGCGCGCCGAATGGGTATGGCGGCTCCGACACCACCTTCACCCGCCGCGCGCGCCAGTGCACGGTGAATGCGTCGGGGTCAGGGCGGTGCAGCGCCGGCACCCTGTTCGACGTGGGCTCCTGGCGGGCCTTCCCGGGGACCCCCCTCGCTGCCTCGCCGGACTCGGTGCTGCAGGCGACGGAGCGCGCCTACCTCTGGCCGCTCGATCCCATGCGCAACGCCGCCTCGCGGCGCGTGGTCAGCGCGACGGCCGGCCCCCTGTACGTCAGCGGCCGGATCGCGGGGCCGGTGACCCTGCGGGTGAATGGCCGCGTCGTCGTCGTGGACCGGCTCACCTACGCGAACAATCCGAACACCCCGGATGGCGCGCCATGCGACGACCGGCTCGGCCTCATCGCGACCGGCGACATCCTCGTGGTGAGCGGCCTCACCTCCCGCGCCCGCCGCATCTCGACCTTCCTCGGGTCGAGCGAGTCGGGGCAGTTCGGCGGTGAACTCGCCTTCACCATGCATGGTCACTTCCTGAGCACGACGGGCACGGTGGGGGTGGAGGCGCCGAGCCAGACCATGGGGGCCAACTCGGCGCAGCTCCCCTGTCCCGAGGACGGGACTGGCACCACCGACTCCAATGGCGGCTGCCTCCGGATCGTGGGCGGGTCGGCCATGCGCTTCTATTCGATGCCGTACTCGACGGGTGTGTCCCGGTCGGGCATGCGCCCCTATCACGTCACGGACCGGTGTCAGGCCACCCAGCGCCGACCCCCGTTCTATCCCCTCACGAACCGGTTCGCCTTCGTGCGGTCGCTCGACGTGGATCCGACCCTGGCCAACACCCCGACGAAGATCCGGGCGCTGCTGCTGCGGCTGAAGGGCAAGGCACTCTAGGCGGACTGGCCCCGTAGGGACAGGCGGCCCCCGCTGCCCCCTCGGGGCGTCGGCGGGGGGACCACGCAACCCTTTCGGCGGAGCCCCTGTCTCTGGGACGTCCACGCGCACGCCCCCACCCATGCCCGACGTGACCGACCACGACCTCATCGCCGCGGTGCTTCACGGGGACGCCAGGGCCGAACGGCGGCTGTACGATGCGCACGTGGACCGGGTGTACCGCCTCGCGTACCGCATGGCCGGGGACGAGGCGCTCGCCCGGGACTTCACGCAGGACGCGTTCATCCGGGCCTTCGAACGGCTGGCCGACTTCCGCGGCGACAGCGCCTTCTCCACCTGGCTGCACGCGATCGCGGTGTCGGTGATCCTGAATGGGCTCAAGAAGGTGCGGCGGATCCACGGGCGGGAGATCGGCGGGGACGAGTTGCCCGAGGTGGCGGTCGGGCGCCGGGAGGCGGAGCCGGACCTGAAGGTCCGCCTCAAGGCCGCGATCGACGGGCTCCCCGACGGGTATCGGACCGTGTTCGTGATGCACGATGTGGAGGGCTTCACGCACGAGGAGATCGGCGTCGCGCTCGGGATCCAGCCGGGCACGAGCAAGGCACAGCTGTTCCGGGCGCGGGCGAAGCTCCGCGCCGAACTCTCGGAGTTCGCGGGGGAATGGGCGGTATGACGATGCATGACGACGACAAGTTCGATGCGTTCCTGGCGCGCGAGGCGCGCGCCTACCACGAGCCGCCGGCCGACGTGCCGCGCGACGCGATGTGGGCCGCGGTCGCCGCGTCGCGCGCGGCGCGGCGCGGAGCCGTCTCGGCGGAGCCGACGCTCGCACCCCGCCCGCCGCGCCGGTTGCGCGCCGCCCCGTGGATCGGCATGGCGGCCACTCTCCTGCTCGGCGTCGGACTCGGGCGCACGGTGCT
>JAIBBJ010000192.1 GCA_019694735.1 Gemmatimonadaceae bacterium | reverse complement strand
CACACGAGCACCGACGAGCTCGCGCTGCTCGCCACGCGCGCGCGGCCGCGGCAGCTCGTGCTGTATCACCAGCTGTTCTGGGGGACCGACGACGCCGGCCTCGTCGCCGAGCTCCGGCGGGCGGGGTATGCGGGCGCCGTGGTCTCCGGGCGCGACCTGGCGATCTACTGATGCCGGGGACGACGATGGCGCTGCCCGCGCCCAGCGCGATGCCGACCCTCTCGGAGCTGCTCAAGGCGGAGACCGCGGAGCACCATCGCCACGCCGAGCGGCGCCAGCTCCAGCGCGACCTCGCGGCGGGCCGGCTCGCGCCGGACGCCTACGCGGCGTGGCTCGGGCAGATGCTCCTGCTCCACCGCGCGCTCGCGCTGGCGGTGCAGGGCGCCGTGCCGCACTGTGCGGCGCTCGCCGCGGTCATCCGCGCGCCCGAGGTCCACGTGGCGCACCTCGAGGCGGACCTGCGCGCGGTCGGGGTGGAGCCCGCGGCGGTGGAGCCGATCCCGGCCATCGCGCGCGCGGCCACCGAGCTGCGCGCCTGCGCCGCGGACGCGCCACTGGCGCTGCTCGGGCACGACTACGTGCTGGAAGGGAGCACGAACGGCAACCGCTTCATCGCGCGTGCCGTGGCCCGCACGCTGGGCGAGGGGGCGCTCCGGTACCTCGATCCGTACGGCGAGACGCAGCCCTCGGAGTGGTCCGGGTACCGGGCGCGGCTCGATGCGCTGGCGCTCGACGCGGCGGCGCGCGCGACGGTGGTGGCGGGCGCGCGCGCGATGTTCGACCGGGTGGCGGAGCTGAGCGTGGAGCTCGGCGAGCGGTTCGGCCACGCCGGGCCCGACGGCGACGCTACGTCCGGGCCACCGAGCGGGCCGCGATGATGGCGTAGTCGAGCCGCCGGTCCACGCCCGCGGCGAGGATGGCCGCGGCGGTGCCGAGGGCGCGCCATCCGCCGGCGGCGGGACGCAGGATCCATCGCGGCCAGTGGCGCCGCGCGTGCGCGGCGAAGCCTCCGAGCACCTCACGGCCGCAGCGGACGAGCCGGTCGAGGCGCCAGCCGCAGTCGCCGAGCGCGGGTTCCACATCCGACGCGGTCCAGAGGTTCTCGGCGGGGATCCCGGCGCGTGCGGCCGTCGCGAGCAGCCGTGCACTGCGGCGCCCGCGGGTGGTGACGAGGAGATCCGCGAGCCCGAGCCGCGTGCCGATGGGCACGTCGCGCGCGAGGGCCCGCAACCATGAGGCGCGCGCGTGGAAGTGGTAGGCCCCGTCCACGCAGACGATGGCGGTGATGCCCGGGATCGCGAGCGCCGGCTGCACCCACTCGGCGCGTTCGCGGCGGAGCACGATGCGGTCCGCGAGGCCCCACGCCTTCACGCGGGCCGTCGCCTCGGCGACGACCAGCGGATCGGGCTCCACACCGACCACGCGTGCGACGCCGAACTCGCGGATCCACAGCGCGCACGAATCGGCGAGGCCGCAGGCGAGGTCGAGCACCACGTCGCCGGGGCCCAGCCCGGCCGCACGCCCGACGCGGTGCGCGAGCATGGCCGCCGCGTCGGGATAGCTCCGCGTGCCGCGCCAGAAGCCGAGGTTCGCCCAGCGCGTGTCGGCGCGCGCGCCGTTCAGCAGCGCCGGGTCGACGGCCGGCCGCGGCGCGGGCTCCGGCGTCACCGCCCCGTGACGATCACCCAATTGAACGTGAGCACATGGTTCACCTCGTTGGCCTGCCGTGCGCTCAGCGCGTTCCAGAGATTCTGGTAGCCGATGTCGAGGCGCTGCCGGGCACCGAGCGGGACGCCGACGCCGGCGAGCGCGCGGTTCTGCGTGAGGCGGATGGCCGCGCCGTCGTGTCCCACGGGCAGCAGCGCTTCCTCCTGAAGGTACCACAGCACCGGGCGATCGTGGCGCCGCAGGGCGCCGAGCGGCGCCTGCGCGCGGACCATGTAGCGCATCCGCTGCTGGAAGAGGAACGTCCCGGTCCCGCCGCCATCCACGGGCGCGATCCAGCGCTCCTCCCAGCGGTAGCGGTGCGTCACGCTCACCGGGCCGACGGTGTGCGCGAGGCGGAGATCCTGCCAGAGGCGATGCTCGCGGCTCGGGGTGGCCGCCGGGAGCTCCCCGTACGGCGCGGTCGCGACGTAGGTGTAGCCCGCGCCGACGCGAACGCCCGGCGCGAGCGTGTGGATGATGCCGGGGCGGAGCAGGACCTGCTGCGGCTCCTCGCCGACACCCATCCGGCGCCAGCTGCCGTCGAACCAGAGCGATGTGGCGTCGGTGAGTTCGTGCTCCCAGCTCGTCGTCACCCAGAGCGCCTGTTGATGGGTGGTCGGCCAGGAGGCGCCCTGCGCGCGCGCAACGCCGGTCGCGGCCAGCGCGACCGCGAGGAGGGCGATCAGCGCCGGACGGAGGCGGCGCGCACGGGCCGCGGGCGGGAGGAGCACGGTACCGAGCATATCCATAGCTTCGGCACCGCGCCCCCCCACCGGAAGGGTCAGTGCACCCGGGTGCCGGTGACCGGTTGGGCGGGCATGGCCCCCATCGACATGCCTTCGATCTCGCGCGCCACGCTTCCCGAGAGGGCGTCCCCGGCGACGACCAGCCTCCACGTCGAGATGACGACGGCCTTCCGTTCCTCGCCGTTGGTGTTCAGGGTCGCCTCCGACCGTGCCGTGAAGGCGTACTCGGGCCCCGTGCCCTTCTTCGCCGCGAAGCGCGACGGCGGCCGCGGCGGCATGCCCTCCACCGGTTCGATGGCGAGCGTCGCGACGAGCGAGTCGCCCTGCTCGACGACCTCGAGCCGACCCTTGCCGCGGATGCTCTGGGGCACGCCGTCCTCCACCCGCATCCCCACCGTCAGCTCGAGTTCCCACTTGCCGACGAGCGAGGCCGCCTGCGCCCGCACCGTCGTCGGGAGCGCCACCACCGCTGCCACCAGCATCGCCCGCCACATCGATCGCATCACATGTCTCCGGAGTGAAGGTCCCTGCCCCGCGTCAGTCACGCGGCGGGGCGCCGCGGTTGCCACCGCCGGTCCCGCACCATGCACGGCGCGTCCCGCGCGGGGCCGATGCACGGAAGGGCGGCCGCCGGGCCGCCCCTCCGTCGTCACCGGTCGTGGCGCGCCCCTCAGGGCACGACGCGCTGGCCGCCGATCCGGTACTCCTTGGGCGGGAGGTCGCCGCGGAGGTTCTCCACGAAGTAGTCCCAGCGCCGGCGCATGATGTATGGGCTGTCGGCCCCGAAGCCGTGCCGCGCCTGCGGCAGCATCAGCATGTCGAAGTCCTTGCCCGCCTTCATCAGGGCGTCGGCGACGAGGGTCGTGTTCGTCGGCGGCACGTTGTCATCCATCATGCCGTGGATCAGGAAGAGCTTGCCCTTGAGCTTCGCGGCGTGGGTCTGGTTGGCCTCGGCGGCGTAGTTGTCCGAGCCGCCCTCACGCACGAGGAGCCCCTGGTAGCGCTCGCCCCAGTCGTCCTCGTAGTTGCGGTTGTCGTGGTTGCCGCTCTCGGCGATGCCGACCTTGAAGAAGTCGGCGGCCTGGAACATCGCGCTCGCGGTGGCGAAACCGCCGCCGGAGTGGCCCCAGATGCCCGAGCGGTCGATGTCGATGTAGCGGTGGCGCTGTGCGAGCTGCTGCATCCCCGCCACCTGGTCGGGGATGGTGTTGTCGTTCATCCGCCCGTAGTAGAAGTCGCGGAAGGTCTTCGAGCGCCCGGGCGTGCCCATGCCGTCGAGCTCGACGACGATGAACCCGAGCTCGGCGAGCGCCTGGTCGTCACCGCGGGCCGGCACGAACGAGCGCGGGCCCACCGAGCCCGACTGCGGGCCCGGGTAGATGTGGTTGATGATCGGGTACTTCTTCAGCGTGTCGAGGTGCGTCGGCACGTACATCAGGCCGTAGAGGTCCGTCACGCCGTCGCGCGCCTTGACCGTCACGGGGATCGGTGCGCGCCAGCCGCTCGCGCGGAGCGCGGTGATGTCGGCCTTCTCGAGCGGCTGCAGGAGGCGGCCGTTCCGGTCGCGGAGCACCGTGACCGGCGGCGTGTCGGGCGTGGAGTAGGTGTCCACGATGTACTTCGCGTCGGGCGACAGCGTCGCGACGTGGTTCGCCGGCTCGGGCGTGAGCAGCGTCAGCCCCTTCCCGTCGAAGCCGATGCGATAGAGATGCTGGAAGTACGGGTCGCGGCCCGGCTCGCGGCCGTTGGCGGTGAACCAGATCTGCCGCGCCTTCTCGTCGATCCGCACGATGCCGCTGACGTTCCCCTCGCCGGTGGTGATGCGGTTCTTGAGCTGGCCGGTCGTGAGGTCGTAGAGGTACAGGTGCGTCCAGTCATCCCGGTCGGACCACCAGATGAACTCGTTGGTGGCCGGCAGGATGCGCCAGAGGTCCTCGGGGTGCGAGGCGTCGCCGATCTGCGTGCGGCTCGTCTCGTGCAGCACCGTGCGGACCTCGCCGGTCGCCGCGTCGGCGATGCGCAGCCACGCCTGCTTGTGGTCGCGCGAGCTCGAGATGAAGGCGACGTGCGAGCCGTCCTCGTACCACTGGAGGTCGCAGACCGCGCCGCCGCAATTCACGTGGTCGCTCACCGTGGACCGGTGCTGGTCCACGTCCATGCGGAGGCGCGTGACGCGCGGGCCGCCGGCCGCGGTGGGCAGGTCGATCACGACGCGCGAGAGGCGGAAGATCACGGAGTCGCCCGGCATCGGGTACTTCCACGTCTCGAGCCGCGGCGCGCCGACGTTGGTGGACACGAGGTACATGTCGCGCACGCCCCGCCCGTCGTGCTGGAAGGTCGCGATCCGCCTGCCGTCGGGCGAGAAGGAGAGCACGGCGTTGGCCGAGTGCGTCCAGCCGGCGTTGTCGGTCGCGTAGCCGAAGTCGGCGATGCCGTCGGTCGTGAGCGGCACCTCGCGGCCGGTCGCGAGCTCGCGTCCGACGAGGTTGTGGTTGCGGATGAAGACGGCCCACGCCCCGTCCGGCGAGCGCTGGGCGTTGGGGGGCAGCGCCGGTGCCGACGCGCCCGCGGAGGCGCAGGTGTACGCCACGAGGTCGCAGCGCCAGCGCGCGCCGCGCACCATCACCTCGACCGACTTGCCGTCGGCGGCGAGGTCCACGGCCTGGAAGGGGAGGCGGTCCCCGTCCACGCGGCCGGAGGTCGCGGACGCGAGCGCCGCGGCGAGCTTCGCATGGTCGAAGGCCAGCGTGCGCGACTTCCGCGCGGGATCCACGAGCCAGAACTGGCCGGTGCCGCCCACGCCGCTGGCGCGGTAGGTGAAGCGGCCGGTGGTGCCGATCCACGACGGGCGGCCGGCGGTGCCGCTCATCAGGGGATTCGCGTTGGCGCCGAGGAACCGCTCGGCGCGCGCGTAATCCTCCATGGTGAACTGGTACGGCGCACCCGGGCGGGCGGCGGCGACCTGCGCCGGGAGGGTGCCGGCCGCGGCAACGAGGCCGAGGACCGCGGGAACGAGGCGGAAGGAACGGAGCATTCGCGGGAGGGGCGAAGGGTCGGCGGCCCGGATGGGCCGGTCTCGGAGTCTACCCCGCGCCGGGCCGCAAGGCGACCCGGCCGGCGTGGACAGTGCCGCACCGACCCCGCACATTCGGCGGATGCCGCTCCCCCTGCCGCGCGTCCGTTCGCGCGTCGCCGCCGTGGTCCGTTCGCGCGTCCGCACTGCCGGGTGCCGGGTCGTCGCGCTCCTCGTCCTGCTGTCGCCGCTCGCGTCCTGCGATCCCGATGCCCGCGGCGCGACGCAGGTGAAGATGCACGACAACACGTTCAACGCCCCGGTGGTGCGGATCCCGGCCGGCGCGGGCGTCAGCTTCGCCAACACCGGGCGCAATCCGCACAACATCGTGCCGGTGGACCCGACGCAGTGGCCCGCCGGGTTCGATACCAGCGCGGTGGCGCCGGGCGGGACGGCCACGCTCACGCTCACGACCCCCGGCGTGTACGAGTTCTACTGTGCGTATCACGGCACGCGCGACGGACTCGGCATGGCAGGGGCGGTGGTCGTCGGCGACGTGCCGTACGCCGGGCACGCGAAGGGCAAGGTCGCCGCGGTCGCCGCGGCCAGCGGCGTCACGCGCGCGGTGCCGGGCCGCTATCCGACCATCCAGGCCGCGGTGGACGCGGCCGCGCCGGGCGACCTCATCCTCGTGGACAGCGGCACCTACCGCGAGGAGGTGACGGTCACGACGCCCTCCCTCACCATCCGCGGCGTGGACCGCAACGCCGTCATCATCGACGGCGAGTTCCTGCGGCCCAACGGCATCAACGTGCTCGCTGACGCGGTGAGCGTCGAGAACCTCACCGCGCGCGACCACACCTTCAATGGCGTCTTCTGGAACGGCGTCACCGGCTACCGCGGGCGCTACCTCACCGCGATCAACAACGGCGACTACGGCCTCTACGCCTTCGACTCGCGCGACGGGCTCCTCGAGGACAGCTACGCGAGCGGCTCGCCCGACGCCGGCTTCTACATCGGGCAGTGCGATCCCTGCGACGCCGTCATCCGCCGCGTCATCGCCGAGCACAACACGCTCG
This sequence comes from Gemmatimonadaceae bacterium, assembly GCA_019694735.1. Taxonomy (GTDB): domain Bacteria; phylum Gemmatimonadota; class Gemmatimonadetes; order Gemmatimonadales; family Gemmatimonadaceae; genus Pseudogemmatithrix. Next base: position 7,569 of record JAIBBJ010000192.1, on the reverse strand, counting down.
GCTACTCGGGGACCAACTCGAGCGGGAACCTGCACATCCTCAGCAGCACGTGGCGGCACAACCGCGGCGGCCTCGTGCCCAACTCGCTCGACACCGAGCTCTACCCGCCGCAGCACGGCACGATCATCCGCGGCAACCTCATCCACGACAACAACAGCACCACCGCGCCCGGCAAGGGCCTCGGGCCGCTCGCGCAGGGGATGGGCGTGGTGATCGGTGGCGGGCGCGACAATGTGGTCGCCGAGAACGTCATCCTCGACCACGACGGGCACGGGGTGATGGTCGCGCCGCTCATCGACGCCAACTGGTGGCCCGCGACGGGCAACGTCGTGCGCGACAACCTCATCCTCCACAGCGGCCGCGCCGACATCTCGGTCGGCGGGCCGACGGGGGCGGACAACTGCGTGGCGCGCCAGCGCGGGAGCGTGACGCTCGCCCCGCGCCTGATGGAGTGCCGGCCGCTCGAGGCCACGGGCGCGCTCCGCGGCGGGGACCCCGAGACGGTCCGCGTGACGCCGGGCGTCGAGCGCGGCACGTGGCGCGTGTTCGGCGTGCAGAACGACCTCGTGCCGGCGCTCGCGCTCTTCTTCCGCATGTGGCGCCTCGACGGGGCGACCTTCCCCGACTGGCGCACACAGCCCGAGCCCGGTCCGCAGCCCACGATGCCCGACGCCCGCACCGCGCCGGCAACGCCGGCGGTGGGGGTCTACGCGTCGCTGCAGAGCGAGCTCGCCGAGGCGCCGCTCCCGCCCCAGGCCGACTCCGTGCTCCGCGCCGCCGCGGCGCGTCCCGGCCCGACGCCGGGGACGCCGCGCATCGGGCGCGTGCTCTCGTGGGTGCAGGCCTTCGTGCCGCTGACCCCGCGGCTGCTCGCCCTCGCGCTCGCGGTGCTGATCGCATGGCGCGCGCGGATCGCCTTCGCACGGACGTCGGATGACGAGGCGCGGCGGCAACGGCGCCTGTGGCGGCTGGTCGGCGTCGGCGGCGTCGCGCTGTGGGTCGGTCTCGCCGTGGCCACGGCGTGGAGCATCAGCGCGGTCTGACATGCCGACCCGCCGCGACCTCCTCTGGGCACTCGCCGGCGCGACCGGCGCCGTCGTCATCGGTGCCGCCGGACGGCGCGTGCTCGACGCCGCCGCGCACGTGCGTGCGTCGCGCGACGGGCGAGTGGCCGGCTCACCGGACTACGGCGCGGGCAACACCCACGCGCCCTATGGCCACGGCGCCGAGCCGCCGACACGGCTCGGGCCGCACGCGCTCGATGCGGCGACGATCCCGCCGCCGCCGGTGCGCGGCGCGGTCGCGCGGACGCTCACCATCACGCAGCGGCCGGTGGAGGTCGCGCAGGGCGTCACGATGGACGCCTGGACCTTCGATGGGGCGGTCCCGGGCCCGGTCCTGCGGATCACCGAGGGCGAGACGCTGACGCTCACGGTGCGGAACCTGACCGCGCACCCGCACAACCTGCACGCGCACGGCGCGCACGCGCCGGGCCAGGACGGCTGGGAGCCGATCCCCGCCGGCGGGACGCGCACCTATGTGCTCGTGCCGCGGCCGTACGGCCTCTATCCGTACCACTGCGACCTCGTGCCGGGCGCCGCGCATCTCGGGCGCGGCCTGCACGGCCTGCTGATCGTCGACCCGCCGGCGGGCCGCGCACCGGCGACCGAGCGCACGCTCGTGCTCGGCGGGTTCGATGCCGACGGCGACGGCCGCAGCGAGCGCTTCGGATGGAACGGCGTCGCGGGCTTCTTCGCGCGGCACCCGCTCAAGGTGCGGCGCGGTGAGCGCGTGCGGCTGTACGTCGCCAACCTCGTGGTGGACGAGCCGGTCGCGACGTTCCACCTGCACGCGAACACCTTCGGCGTCATCCGCAGCGGCACGGGGATGACCCCCGGCGAGATCACCGACGTGGCCGCGATGACCGTCGGCGAGCGCGCCATCCTGGAGATGCGCTTCGACGAGCCCGGGCGCTACATGTTCCATCCGCACCAGGGCCGGATGGCCGAGGCGGGCGCGATGGGCTGGATCGCGGTGGAGTGAGCCACGTGGCGCGTCGCGTGCGCTCCCGATGAACCTCCCCGTCGCCATGGTCGATCCGCGCGAGCCGGCGTTCGTGCGCGATCCCTATCCGACGTACGCGGCGCTCCGCGCGCGGGGCCCGGCCGTGCAGTGGCCGGCGCTCGGCTTCCCCGTGCTCACGCGGCACGCGGAGGTGAACGCGCTGCTGCGCGACCGGCGGTTCGGCCGGCAGATCCTGCACAAGGTGCCACGCGAGGCCCTCGGGTGGCCCGCCCCCGCGCCGCACCTGGCGGCGTTCGACGCGTTCGAGCGGCACTCGCTGCTCGAGCTCGAGCCGCCGGAGCACACGCGCATCCGCGCGCTCGTGCATCCGCCGTTCGTGCCGCGGCGCATCGCGGCGCTCGAGGCATCCATCGCGGCCCTCGCGCATGAGCTGGTGGACGGCTTCATCGACCGCGGGCGCTGCGAGCTGCTCGACGACTTCGCGCGACACCTGCCGGTGCTCGTGATCGCCGGCTTCCTCGGCGTGCCGCGCGCGATGGCGCCGCAGCTGCTCGCGTGGAGCCACGACATGGTGGCCATCTACCAGGTGCGGCGCGACCGCGCGATCGAGGACCACGCCGAGGCGGCCACGCGCGCGTTCACGGCGTGGATGCGCGAGGAACTCGCGGCGCGCCGCGCGGCGCCGGGGGACGACGTGCTCTCGCAGCTCATCGCCGCGCGCACGCCGCAGGGGGAGTCGCTCTCGACCGACGAGCTCGTGACCACCGCGATCCTGCTGCTCAATGCGGGGCACGAGGCCACGGTGCACGCGATCGGCAACGGCGTGGCGTCGCTGCTCGCGGAGCGGCCCGCGGACGGCGTCGCCCACTTCCTCGCCGATCCGGTGACGGTGGGGGAGGAGATGCTGCGCTTCGACGCCCCGCTGCACCTGTTCACGCGCTACGCGCTCGAGCCGGTCGAGGTCGCGGGGCTGCCGCTGCGTCCAGGCGACCGCATCGGCCTGCTGTTGGGCTCGGCGAACCGCGATGCGGACCGGTTCACCGAGCCGGCGCGGTTCGACGCGGCCCGCTCGCCGAACCCGCACGTCGCGTTCGGCGCGGGGATCCACGCCTGCGTGGGGGCGCCGCTGGCGCGGCTCGAGCTGCGCACGGCGGTGCGCGTGCTGTTCGAGCGGCTCGGCGCACCACGGCTGGAGGCCGTGCCTCCGGTCGCCGACACGTGGCACTTCCGCGGCCGCACGGCGGTCGCGTTGCGGTGGTGACCGGCGGCCGTGCGCCACGCGGCCAACGCTTCCCGGGGCCGTCCCGTAAGGTGGGCGTACCAGGCACCCGCTCGTGACGGACGCCCGGCCCCGTGGGGGGGTCGGGCGTTCCGTGCGTCCGGCCCACGTTCCGGCTACGTTCCCGCTGCGCGGACGACGGCGCGGTCCACCTGGGGACCGCCGTCCCGTCGGCGCCACCCGTGCGGAGGCCCCACCATGCGGCGTCTGATCCCGACCCTGTGCGGCGCCGCCCTCCTCGCGGCGATCGGCTGCGACCCGGCACCGGCGCCCCCGGCGCGCACGCCCGAGCAGCAGCGGGCGGTGGACTCGACCGTCGGCGCCTCCGCGCTCCCCGGCGCGGGCGGCGTGCGCGGCGCCCTCGCCGCGCAGGACTCGGCGAAGGCGAAGCAGGCGCAGCTCGACTCGCTCGCGAAGGCGCCGTAGGCCGGAGGGCTGCGGCGGCGACCGGATCCGCCACGATGACGACCGCTCCGCTCTTCGCGCGCTACGTCGCCCTCGGCGATTCCTCCACCGAGGGGCTCGATGACCCGATCGCCCCCGGCCGCTACCGCGGCTGGGCGGACCGGTTCGCGGCGCACGTTGCCGCGGCGCGCCGGACGCTGGCGCCTGGGAGCGCACCGCTGCTGTACGCGAACCTCGCGGTACGCGGGCGGAAGACACGTGAGGTGCTCGAGGGCCAGCTGGCCCCCGCGCTCGCGATGCGGCCCGACCTGGCCACCGTCTTCGCCGGCACCAACGACCTCATCCGGTCGGGGTTCGCGCTCGACCCGGTGGTGGCCGACCTCGCGACGATGCAGCGCGCCCTGCGCGCGCAGGGCGCGACGGTGCTGACGATCACGATGCCCGACCTCTCCGAGGTGATGCCGCTCGCCGGCCGGGTCCGGCCGCGGCTCGACGCGTTCAACGCCGCCGTGCGCGCGCTCGCGCGCGAGACGGGCACGATCGTCGTGGACCTCGCCGCGCATCCGTTCGCCGGCGATCCGCGCTTCTGGAGCGGCGACCGCCTGCACGCGAACACCGAGGGCCATACGCGCATCGCGGCCGCGCTCGCCCACGCCATACATCTGCCGGGCGCGAGCGACAATTGGATGAATCCCCTACCCCGGCTGTCCGCGCGTTCTCCGTTCCGACTGGCTGTCGAAGAGTTGCGCTGGATAGGTTCCCACCTCATCCCTTGGCTCGCGCGCCGCGCGACCGGCCGGTCGTCGGGAGACGGCATCCGCGCGAAGCGGCCGACGCTCACGCCGATGCTCGACGAGCCGTAGCCGCGCGCCCCCGCTCCCGCCCGCCCCGCCGCCCCCATGACGTTCGCGCCGCCGCACCCGCTCTACTCGGCCCCGGTCCTCTCGCTCGACGGCAAGCAGGGCACCCTCGACGGGTTCCGCGGCTCGGTGCTGCTCATCGTGAACGTCGCGAGCGAATGCGGGCTCACGCCGCAGTACGCCGGCCTCGAGGCCCTGCACCGGCGCTTCGCGGACCGCGGGTTCGCCGTGCTCGGCTTCCCGTGCAACCAGTTCGGCGCGCAGGAGCCGGGGACGTCCGACGAGATCCGGCAGTTCTGCACGCATCAGTACGACGTGACGTTCCCGCTGTTCGCGAAGGTCGAGGTGAACGGCCCCGACACGCATCCGGTCTGGCAGTACCTCAAGCGGGCGCGCCCGGGCATCCTCGGCACCGAGGCCATCAAGTGGAACTTCACGAAGTTCCTCGTCGGGCGGAGCGGGACCGTGCTGAAGCGCTTCGCGCCCACCGACGAGCCGGATGCGATCGCGCGCGACATCGAGGCGGCGGTCGGCGGCGCTGCGGTCGAGGTGCCGGACGCCGTGCCCTGACCTCGGCCGTCCCGTCCGACGACGAGGGGCGCCGCGGACCGATCCGCGGCGCCCCTCGTGCCTCCGACCCGGCGGCCGCCGGTCCGGCCGGCGGCACTACTTGGCGTAGATCGCCTTCTGCACCATGTCGCGGATGCGGAGTTCCAGGTCGCCCTTCGACGCGCAGCGCACCTCGGCCGAGCTCGAGGTGATCGGATTCTTCCCGGTGCCGGAGATCGCGGTGCTCACGACGCTGCCGCCGTTCGGGTTCGGGAGGATGCGCGTCACGATCGACAGGTTGAGCTGGTAGGTCTCGGCGTTCTCGATCGTGCCGGAGGACCCGCAGTCGAGGTACCGCTGCGCGGGCACGCGGCCGATCGCGCGGCGGGTGCGCCAGCCGGTGTTGCCGATCGACTTCGACCGCGGGTCGTTCAGCGTGAGCGGGATCCCCAGCTCCTGGTACACGCCCGGGAGGACGGCCCACGCCTCGTCCGGCGTGCCGGTGACGAAGAGCTTCACGTCGAGGTCGATGTTCATGGCATTCATCTGCAGCGTGCCGCCGCCCGTCGTCACGACGCGCGCGGTGTTGACTGTCGGCGTGGGCGCCGGGTCGGTGGTCCGGGTGGCCGGGGCGGGCGCGCTGCTCGCGGCCGGTGCGGCGGACGTGGGCGCCGGCGCCGCGGCCGGGGCGCCGCTGCCGGCGCAGGCGGCCGCGAGGACGGTGAGGGCGGTGGCGAGGACGGGACGCATGGGATCTCGCGGGACGAAGGTGGCGGGAGGTCGAGGCGATGGCTCGGCGACCGACGGGCGGGACGATAACCCGGGAACCCGACGGGCGCGAGGATGACTGTTCTTCCAATGAAGGGACACGGAAGTTCCCCCGACCCCTCGCCGCCGCCGCCGGCGGACGACCTGCCGTCCGACGCACCGGCGCCTCCACGCTCCCGCTGGGCGCGCCTGATGCGGCGGCGCTGGCACTGGTCCGACCTCATCTGGGTCGCCGCGCTGCTCTATGCCGCGCCGGTGCTGCTCCCGCACGTGGGCGCCGTCCTCGGCGTGCGCACGGCCGAACGTCCGGCGCCGACATGGCGGTATGCGACGCTCGCCGGCGACACCCTCTCGGATGCGGCCCTGACGGGCCAGGTCGTGCTGGTGAACTTCTGGGCAACGTGGTGCCTGCCCTGCCGGGCGGAGATGCCGGCGCTCGAGGCGATGTACCAGCGGCACCGCGCCCAGGGCTTCACCATCGTCGGGCTGGCGATGGACCAGGCGCCCACCAGCACCGTGGCGGCGTACGTCCGGGCGCGTGGCGTCACCTATCCCGTGGCGCACGTCGGGCGGGAGGCCGAACGGCGCTTCGGCGGCGTGCGCGGGTACCCGACGTCGTTCCTGATCGGCCGGGACGGCCGCATCAAGCACGTGGTGCAGGGGCCGATCGGGGCGGTGTCGCTCGAGGTGGCGGTCCGGCGCGAGCTCGCGCGCTGACGGGACGGCCCCGGCCGCCGCCGCACGGGCCGACTGACGGGCAGGGCTTGCGGAGGGATGGGAGGTGTGAGTATATAACTACATCGTTGTATATCCACATTCCCAACAACAAGACCTCATGCGACCCCTTCTCGCCCTCGTCCTCCTGCTCCCCGCGGCGCTGCCGCTGGGGGCACAGGAGCGGGCCCTCACGCTCCGCGACGCCCTCGCCCGGGCCGGACGGCAGGCGTACGCGAATCGGATCGCCGGTGCGCAGGCCGATGCGCAGGCGGCGCAGGCGCTCCAGCCCTACCGCGGCATCCTGCCCGGCGTCCGCGTGGAGGCCGGCTTCGTGCGCACGACCGACCCCATCGCGGCGTTCGGCACGAAGCTCCGCCAGCGGGCGATCGGCGCGGCCGACTTCGACCCGGCGACGCTGAACTTCCCCGCCGCGATCGGCAACCGTTCCGCCGGCCTCGTCCTCGAGCAGCCCCTGCTGAACGCGGACGCCTGGGTCGGACGGACCGCCGCGGTCGATGCGGCACGCGCCCAGCGCGCCGCCGCCGACTGGACGCGGACGGGGACCGAGGTGGACGTCGTGCGCGCCTACTTCGGTGCGACGCTCGCCGCCGAGAAGCGCACGACCCTGCGGGCGGCGGAGCAGGCCGCGCAGGCGCACGTGCGGCGGGCCGAGGCCTTCGCCGACACGGGCATGGTGACGCGCTCGGACGCGCTGCTCGCGGCGGTGCGGGCCGGGGAGGTGACGACCCAGCGGATGCAGGGCGAGGCGGATGCGTCGCATGCGCTCCGTGCGCTCGCGATGCTCGTCGGCGATCCCACGGCCGCGCTCGCCGTGCCGTCTGCCCTCCCGTCCGCCGATGCGATCCGATCGCTCGTGGCCGCGGACACCGCCGCGCCCGGCGCCACGACGGCGGACGTCGGCGTGGCGCTCCGCGCGGACGTCCGCGCCGACGTCCGCGCGGCGGA
>JAIBBJ010000179.1 GCA_019694735.1 Gemmatimonadaceae bacterium | reverse complement strand
GAGACGGAGTACCACCTCCAAGATAGAGCGTGACCAGCTCGCTCCCCAGAATGCGAGGAGCTCGCGTTGCGAGTTCCGCCATTATGGCGTCATTGAATCGAGCAACCGGAACCTCGCGTCGGACTGCGATCGAGAAGTCACAGTAACTGCAGCGCCTAGCGCAGAAGGGTACGTGAACGTAGATGTGTGGAAAAACAGCCTGGTCCACTTCGTCGGGTGTTGAAAAGTTTCCGGGCTTCACGGGTAGCCTCGCGACGCGCAGCCATATGGAATCGGATCAGGCAGAAGACAGCTGCATCCGGTACGGCTTCCACCGGATGAAAACGACATAAAGTAATTTCTCAAATACATATCAAATAAAGCCTTATAACGCTGATTTAAAGTCTTTATGGAAAGGTATCGGCTCACGGCTCCAGAGCACTGTTGAGCGGCCCTAGTGACGCCCCGGTGGGCTCCCTTCCGCCATCGCACAGCAGCGCGTGATCGACATCTGCGTGGAAAACTCTTTGCTCCGACTCTTTTCCACAGACGCTGCTCCGCCTGTCTCCGGTCTCCGTGACCTCTCCCTGCCAAGGCGCCGGCACGTACCTCCTCAACGAAGGCCTACTCCTCTACTGCCAATATAGCGCATTGCGGCATTCGCCCTCCTCGCGGCCGATCGGCGCAGTGCGGAGCACCGGGCCCGGACACGTTCACCCAGGCCGAGATTCTGGTGGAGTAGGCATCCCCTCGGTGCCGATGGCGGTTCGCTCGATTCGAGATGCGCCCGCCCACCACCGCATCAGTTCTCCCCACGGATTTCCACACCCAGAATGTGGACAACCGAGTCAGCGGATTTCGCCTTCCGGATCGTCCTGGTCCCCGGTTGCCCCAGTCCATCGGTCTGGAATCGACCGGCCTGACAGCTCGGATTCAAGGCGCCGCATCGCGGCACTCCGGAGCTCCGATGGCGCGGTGATCGATGCCCCGATCGCCTGAAGAGGCCTGGCTGCCGTTTCGGCGGAGCCCGCATTCCCACTCACCCCCATAAGGGTGAGCAGGTCCTCAACTTCCGTGATGACCTGCGCACCATCTCGAATCAAGCAGTTTGAGCCCGCCGCCCGCTCCTCGTCGACACGTCCCGGCACCGCGGCGACCGTGCGGCCCAGATCGAGCGCGTGGGAAGCGGTATTGATCGCCCCGGAACGATAGCCCGCCTCCACCACGACGGTCACCCGGCAGAGGGCAGCGATGATCCGGTTCCGGCGGGGGAAGCACCCGGGGGTGGCACCCGTGCCTGGCTCCATCTCCGAGATGACCAGTCCTCCGCGAGCCACGGCGGCATGGAGGGCTCGGTGCGAGGCCGGGTACGGGACATCGGCGCCGGTGCCCTGCACGCCGATGGTGGCCCCACCAGCCCCCAGCGCCGCCCGATGCGCGGCCGCGTCCACACCGCGCGCGAGGCCGCTCACCACCACAAGTCCGGCCCGCGCACAGGCGGCCGCGAGCCGCTCCGCGGTCCGTACACCGTACGGCGACGCCTCACGAGTCCCGACGATGGCCACATGCCGGTCCGAGGCCCCGTCGAGGAGGCGCCGCTCCCCGATGCACCAGAGCATTGCGATCGGGCGCGAAAGCTCGCCGAGTGCAGCGGGGAGCGCGGCGGCCGGGAGGCGGAAGAGTGCTCCGGGGCCGCGCTCCGGGGACGTCACCCACCGGCCTTCTTGAGCTCGAGCAACCGGCTCCACCACCCCGACTTGAGGTCGTCGAGGCCCATGCGGCCGGCGGCCGAGATCGCGTAGCGGGCGAAGGCCAGCGGGGCGACGATCTCGGGCACGTAGTGCTCCCCGAGCAGATCCAGCTTGGTGAAGACCACGCAGTGCGGCTTGGCCGCGAGCTCGGCGGAGTAGTTCTCGACCTCCCGCCGCAGCTGGTCGTATTCCGCCTGCCAATCCATGGCATCGATCGGGATCAGGAACGCGAGCAGCCGGGTACGCTCGATGTGCCGCAGGAACTGCAGCCCGAGCCCCTTCCCCTCGTGGGCACCCTCGATGATCCCGGGGATGTCCGCCACCACGAAGGTCCGGGAATCGCTCAGCTGGACGACGCCGAGATTGGGCTGCAGGGTCGTGAACGGATAGTCGGCGATCTTCGGCCGGGCGGCGGAGATGACCGAGAGGAGGGTGGATTTCCCGGCGTTCGGCTGGCCCACGAGGCCGACATCCGCGATCAGCTTGAGCTCGAGTTCGAGGGCGCGGGCCTCGCCCTCCTCGCCGGGCTGCCACTCACGCGGTGCCTGATGGGTGGCGGTCGCGAAGAACGCATTCCCCTTCCCGCCCCGTCCCCCCTTGGCCACGCGGATCACGTCGCCATGCTCCAGGATCTCGCCGATCCGTTCGCCGCTATCGCGGTCGCGGATGACCGTCCCGGGCGGCACCGGCAGCACGATGTCCTCGCCGGACCGACCGGTCTTGTTGGACCCCATGCCGTGCTCGCCGCGCTCCGCCTCCCAGTGATCCCGGTAGGTGTAGTCGAGGAGCGTCGAGAGGTTCGCGTCACCGCGGACCAGCACGTCCCCGCCCTTGCCGCCGTCGCCGCCGTCGGGCCCGCCCATCGGGGCGAACTTCTCGCGGCGGAACGAGGTGCAGCCCGACCCGCCGGTCCCGGCGGTGACACGGACGGTGACGAGATCGATGAACACGGGAACGTGGGCAGGAGAGACGACGGAACGCTGGAGGAAAGCTAAGGGAAGCCGTGCGGCGGCGGGCCTCAGGGCTTCCCGACCACACGCTCGAACAGGAGGCGACCTCGGTCGAGCTCGGCCGGCGACGCGACGCCCGCCAAGGCATCGAGCACACCGCGCACCGCAGCGGGAGCGACGCCGGCGTTGAGCGCGCCCTGGAGGTGGGAGTGCAGCTGGCGGTCCTGTCCGGACGCGAGGCAGGCCGCCACGATGCAGAGCTCGCGGACCGTGAGCGGGATGCCCGGCCGGGCGAGGATCTTGCCGTACCCCTCGTCGATCATCCACGCGTCGAGGGCGGGATGGAGCGCACGCATGTTCTCACGAAGCTTCCCGTACACGTCCCCGTAGACGATGGCGCAGGTGCGTTCGCCATCGACCCGCCAGGCGGCCGCGGGCCGCGGATCGCGATCCACGGTCGGCGCGGGGGTGCCGCTGACCCGACGCCATTCGCGCGTCGCGTTGAGGGTGCGCGGGAATCCGCAGATGAGATAGGACTGCAGCAGGACCTCCTCGACCCAGGCCACCGGGCTCGCCGCGGCCACGCATTCCGCGGCGCCCTCGCGGAGGTCGTGGTCGGCCCCGACGGCGATGCGCGCCGCGAAGCGGACGAGCGCCCGGAGCGCATCGTCCGGCGCCACGCTATCGTGTGCCGGGGTCCCGCGCCTCATCGGTTCAGCGCGCGACGGGTCGGATCGCCGCCGACGCGCGGAGCTCCCCGACGCGCTCACCGCGCGTGTTCTTGACCGGCCGGTGGGCGAAGTCCGAGAGACGCGGCGGCAGCTCCACCGGAAGGACCCCGAGCTGCTGCAGCGCCGAGAGCACGGCGACGTGCTGGGCGCGGATCGCCCCGTCCTCGACCTTGATGGCGAGGCCGAGCCCCGCGGCCGGAACGGCGACTGAGTGCACCCCCTCCGCACCGACCTTGGCGATGACCGCCCCGCCGGTCTCCTGGAGCAGGACGGTGTCGAACCGGTCGGTGCCGCCCAGGAGGTGGGGATGCCGGCGGACGGCGGCGGCGATGCGCGCGGGGACCTCCTCCCCGGCGTGCACGGCGCGCCCGAAGCGCGCATACGCCAGTGCCATCCGCTCCAGCGGAAGCCCCATGACCGCCACGCCGCAGCCGTCCACGCCGATCGGCATGTCGTCGAGGGGGACGCCCGTCCACGACGAGACCTCGCCGAGGCAACTGCGCTGCACGGGGTGATCCGGCTGCTCGTACCCGCGCGTCGCCCAACCCGCGGTCCGCGCGCGGGCGAGCATCGCAGCGTGCTTGCCGGAGCAGTTGTTGTGCAGACGGGTGAGCGGCTGCCCGCTCTCCCGCCAGAGCTTCACCCCGCGCGCGGCGAGCGGCTCGTGCGGTCCGCAGGCGAGGTCGCCCTCCTCGAGCCCGAGCGACGCGAGCATGCGCTGTGCGATGGCGACATGCTCGGGTTCCCCGCCGTGGGACGCGCAGGCCAGCGCGAGTTCCTCGTGCGTCCATCCGAGCGACTCGAGGCCCCCGCCGGCGACGAAGGGCATGACCTGGAAGAACTTCGCGCAGGACCGCCACATCGTGAGGAGCCGGGCGTCCCGCGCGGCGCCCACGAGCACCTCATCCGCGCCGATCACGGCGGCGTGCACGCGGTGCGTGGATTCGACCACGTCCGCGCGCGTGACCTCGACGTCCAGGTTGAGGGCGAGCATGCCCGAATAGTAAACGGTCACGCTTCCCGGGTGGCGGACGGGCCGCCCGGTGTTTACCGGGGACCGAGCGACCCGGGCTCGACGCTCGCCAAGGCCAGGAGCGCCTCCCGCGTGTTGCGCGCCGGGTCGTCCAGCACCGCCTCGAGGAGCCGCGCGAGCGTCTCGCCGACCGCGCGGCCGGCCGGCACGCCGACGCGCCGCAGGTCGTCCCCGTCCACGGCCAGATCGCCGATGGTGAGCGGGTCTCGCCACGCGATGCGGAGCGCCCGACGATACAGCGCCCGCCCCGCGCGTCGCGCCGAGTCGGGCACCGGCCCGTCCGTCGCGGCGGCCACATGCGCCCACAGGATGCGGGCGAGCGATGGCAGGTCGAGCCGTCCGACCCGGGCGACGACGCGTCGGAGCATTCCCTCGCCGAGGGCGGGATCGAGCGGCCAGGACAGCGCGCCCGCCGCCCCCGCGAGCGCCACGGCCGCCCGCGCCTCGACGTTGCTGTACTTGAGCGCCTTCAGGGTCCGCTCGAGATCGCGCGGCGGGACCTGACCGGGTTCCACGAACAGCGCGGCCAGCCGCAGCGCGCGCCGGTGCGGACGGCCGGTGAGCCCCGGTCGCGCCAGGTGATCGATCGCCCGGAACCGCGTCGCCGGCGCCGTCGCCAGCGCCGGGACCAGCGTCGCGAAGATCCCGCCTTCACGGTAGCGCTCGAGCGTGCCGGACGGCGACGCGACCTGTTCCATCACCTTCTCGAGTTCCTGCTTCACCCGCTCCATGGACAGGCGTCCGAGGTGCGGGGCGCTCTCGCGGATCGCCTCCCACGTCGCGGGATCGATCGCGAACCCGAAGCGGCCGGCGAAGCGGATCGCGCGCAGCGCCCGGAGGCGGTCCTCGCGCATGCGCTCGCGCGGGTCCCCGACGCAACGCACCAGCCGCGCCGCGAGGTCGGCCCGTCCTCCGAACGGGTCACGCACCTCTAGGCGCTCCGCGTGGACGGCGATGGCATTGATCGTGAAGTCGCGGCGCGCGAGGTCCTCCTCGAGCGACGCGCCGAAGCGGACGACGGCGTGCCGGCCGTCCGTCTCGACATCGTGGCGGAAGGTCGTGACCTCGTGCAGGACACCGTCGCGGTCGAGCACACCGACGGTGCCGAACCGGACGCCCACGGGGACCGTCCGCCGGAAGAGCCGTTGCACGTCCTCCGGCCGGGCGGCCGTAGCGATGTCCCAATCGAGCGTGGCGATCCCGAGGAACGCATCGCGGACGGCCCCGCCCACGCACCACGCCTCGAAGCCGGCGGCCTCGAGGGTGCGGCAGATGCCCTGGATCGCCGGGGGTGGGCGGAGGCGCGGCTGGGTCACGGCCGAAAGCTACTCGGCGTCGGCCGCCCGAGGTTCCGATCGGGACCAGTCGACGGTCCCGAGCACGAGCCCGGCGAGGATGACGGCGCCGCCGCCGAGCGTCCAGTGCCCCGGCGTCTCGGCGATCGCGGGGTGCAGCCAGGCGAGCACCGTCGCGCCGACGGGCTCGGCGAGGATGGCGAGGCTGACGACATACGCGGGGACGTAGCGCAGGCTCCAGTTGAATCCGGTGTGCCCGAGGAGCATGGGTCCGATCGCGATGCCGGCGAAGATGGGCCACTCGCGCGCCGGCTGGGGCCACAGGGGCACGCGCGTGACGGCGGCGAGGGTGAGGACGCATGCGAGGCAGGCGCCGTAGACGAGCGCGACGTAGGCCCAGAGGGAGAGACGCTGGCGCAGCGCGCGCCCGGCCGTGTAATAGACCCCGACGGTGAGCGCGCCGACGACCGCGAGGAGATCGCCGCGGAGTGCGTCGGGCGCGATGCGCCCGGGAGTGGTGTCGCCGTAGCCCACCAGGGCGGCGCCGCCCATCGCGATCGCGAGTCCCGCGAGCTGGCGGGCCGTCGGGCGCTCCCCGAGGACGAGGGCGGAGCCGGCGACGATGACCACCGGATGCAGGTTCACGAGCACGACGCTGGCCGCGACGGTGGTGTACTCGAGCGAGGCGATCCAGCTCCAGAAGTGGAGGGCGAGCATGGCGCCGGCGAGCGCGGCGACGGCGAGGTCGCGCCGCGCGAGCGCACGCCACTCGCGCCACGCCCCGGTCACGGCCACGATGATCCCGATGATCGTCAGCGCCAGCGTGAGCCGCCAGGCGGCGATGGCCAGCGGCGCCGCCCCGGAGAGCCGCGCGAGCGGACCGCTCACCGAGATCCCGGCGATCGCCGCGGCGAGGACGAACGGCAGGGCGCGCGGTGTGCGGGTGGCGGTCACGGCGTGTCGGCAGTGGTCGTGAGGGCGGGAGTGTACGCATCTTTCCCCCCATGCCGAAAGCCCTGATCGCCCGCGAGCGGCTCGTGCAGCTGCTCGACGCCCCGGCCCAGCGCGGCCTCCGCATCGCCATCGTCGGTGACGCGATGCTCGACGTCTACCTCCGGGGCGACGTGGAGCGGATCTCGCCCGAGGCGCCGGTGCCGGTCGTCCGCGTCCGCGAGCGCAAGCACGCGCTGGGCGGCGCAGCGAACGTCGCCCAGAATGCGGCGGCGCTCGGGGCGCGCACCGAGTTGGTGGCGGCGCTCGGCGACGATGCCGCGGGCGCGCAGCTCACCGCCATGCTCGAGACCCTCGGCGCGGACCCGCGCGGTCTCATCCGCACGGCGCGGCCGACGACGACGAAGACGCGCGTCGTCGCGCGCGGGCAGCAGGTCGTCCGCGTGGACGAGGAGGTGGATGCGGACCTCGTCGGCGACGAGGTCGCGGCGCTGCAGGCCGCCGTGGCGCGCGCGGTCGGCGAGGCGGACGCGCTGGTGCTGGAGGACTACAACAAGGGCGTGCTGGTCGAGTCCGTGATCCGCGGTGCCGTCGCCGCGGCGCGTGCCCGCGGCATCCCCGTGGTGGTGGATCCCAAGTATCGGAACTTCTTCGCCTACGCGGGCGCGACGGTCTTCAAGCCGAACCGCCGCGAGCTCGAAGCGGCGCTCGGCGCCGCGGTCGACCTGGAGCACCCCGAGGCGCTGCCGGCGGTGCTGGCCCGCCTGGGCGCGGAGCGGCTGCTGCTCACGCTCAGCGAGCGCGGCATGGCGCTCATCGAGCCCGACGGGGCGATCCGACGCATCCCGACGACGGCGCGCGAGGTCTTCGACGTGGTCGGCGCCGGCGACACCGTCACCGCCTATCTCGCCGGCATGCTCGCGGCCGGCGCGAGCGCCTACGAGGCGGCGATCATCGCGAACTTCGCGGCCGGGGTGGAGGTCGGGAAGGCGGGTGCCGCGACGGTCTCGGCCGCGGAGGTGCTGGCGGCGTACGACGACGGCTGACCGCCGCGGCGCGGCGGGGCGTCAGCCGCCCGCCGCCGCCGGGCGATGCGCGACCCAGGCCGCCTCGACGGCGGCACGCACCTCCGCATGGAATCGCGCGACGTTGAACCGCTGCGCATTGCGCCAGCAGGCCTCCGTCGTCGGCGCGCGGTCGAGCGCCTCGAAGCGGCGCACCGCGTCGGCGATCGCCGCGGGCGAGTCGTCGGCGAAGAAGAGCCCGGTCCGCTCCGGTCCCGGGTCGCCGCGGACGGTCTCGAGGGCGCCGCCGCGCCCGAGGGCGATGACCGGCGTCCCGCAGGCCTGGGCTTCGATGGGGACGATGCCGAAATCCTCGTCGGCCGCGAACAGGAACGCGCGGGCGTGCCGGAAGCGCTCGCGCACCTCCTCTCGCGCCACCTCGCCGCGCACCTCGACGTTGGGGAGCGGGGCCGCGATCTCGCGGATCCGCGCGTGCTGCGGGCCGTCGCCGAGCACCACGAGGCGCCGGTCCGGCAGCTCGGCGAACGCGGCGACGATGCGATCGATGCGCTTGTAGGGGACGTGGCGGCTGGCAGCGACGTACAGGTGCGGATCGGGGTCGCCGGCCGGCGTGAAGTAGCCCGTGTCGACGGGCGGGTGGACGATGGTGCTCTCGCGCCCGTAGTGGCGCCGCACGCGATCGGCGACGTAGCGGGAGTTCACGAGGAAGGTGTCCACCCCGTCGGCCGCGGCGCGATCGAGCCGTTGCAGGCGGTCGAGCAGACGATTGGCGATGGCCTTCCGCACACCGCGGATCCCGTGGTCCGCGAGGTACTCGGCGCGCTTGTCCCAGAGATAGCGCGTGGGCGAGTGGCAGTAGCAGACGTGCACCTGGCCGCGACGCCGCCGGATCCCCTTGGCGACCGCATGGTGACTCGAGATGACGAGGTCGTAGTCCTTCAGCCGGAACCCGCGGACCGCCGCCGGCATCAGGGGCAGCAACTGCCGGTACCGGGACCGGATGTCCGGCAGGCGCTGCAGGAAGCTCGTCACGGCGGGCTTGGCGGAGAGTCGCGCGCGGTCCTCCGGCACCATGACGTCGAAGAGGGCGAACAGGTCGGCGTCGGGGAACGTGGCGAGGATCTCCCGGATCACGAGCTCGGCGCCGCCGAACTGGGCCAGCCAATCCACCACGACCGCCACGCGCGGGGTGGTGCGCAGCGCCGTCGAGGCGGACGATGGATCGGCGGTCACGGTCGGAAGATAGACGGACCGCGTCGCGCGCACACGGGACCGCTTGCCCGGACCGTCGCGGGGCGCGAGACTTCGCGTGGCGGGCCCATAGCTCAGCGGTCAGAGCGGCGGACTCATAATCCGAAGTGCGCAGGTTCGAATCCTGCTGGGCCCATCGCCGGACCGGTCGCCGTACGCGTCTCCCCGGTCGGTCCGGAATCACGCCTTGAACGGCGTCCTGCGGCCCCTTATCATTCGGGGCTCACGGGCGCGTAGCTCAGCTGGTTAGAGCGCTGCTTTCACACAGCAGAGGTCGGGGGTTCGAGTCCCTCCGCGCCCATGTTCGGACAGCACGGCCCCGGGAACCTTTCCCGGGGCCGTTCGTCGTTAGGGGAGGCCCGTCCGGCCCGGGCTCTTATGTGACGCGCGTCGCATCTCGGGCCACCACACTTCCCGCTAGATTCCCACGGATGCCCACCGCCCGTCTCCTGCGCCCTTGGGGGCTTACCCTCGCCGCCGCCGTGAGCCTCACGTCGGCGGCTCGCGCCCAGACGCCGACGAACCTCCCGACCTCGATGCCGACCCCGCAGCAGGCGCAGACCTTGCTGCAGGAGCGGCCGGAGCTCGCGGCCCAGCTCCGACAGCGGATCCTGACGAGCGGGATGTCCGCCGAGCAGATCCGGGCGCGGCTGAAGGCGGAGGGGTACCCGGAAAGCTTCCTCGATGCCTACCTCCCCGGGAGCACGGCGCAAGCGATGCCCAGCGAGGATGTGCTGACCGCGGTCGGGAAGCTCGGCATGGCAGGGGAGTCCGACCTGGCGATGCTGCGTACGATGCTCGGCAAGGGCGCCGTGCGGGCCGACTCCGTGGTGGTCCGCGACGACGTGGCCCGGCGGGAGACCCCCGAGGCGGCGGAGCTGTACGGCCTCGCGCTCTTCCGGAACCAGACGACGGAGTTCCTGCCCTCCCTCGACGGACCGGTGGACGCGAACTACCGCCTCGGACCGGGTGACCAGCTCGTGCTGATCCTCACCGGCGAGGTGGAACTGGCGCACACGCTGGACGTGACGCGGGAGGGCTTCATCGTGATCCCGCAGGTCGGACAGCTCGGCGTGGCCAACCTCACGCTCGCGCAGCTCGAGGATCTGCTGTACGCACGCCTCGCGCGCAGCTACTCAGGCGTGCGGCGCGGCGCGGATGCGCCGACGAAGTTCTCCGTGAGCGTCGCCCGGCTCCGCGCGATCCAGGTCTACGTGACCGGTGACGTCGTGCGCCCGTCGAGCTACCGCATCTCGAGCGCCTCGACGGCGATGACCGCGCTCTACGCCGCCGGCGGCCCCACCGAGCACGGCTCGCTGCGCGAGGTCACCGTGCGCCGCGGCGGTCGCATCGTCGGGACGCTCGACGTCTACGACTACCTGCTCCGCGGGGACAACGCCAAGGACGTGCGCCTCGAGAATGGCGATGTGGTCTTCGTGCGGCCGCATGGGCCGCGCGTCCGCGTGACGGGCGAGGTCCTGCGCCCCGCGACGTACGAGCTGAAGGAGGGGGAGACCATCCGCGACGCGGTGACCGTGGCCGGGGGCTTCCGGGCGACGGCGCAGACCCAGCGCGTGCAGCTGGAGCGCATCGTGCCGGCCGCGGAGCGCGTCGCGGGTGGCCGTGACCGGACGGTGCTCGACATCAGTGGCGGCCGGACGGTCGCCGAACTGCCCGCGCTCGCGGTGCAGGCAGGCGACGAACTGCGGGTCTTCCCCATCGCCGAACGGGTGCGGGACCGGGTCACGGTCGTCGGACACGTCTGGACGCCCGGCACGCAGGCGATCGGCGCTGGCCTGACACTCGGCGGGGCGCTCCGGGCCGCCGGCGGCGTCCGGCCGGATGTGTATCTCGGCGAGGTGCTCGTCACCCGCCAGCGGCCCGACCAGCCGCCGCTGCAACTGCGCGCGGCGCTCCGCGATTCCACGGGCACGCCCGTCGAGGATCTGGCCCTGCGCGAGGACGATGAGGTGCGCGTCTTCTCGGTGACCGAGTTCCGGCCCGAGCGCTACGTCGCGATCGGCGGGAGCGTGCGGAAGGGGGGGCGCTATCCGTGGCGCGAAGGCATCACCCTGCGTGACCTCGTGCTGCTCGCAGGCGGCATGCGCGAGGGGGCGTACCTGCGCGAGGCCGAGGTGGCGCGCCTGCCCGCCGACCGTGAGCGCGGCGCCACGGCGACGACGCTTCGCGTGCCGCTCGATTCGAGCTACCTCGGCGACTACCGGCCGGGCGAAGCGTACCATGGCGCGCCCGGACAGCCGTTCCCGGCCTTCCGGTCGGCGCCGGAGGTGACGCTGCAGCCCTACGACAACGTGCTCATCATGGAGCAGCCGGACTGGCAGCTGCAGCGCACCGTGACGCTGACGGGCGAGGTGCGCTTCCCGGGGCGCTACGCCCTGCAGAGCAAGTCGGAGCGGATCAGCGACCTCGTCCGGCGCGCCGGCGGCCTGACCGGCTCGGCGGATCCCGATGCGGCGTACTTCGCGCGCGTGCGCGCAGCCGCATCGTTCGCCGGCGAGGTCGCGTCCATCGAGGCGCGCACACGCGTCGGCGTGGACCTCGCGCGCGCGATCGCGCGGCCGCAGAGCGACGAGAACCTGGTGCTGCTCGACGATGACTCGCTCCATGTGCCCTTCCGCCGGACCACGGTGGAGATCCGCGGCGCGGTGAACGCGCCGACGGCCGTGACGGTGGACAACGGCGCGGGCCTCGGGCACTACCTGCGCGCCGCGGGCGGCGCCACGTCCAAGGGAGATGAGCGGCGGGCCTACGTGATCCAGCCGAACGGGAAGATCGAATCCACGCGCCGGATCCTCTGGATCATCAGCCTGGTGCCCGAGCCGCGGGCGGGCGCGACGGTGGTCGTGCCACCCCGGGAGGAGACGCGCACCTCGGGCGAGCGGGCCGCGACGATCGCGCTCATCGCGCAGACGCTGGCCAGCCTGGCCGCCGTGGCGGCGCTCCTCCGGTGACCCGTGTGCGCGCGGTCGTCCTGGGGATCGGCACGCTCATCCTCGCCTGTTCGATGCCGGCGGGCGACGTCAGCGACCTCGTGCAGCGCGACCCGACGGCTCCCGTCGGCGCCGCGGTCCTCGGTGCGCCGCGCATCTGGTACAGCCCCTACGATTCGGTGGACTGGACGACGACGCTGCGCCTGAAGGCGCAGACGCATGACCACACGGGCATCACCGACGCGCGGCTCCTCGGCTACGACTCCGCGGGGTACGCGTTCGTCCCGGTGATGGACTACTCTGGCGTGGCCTCGCTGCCGTACACGCGCAAGCGCCGGTTGTGGCCGGCGGACTCGGTGGTGGCGCCGCGGACCCGCAACGCGATGCGCAACCTGCGGGCATGGGTGCCGGCAGCCGAGGAGGTCGGGTACCAGCATCTGGTATCGCTGTTCCTGACCCAGTACATCGCGAAGTGGGAGCCGGACCAGTACGCGTCGCGCGAGCCGTGGATGTACGGATCCACGCAAGAGGCCATCACGGCGATCGAGGCGCGCGGGGGCTTCGCGATCCTCGCGCACCCGTGGGGGCCCTGGGAGCAGTTCGCCGGGCTGAGCGGATACGAGGGCATGGAGGTGTACAGCGCCTTCGCCGAGCAGCGCTTCCTGAATCAGGCGTCGGCGACGTCGGACGACCGTTTCTTCGCCGCGCGGAACCGCAACACGGACCTCATGCAGGCCTGGGACCGGGTGCTCGGGACCGGCCGGTTCGTCGTCGGCGTCGCCGTGAACGACCATCACGGGCCGTACCCGAACTCCACGCCGACCGACCCGCGGGTTCGCGACAGCGGCAAGATCCTGGTGCTCACCGACACCGCCTCCTTGGAGGGCCTCGCGCGCGCGATGCGCCGGGGGTCCATCCTCGCCGTCGCCGACCGCGGCGTGCCCAAGGACCAGATCCCCCGCCTCGATTCCCTCCGCATCGAGGGGTCGGTGATCCACCTCCACACCGACGCGTCGGTGCGCTGGTTCGCGAACGGGCGCATGCTCGACGCATTCTCGGACTCGCTGGACGTCGCCACGCTCCCGGTGGCGACACGCTACGTGCGTGCGGAACTCCGCGGGGCCGACGGGTCCGTGGTGTTCCTCCAGCCCATCCTCCTCCGCGCCCGTGGCGACGTGAACGGGGACTTCAGCGTGGACAGCGAGGATGACCGGATCTGCCGCGAGGCGGCCGCGGCCGGCGATGCGCCTCCACGGTTGCGCGCGGCGTGCGCCGACCGGCCGACGCCGCGCGATTCCTGAGACCTCGCACCCTCCGCGGCTCAGGTCGGTGCGGGGGGAGCCCCATAGAAGGCGTCGGCGATGCGCGCCATCGAGCGCCGCTGGTCGAACAGGTCGAGCGCGGCCTCCGACGGACGGTACGGGATGGCGGTGATGGCCTGGGCACGTGCGAGCGCCGAGGCGAGCCACGCGGGGTCCCCGAGATCGACGAGGAGCAGCCGCGCGCGCATGTCCTCCGGCAGCGCATCCACGAACGGGTGATGCGTCACCGCGACCGCGGCGCCGGAGAAGATGGCCTCGTACACCGAGCGCGGTGACGAGTCGCTGCTCGGGATCGAGACGACGAGCGCGGCGCGCCGCATCGCCGTGTAGAGCTCGGCCTTCGGGAGGCGGCCGAGGTCGCGGTCGTCGGGCCGCATCGCGGCGCGCACGAGCCCGCGTGCCCCCTCATCCCAGAACGGGTACACGAAGGTGATCGGCGGCGCCCCGGGCGTCGCGTTCCGCGCGCGCACGATCGTGTCGATACGATAGAGCGGGGTGAGGCCTCGGATGGACAGGATGCCGCTGCGGGGCACGACGGCCCCATGCGCGGACTCGTCGCGGACGGCGGCGACATCGATCCCGTTCTGCACGACCATCGCTTCGCGGCCGGACAGGGCCTGCACGCCGACGCGCATCGCCTCGGAGTCCACCGTCACCGCGCGCGCGGCGCGCAAGGCGCGCGTCGCGAACCACCGGTAGATCCGTGAGCGCCGTGGCCGCACGAGGATCTCGCTCCCCTGCGGGGTGCCGACGAACGGTATGTCCGCGAGCCAGCAGGCGACCATGTAGTACATCGTGTGCGCGTGGTACGTCGCCTGCGGCTCCTGCCGATGCAGCACCCGGAGCCGCCGCACCTGCAGCGGCAGGACGCCGAACTTCACCGCGTTGCGCCAGAGGTTCCCGATCCGCGACTGACCGCGCAGCAGGA
>JAIBBJ010000158.1 GCA_019694735.1 Gemmatimonadaceae bacterium | reverse complement strand
CCGATCCAGCCGCTCTACGTGGGCCACGTGGACTGGTACGTCGACTATAGTCACGGGATCCGGCTGGTGCGCCGGCTGATGCGCGTGGACGGCGTCGCGATGCCGTTCGAGCGCATCGCGGCGGACCCCGTGCTGCACGTGCTCGTGAGCGACGAAGGTCCGATGACCGTGCTGCGCTACGACCGCCCCCTCCCACCCCGAGGTCGCTGATGGACGCCGCCGCCCTCTTCTCCGCCCTGCCCGGCCATTGGGTGGGCATCGCCCGCACCTGGTTCGAGCCCGGCCAGCTCGCCGACGAGTCGCCGATCGACGGCTCCATCGAGCCGGTGCTCGGCGGCCGCCTGCTGCGGCACACCTACCGCGGCGCGATGCAGGGCAAGCCGCGCATGGGAGAGGAGACCATCGCCTTCAACAAGACCGGCCCCCGCTGGGAGGTGAGCTGGGTGGACGACTTCCATATGGGGAAGGCGATCCTCCACTCCGTCGGGGACGCGACCGATACTGGATTCACGGTCCTCGGCCACTACCTCGTGGGCGACCCGCATCCGCCGTGGGGCTGGCGGACGACCTACGCCCTGGAGGGACCGGATCAGCTCACGATCCGGTCGCACAATGTGATGCCCGGCGAGGCCGAGGCGCTGGCCATCGAAGTGCGGTACCGTCGCGTTCCTGCATAGGACACGGCGCCCAGGAGGGGCGAGAAGCCCTTCAACTGTTCAATTCGCTGTCACTTCGTGGTCGAGGGGTTCAGCTTGGATGCCCATTGCCGAAGCTTTGGGCATATGCGATACGGCATCCTGTCCTCCCTCATCCTTCTCGCGGCCTGCGGATCCGAAGGGGTCCCTCCGGTCGCCGCGACGAACGACCCGCTCGCGTATCTGCGCCCGCACGCATACACGATCGAGGTCAACCTCGACACCGACTCGGCGATCGTGGTCGCGCCCAGCGGCCTGAGCACGCCGGCCGTGGAAGGGGGCGAGACGCCGACGCTCGCGATGATCGGTGCCGACGCCGCCGACCTCTTCGTGACCGACGTGACCGCGTCGGCCCCCGGCGCCCAGTCGCCCGGCCGCGTGCGCGTGACGCTCGCGCTCGCGATCGAGAATCGCCTCCCCGGCCAGTCGCTGCTGCCGCCGCGCTGGCCCGCGCCGCCGGCCGAAGGGCTCATCGTGTTCCCCGTGGCCCTCGAGGCCCTCGCCGGGACGACGGGCAACAACGTGATCGGCACGCAGGCCGCGGCCGGCAACGTGTACCCGTCGCCGGAGTGGAACGGCACGGGGGAGACGCTGAGCGGCTCGCCGTACGACTTCCTGCACGGCACCACCTGCACGACCGCGAGCGACCGCTGCCGGCGGTGGGAGCACTTCCGTTCGCCGCTCAGTCCGATGGACCGCTCGGCGCCGCAGCAGGTGGGCTTCGACGTGGACCCGAGCGTGCGCCGGTTCCGCGCGCACGTGCTGCTGGTGGCGGAGGTCGGCCCGCCGCTCTGACCGGTACGGTGCTGGCCCGTCCCGCGGGGCACCGCTACGATTGGCGGATGCCCCGCCACGCCGTCCTGCCGCGCGCGCTCGCCGCGGCCACGATGTTCGCCGCCGCGGGGGCCGCCGCCCCCGCCTCCGCGCAGGCTGCCACCCGGGCCCCCGCCCAGGCCCCGGAAGCCATCTGGTACATTCGCGACGACTCGGCGGGGATCGCGAGCTTCGCCGCCCACGCCGACCGGATCACGGTCATCGCGCCGCAGACGTTCGCCATCGACTCGGCCGGCACCATCCGCGGGCGCATCCCGCCGCGCATCGCCGAGCTCGCGCGCGCGCACGGGGTGAAGCTGATGCCGCTGGTGATGAATCCGGGGTTCGACCTCGGCATCCTGCACCACATCGTCACGGACCGCGGCGTCCGCACGGCCTCGGCGCGGAGCTTCGCCGCGCTCTGCCGGCGCGAGCGCGTGCACGGGATCCAGCTCGACCTCGAGAACCTCCACGTGGACGATCGCGATGCCTTCACCGCGTTCGCGCGCGAGGTCGCCGACTCGGTGCACGCCGCCGGTTGCCAGCTCTCGGCCGCCGTGGTGCCGCGCACGGGCGACGACCGCGGCACGCGCCCGTACCACCGCTGGATGTACGACTACTGGCGCGGCGCCTACGACTACCGCGCGCTCGCCGAGGCGCTCGACTTCCTCTCGTACATGACGTACGCGCAGCACACGGGTGGCTCGACACCGGGCCCGGTCGCGGGATGGCCGTGGATGGTGGCCTCGCTCGACTACGTGCTCGCGGAGGGCGTGCCGCCGGAGAAGCTGTCGCTCGGGCTCGCGGGCTACTCGGACCACTGGTATCCGCAGTCGGACGGGCGCGGCGGTTCACGCACCGTCGGCGAGGACGTCGGCTACGGCCCCCTCATGGCGGCGATCCGCGCAGCCGGCGCGACCCCCCGCTGGGACGCGACGCAGCGCGCGTGGGTCGCGATGTGGGAGTCCCACGGCGTCTTCGAGCATGCCTGGATCGAGGACGCGCGCGCCTTCGCGGCGAAGCTCGGCCTCGTGCGGCGGCACCGGCTCCGCGGCTATTCGGTCTGGCTCATCGGCCTCGAGGACCCGCGGACCTGGTCGATCGTGGGCCCGGTGGCGCGCTGACGCGGCGGCGGCGGCGGGCGCGGCGGAGTGGGCGCCGCACCTCGGACCGGCGGACGGCTCGGCGCCGGGTCAGCGCCGGCGCGGTGGCGCCCCGCCGCGGAACCCGCCGCCGATGACGATCGGCACGCCGACGTAGCCA
>JAIBBJ010000020.1 GCA_019694735.1 Gemmatimonadaceae bacterium | reverse complement strand
TCCGTCGTGGTCACGATGCCCTCGCACGACGGCGCGCAGATGCGGCTGCTCGACGGCCTCGTGGACGACGCGGCCCGCGCGATCCGCAGCCGCGGACTCCTCATCATCGACCTCCGCGGCAACGAGGGCGGCGGGTCGATGACATCGCGGGCGCTGCATCCGTACGTCGCCTCGGAGTCCACGCGCGCCACCCCCTGGGATGGCGGCGCGCCGGTGATGCTGTCGTCCCCTGCGCAGGTCGCGTATGCGAAGCGGTTCATGGGCACGGACGCGAGCCCGTACGTGCGGTCGCTCGTCGCGCGGCTGGAGGCCCGGCCGGGCGCACTGGTGCCGATGGACGAGACGCCGCCGGCGCCGCGCCGCGAGCGGTCGCTCGACGGCGACTGGCGCGTGGTCGTGCTCACCGACCGCGGGACCGTGAGCGCATCGGAGGTGCTGGTGCTGCTCGCGAAGCGTTCCACGCGTGCCACCGTGGTGGGCGAGCCGACGGCGGGCGCGCTCGACTACCAGAGCGTGCAGATCCTGGGGCTCGGGATCGGGGATCGCCGCTGGGCGTTCGGCTATCCGACCATCACCGCGCACGCGGACCTGCCGGCGCGCGGCATGCGGGGGACGGGGATCACGCCCGACGTGCCGCTCGTCTGGGCGACCGTGCCGGATGCGATCGCGGAGATGGAGCGGCGCTTCGGGCGGTGAGCCCTCGGGCGCTCGCGGGGGGCGCAGGGCGCGGCTACCATTGGCGCCCATGAGACGCATCGCCCCGCTCCGCCCCCTGCTCGCCGCCGCGGTCGCCGCCGCGGTCGCTGTCGCGGTCCCTGAAGCGGTCGTCGCCCAGTCCGGTCGCGGCACCGCGGCGGTCGCCCCGTCGGCGCGCGCGGCGTTCGTCGCGCCGGCGTGGGCGTTCCCGGTCACGTTGCCGACGCCACCCGACCCGTATCCCAGCGCCGACAGCACGCACCGGCACCAGGTCCCCGGCTCGGCGCTCCGCTTCACGCAGCAGCAGGCGTACGACCGGCACGCGCCGGTGGACTGGTTCCCCGCGTCGCATCCCGCGCCGCCGTCCATCGTGATGCACGGGCGCCGTCCGGACATCTGGGCGTGCGGCTTCTGCCACCTGCCGGATGGCGCCGGGCGTCCGGAGAACGCGATGCTCGCCGGGCTCCCCGAGGCGTACATCGTGGCGCAGGTGCGCGCCTTCCGCGACGGCACGCGGCTCTCGGCGAACCCGGCGGTGAACACGACGTCCATGCATCGGCTGGCGAAGCTCTACACCGATGACGAGGTCGCCCAGGCGGCGGCGTACTTCGCGCGGCTCGTGCCCGCGCGGCGCAACCGCATCGTCGAGTCCGACTCGCTGCCGCGCCATCGGATCGCCGGGCTCCTCTACGCGCGCGACGGCAGCGGCCGGGTCGCCAATCGCGGCCAGCTGATCGAGATGCCGGAGGACCTCGGACGTCACGAGCTCCACGACCCCTCGGTGCCCTACGTGACGTACGTCCCGCGCGGCAGCATCGCGCGCGGCCGGCGGCTGGCGACCGAGGGCCCCACCGGTGTCGCGACCGCGTGCGTCACCTGCCATGGGCCCGACCTCCTGGGCGTCGGCGTCATCCCGCCGATCGCCGGCCGGTCGCCGCAGTACCTCCTGCGGCAGCTCATCTCCATCCGGACCGGCGCCCGCGCCGACGCCGGTGCGCTCCCGATGCAGGCGGTCGTGGCGGGCCTGTCGCTCGACGACATGGTGGCGGTCGCCGCGTACGTCGGGTCGCTCGCGCCGGCGCGGGGCCGCGCGACACCGTGAGCGCGACCCATCCGTAGATTCCCCTCGTCCGCCGGACCCGTCGACCCTCCGAGATCCCCGTCATGCCCGCCCGCCTCCTCCGCCGTTCCGTCGCCGCCGTGCTCCTGGCCGTCCCCGCCGTCGCCGGCGCGCAGGATGGCCCCTCGTGGATGCGCTATCCGGCGATCTCGCCGGACGGCCGCACGCTCGCGTTCACCTATCGCGGCGACCTCTTCACGGTCCCGGTCGCGGGCGGCACCGCGACGCAGCTGACGCAGCACGCGGCGCAGGACATGATGCCGGTGTGGAGCCCGGACGGGACGCAGCTCGTCTTCGCGAGCGACCGGCACGGGAACTTCGACCTCTTCGTGATGCCCGCCGCCGGCGGTGAGGCGCGGCGCCTGACCTTCCACTCGGCGGACGAGTTCCCGTACTCGTTCGCGGCGGGCGGACGGCAGGTCGTCTTCGGCGGCGCGCGCGGCGACGCCGCCGCGCACCGCGGCTACCCGGCGGCCTCGCAGCCGGAGCTCTACCAGGTCGCGGTCGCCGGCGGCCGGCCGGTGCAGCTGCTCACCACGCCGGCCGAGGACGCGCGCTACAGCACCGACGGGCGCTGGCTCGTCTATCACGACCGGAAGGGCGGCGAGAATCCCTGGCGCAAGCACCACACCAGCGCCATCGCCCGTGACCTCTGGCTGATGGACGTGCGTGCGGGGACGCACCGCAAGCTCACGACCTTCGCCGGCGAGGACCGCAGCCCCATCCTCACGGACGGGGACCGCGCGGTGGTCTACCTCAGCGAGGAGAGCGGCACGTTCAACGTGCACAAGCGGAACCTCGACGGCACGGGCGCGCAGCAGCTCACGCGCTTCCGCGGCGTCCCGGTGCGGTTCCTCTCGATGGCCGATGACGGCACCCTCGCGTTCGGCCACGACGGCCAGCTCTACACGCTCCGCGCCGGCGGGCAGCCCGCACGGGTGCCGGTGACGATCCGGGTGGACGGCAAGGTGAATGCGACGCAGGTCGTCGCGGTGAACGGCGGCGCGCGTGAGCTCGTGGTCTCGCCGACGGGGAAGGAGGTCGCGTTCATCTTCCGCGGCGACGTCTTCGTCACCTCGGTCGAGGGCGGCGTCACCAAGCGGCTCACCGCCACACCCGGCGCGGAGGCCGGCCTCGCGTTCTCGCCGGACGGCAAGGCGATCGCCTATGCCGCCGAGCGCGACGGCCGCTGGGGCGTCTACGAGACCCGCCGCGCGCGCGATGCCGAGCCGTACTTCTACGCCTCCACGGTGGTGCGCGAGACGGCGCTCATCGTGAACGAGCGGCAGAACCGCCAGCCGCGGTACTCGCCCGACGGCAAGGAGCTCGCGTTCGTCGAGGACCGGACGACGCTCCGGGTCCGCACGCTCGACGGCGGTGCCACGCGCACGCTGCTCGACCGGCGACACCTCTGGGGCGAGACGCAGCGGTTCGAGTGGAGCCCGGACGGCAAGTGGATGCTGTTCGACATGGCGGTGCCGGGCCTCGCGCCGGGCGAGGTCGGGCTCGTCGCCACCGACGGCCGCGGCGCGCCGGTGAACCTCACGCAGAGCGGATTCAATGACGGCGGCGCGCAGTGGATCCTCGGCGGGCAGGGGATGCTCTGGGTGTCCGACCGCGACGGCCTCAAGTCCGTCGCGCAGTCGGGCGGCGCCCAGATGGACGTCTACGGGATGTTCTTCACGCAGGGCGCGTGGGACCGCTTCCGCCTCACCAAGGAGGAGTACGCGCTGGTGAAGGAGGCCGAGGACAAGGCGCCGAAGCCGCGGCCCGACTCCGCGGCCGCGGCCGTCCCTGCGCGGCCCGTCAGCCTCGAGCTCGCGGGCCTCGAGGAGCGCAAGGCGCGTCTCACCATCCACTCGTCGTCGCTCGGCGATGCGCTCGTGAGCAAGGACGGCGAGACGCTCTACTACCTCGCCCGCTTCGAGCGCGGCTTCAACCTGTGGAGCACGAACCTCCGGACGCGGGAGACCAAGCAGCTCGTGTCGCTCGACGCCGCCGGCGGCGCGATGACCTGGGACAAGGACCAGAAGGCGATCTTCCTCCTCGCGAACGGGGCCATCAGCCGGATCGACCCGACGTCCGGCAAGCGGGAGTCCGTCGCGATCCGCGGCGAGATGACGGTGGATGTGGCCGCCGAGCGGGCGGAGGCATTCGACCATGTGTGGCGCCGGACGCGCGACACGTTCTACACGGCGGGCTACCACGGCATCGACTGGTCGGGCCTGCGCCCGACCTACGAGAAGTACCTGCCGCACATCGGCAACGACTACGAGTTCGCGGAGATGCTGGCCGAGATGCTCGGGGAGCTCAACATCAGCCACTCGGGGGCGCGGTGGGCGGCGTCGGGCAGCGACCTCGATGCGACCGCGGCGCTCGGCGTGCTGTACGACCCGACGTGGACCGCCGCCGGGGCGCGCATCGAGGAGGTGCTGCCCAACGGCCCCCTCGGACTCGCCGGGATGGACGTCGTGCCCGGCACGGTGATCGAGGCGGTGGACGGCGTCGCCATCACCCCGGTGACCGACATCGCGCAGCTGCTCAACCGCAAGGCGGGGCAGAACGTGCTGCTGGAGCTCAGCGCCGGCGGGGCGCGGCGCGAGGTCGTGGTGAAGCCGGTCTCGCAGGCCGAGGAGGGCCGGCTCCTGTACACGCGGTGGGTGCGGCGGAACCGCGAGGAGGTCGAACGCGCCAGCGGCGGCCGACTCGGCTACATCCATCTCCCCGGGATGAACGACGGGGCGATGCGCACGACGTTCGAGGACGTGCTCGGACGGTTCGCGCTCCGCGATGGCCTCGTGGTGGACACGCGCTTCAACGGCGGCGGCGACCTCGTCGCCGACCTCGCGATGTTCCTGAGCGGCGAGCGTTTCTTCGACTACACGGTGGACGACCGCAGCGCGGGTTTCGAGCCGAACTTCCGCTGGACCAAGCCGAGCATCTCGATCGCCAACGAGGCGAACTACTCGGACGGGCACTGCTACGCGTACGCGGTGAAGCAGCTGCGGCTCGGCCAGCTCGTGGGCATGCCGGTGCCCGGCACCTGCACCTTCGCCGGGTGGGAGGTGCTGCAGGGCGGCATCCGCTGGGGCGTCCCGGGGCTCGGCGTGAAGGACGCGCGGACCGGCCGCTACCTCGAGAACCAGCAGACGGAGCCGGACCTGCTCGTGATGAACGAGTACGACAAGGTCAGCAAGGGCCAGGACCAGCAGCTCACGGCGGCGATCGAGGCGCTGTTGCGGACGATCCGACGCTGACCGCGGACCTTTCGGGGCGTGGGCGGGATGGATGACCCGTCCAGCACTTGCCCACGCCCCAGCCGGACCGGACCTTTCCCTGATGCTCCGATCGCTCCCCCCGCGGCGCCCGGCGCGCCGTGCCACGCTCGCCGCCCTCGTCCTCGCGGCCGCCCTCGGCTGCGCCCCCGCCGATCCGTGCGCCGGTGACCGTTGCGGCACGCTGGTGATCGCCGCGCCGGGCAGCCCGGCCTCGCTCCTGCCGCCGGTCATCCAGGGCGCGCTCGACCGCGACATCTCCGATCAACTGTTCCTGCGCCTCGCGGACCTGCGCGCCGGCGCGAGCACGATCGGCGACTCGGGCTTCGCCCCGCAGCTCGCGCAGTCGTGGCGCTGGGAGGACCCGCGCACCCTCACCTTCACGCTCGACCCGCGCGCGCGCTGGCACGACGGCGCGCGCGTGACCGCGCTCGACGTCGCGTTCACGTTCAAGGCCTACGCCGACTCCGCGCTCGGCGCCAACGGGCGTCCGGCGCTCGCGCGCATCGCGTCGGTGACGGCGAAGGATTCCGTCACCGTCACCTTCGCGTTCACCGCCCCGTATCCCGAGGCGTTCTTCGACGCGACCTACCATATGCGGATCCTCCCGGCGCACCTGCTGGGTGCGGTGCCGAGGGCCGAGTGGCGGAGCCATCCGTTCGGCCGGTCGCCGGTGGGGAACGGGCCGTACCGCTTCGTGAAGTGGGACGCCGAGCAGGCGGTCACGCTCGAGGCCGACACGAGCTTCTTCCTCGGCCGTCCGCACCTCGCGCGGCTGGTCTGGCGGTTCGCCGCGGATCTGCCGTCGGCGCTGCAGCAGGTGCTCGCCAAGGAGGCGGACGCCATCGAGGTGCTCGTGAGCCCGCCGAACGTGGCGCTCGCCGAGCACACCGGGCATCTCGCGATCCACCCGTATCCGGGCGGCACCTATGCCTTCCTGCGCTTCAACACGAAGGCCGCCGTGTCGCGCGCCGCGCCGCATCCGGTGCTCGCCGACGCCGACGTGCGGCGTGCGCTGGTGCTCGCGGTGGATCGGGCGTCGCTCGCGCAGAACGTCTTCGGCGGCCGCGCCAAGGTCCCGCCGGGCCCGATGCCGCTGCTGTGGGGCTGGCTCTGGGCGGGCGCGCCGCCGGTGCCGCCGTTCGACACCACGCAGGCGGCGCGGCTGCTCGACGCGGGGGGCTGGACCGTTGGCCCGGGCGGCGTGCGCCGCAAGGGCGGGCGGCCCCTCGCTTTCTCCGTGATGGTCCCCTCGACGAGCGCCGGCCGCAAGCAGTACGCGGTGCTCCTCCAGGAGCAGCTCAAGCGCATCGGGGCCGACGTGACGATCGAGGAGGTGGACCTCCCGACGATGATGCAGCGGCTGCAGGCGGGGCGGTTCGAGACGGCCATCGAGGCGATGCAGGGCGATCCGACGCCGGCCACGACGGTGGGGCCGCTGTGGGAGAGCGGCGGCGAGATGAACTTCGGGCGCTACGCGAATCCCGCGTTCGACACCCAGGTCGCGGCCGCGCGTTCGGCCACCGAGGCCGCCGCCGCGCAGGCCGCGTGGCAGCGCGCCTTCGCCGCCCTCGCGGCCGACCCGCCGGCGATGATGCTCTTCGCGCCGGAGAACGTGGCGGCGATCGACCGCCGGTTCGCCGACGTGACGCTGCGCGGCGACGGATGGCTCGCCCATGTGCGCCAGTGGCGCGTGCCGCCGGAGCAGCTCACCGAGCGCGACAAGGCCGGTCGGTGAGGCGCGCGCTCCGCGCGGCGGCGCTGCTGCTCGCGGTCGCCACGCTCGCCTTCGCCGCGATCCACGCCGCGCCCGGCGCGCCCTTCCAGCCCGCCGACGGGCGCGCGCTCGACCCGGTCGCGGCGGCCGGGCTCCGCGCCCGCTTCGCGCTCGACGCACCGCTGCCGGTCCAGTACGCGCGTTGGCTCGCCGCCGCGGTGCAGGGCGATCTCGGCGAATCCTTCAGCCGTCAGCGCCCCGTGCGCGACGTCCTCGCCGCGGCGCTGCCGCATTCGCTGCTCCTCGCGGCGGCCGCGCTGCTGGTGGACCTGCTCGTCGGCATCGCGCTCGGCGCGTGGCAGGCCGCGCATGCCGGCTCCCGCGGTGACCGCGTGCTCTCCGCGTTCACCATGTCGGTGCAGGCGGTTCCGGTCTTCTGGCTCGGACTCGTGCTCGTCCTCGTGTTCGCGCAGTGGTGGCACTGGCTGCCCGTGGGGGGGGCGACCGATCCGGTGACGCACGACCTGCTCACGGCGGCGGGGCGATGGCTCGACCGGCTGCGGCACCTCGCGCTCCCCGCGCTCACCCTCGGCCTCGCCGGCGCGGCCGGCACCGCGCGGTTCGTGCGCGGGGCGATGCGGGACGCGTGGCATGAGGATCACGTGCGCACCGCGCGCGCGATGGGGGTCCCCGAGCGGACGATCCTCCTGCGGCATGTGCTGCGCGACGCGTGGCTGCCGCTCGCCACGCTGGTGGGGCTCGCGATCCCGGGGCTGATCGGCGGGGCGGTGCTCGTGGAGACGGTCTTCTCCTGGCCGGGCATCGGACGCGTCGCCACCGACGCCATCCTCGCGCGTGACCACCCGCTGGTGGTGGGGACCGCGCTGGTCTCCGCGGCGGCGGTCGTGCTCGGCGGTCTCGTCGGCGACCTGCTCGCCGCGTGGGCGGACCCGCGCGTGCGGCGGAGCGCGTGAGCGCGGCCGCGCCCGCCCCCCGCGTGCGGCACGCCGACCGCGCGGCGCTCGGCGTGCTCGCCGGGCTGGTGCTGGCGGCGCTCCTCGCGCCGTGGCTCGCGCCCCACGGTCCCACCGACCAGCTCGACATCGTCGGGCTCGCCTCGCAGCCCCCCAGCGCGCGCTTCTGGCTCGGGACCGATGCCGTCTCGCGCGACGTGCTCAGCCGCGTGCTCCACGGCGCGCGGGTCTCGCTTGCCGTGGGGGCATTCGGCACGCTCGTCGCGCTCGTGCTCGGCGCGGGCATCGGTCTCGTGGCGGGCTGGTCCGGTGGCCGCACCGACGCGCTGCTGATGGGACTCGTGGACACCGGTCTCGCGGTGCCGCGCGTGCTGCTCGTGCTTGCGGTGGTCGCGGTCACGGGCGGGCTCGGCACCGGGGGGCTCGTGCTGCTGCTGGGTGCCACCGGATGGTTCGGCATCGCGCGGCTCGTGCGCGGGCAGGTACGGTCGCTGCGCACCCGCGCGTTCGTGGAGGCCGCCCGCACGATGGGAGCGCCGGTGCCCTGGATCGTGCGGCACCACCTGCTGCCGCACCTCGCCACGCCGCTGCTCGTGGCCGCCACGCTCGGCATGGGGCAGATGATGCTCCTCGAGGCGGGCGTGAGCTTCCTCGGCGTCGGGGTGCGTCCGCCGGCCGCGAGCTGGGGGAACATGATCGCCGACGGCCGGGCGACGCTCGCGACCGCGCCGTGGGTCTCGCTGTTCCCGGGACTCGCGATCGTGGGGAGCGTGCTCGCGCTCACGGTGATCAGCGAGGGGATGCGGCGGCGGCTCGACCCCCGCGAGACGGCATGACGGACGAGACGAACTCCCCCGCGAGGTCCGTGGCCCGGGGCGCCGACCCGGCCGCGCCGCTGCTCCGCGTGGACGGGCTGCGCGCCCGCCACCCGGGCGCGGCTGCGCCGGCGCTCGAGGGGATCTCGCTCATGGTCGCCGCCGGCGAGGCGGTCGCGGTCACCGGGCCCTCGGGCGCCGGCAAGTCCACGCTGGCGCTCGCGGTGCTGCGGTTGCTGCCTGCCGGCACGGCGGTCGATGGGGCGATCACGTTCGAGGGCCGCGACCTGGCGGCGCTCGATGCGGAGGCGATGCGGGCGGTGCGCGGGCGGCGCGTCGCGATGGTCTTCCAGGACGCCGTCGCCTCGTTGCATGCCGTGCGGCGCGTCGGGGACCAGCTGCTGACCGTCGCCGGCGCGCACCCGGGGCTCGACGCGGAGGCCGCACGCGCGCGTGCCCTCACCCTGTTCGCCCGCGTCGACCTCCCCGATCCGCCGCGCGTGTGGGATGCCCGTCCGTACGAGCTCTCCGGCGGGATGTGCCAGCGCGTGTTGCTGGCGATGGCGCTCCTCCACGCGCCGTCCCTGCTCATCGCGGACGAGCCGACGGCGTCGCTCGACGCGGCCGCGGCGCACGATGTGCTCACGCTGCTCGACGGGCTCCGGCGCGAGCGCGGGATGGCGCTGCTCCTCATCACGCACGACAGCGCGGTCGCCGCGCGCCACACCGACCGCACCGTGGCCATCCCCTCGGGAAGGGCACCGTGACCCCGCTGCTCGCCGTCGAGGGGCTGACCAAGCGCCATCGCACGCCGCGCGGTCCGGTGGGCTGCGTGGACCTCTCGTTCACGCTCGACGCCGGGCGCACGCTCGCGGTGGTGGGGCCGTCCGGGGCGGGGAAGACGACGCTCGCGCGCGTGCTGCTGCGGCTCGAGCGGCCGGACGCCGGCCGGGTCATGTTCGACGGCCGCGACTGGCTCGCACTCGAGGGGGCGGCGTTGCGGGCCGCGCGGCCGGCGATGCAGGCGGTGTTCCAGGACACGAGCGGCGCGCTCGACCCGCGGACGCGCGTCGCCGACGCGCTGCTCGAACCGCTGCGCATCCATGGTCGCGTGACCGAGGGGGAGGCGCCGGCGCGCGTCGCGGCGATGCTCGCCGAGGTGGGGCTCGACGCGGCGCTCGCGGCGCGCCATCCGCACGAGCTCTCCGGTGGGCAGCGCCAGCGGGTGGGGATCGCGCGGGCGCTGGCCCTGGGCCCGCGGCTGCTGATCTGCGATGAGCCCGTCTCGGCGCTCGACGCGGTCGCGCGCGACCAGGTCCTCGCGGTGCTCGGCGCGCTGCGGCGGGCCCGTGGGCTCGCCGTGCTGCTCATCGCGCACGACGCGGCGCTCGTCGCGCGGGAGGCGGACGCCATCCTCGCGCTCGGGCCCGACGGCCGGGTCAGACCGCCAGCGTCTCGATGAAGCGCAGCATCGCGGCGGCGTCGTGCCGCGCGTTGAGCTGCGTGAAGAGCGCGAGGGCCGCGCGCGCGTCGTCGAGCGCGCCGTGCGGGTCGGCGACGGCGGCGCGCAGCTCCGCCCGCGCGCGGAGCGCCTCCGCCGCGAGGAGGACCGCCCCGTGCGTCCGGGCGCGCTCCACCGCGTGGTCGAGGAGCGCACGGGCATCCGCATGCTTGCCACTGGCGGTGCAGGCGACACCGGCGAGCCGCAGCGACTCCGCCTCGCGCACCGGATCGCCGGCGTCGGCGAACTCCTTCGCCACGCGCCGGGCCGACGCCTCGGCGAGCGGCGCGTCGCCGCGGCGGAACGCGAGCTCGGCGCGCCCGAGCCGGGCGATCGAGACGAGCAGCGGCCGCTGCGCCGCGCGCGCGTACTCGACGCACCGCTGCTCGAGCTCGTCCGCTTCGGCGAGGCGGCCCTGGTCGCGGGCGGTGATGGCCATGTTGTGGAAGGTCTCGGCCAGCCCGCGCACATCGCCGCGGCGCTGGTGCGCCGACACGGCGAGCGTGTAGAGGCCGATCGCGCTGCCCCAGTCGCCTTCGACGTTCGCGATGGCGCCGAGGTTGTTCATCGCGCGCGCGACGAGGGCGTCGTCGCCGTCGCGGCGGGCGAGGTCGAGCGCCTCGGTGAAGGCGCGGCGCGCCTCCTCCAGCACGCCGAGCTCGAAGTACGACGCCCCGAGCAGCACCGTCGCGCGCCGCAACGACGCGCGGTCGCCGGCGGTCTCCAGCGTCGGCAGCACCGACGCCAGCCATTCGCGCGCCTCGGCGCTGCGTCCGGTGCGCACGAGCGCCTCGCCGAGCAGCGCGGCGGACTCCGGGTGCGCGCCGAGCTGCGCCCGGTACGGCTGCAGCAGCCCGGCCACATCGCCCCAGGCGCCGAGCGCAGCCACGCGTGCGGCCTCGGCGCGGGCGGTGGCGAGCCGCGACGGATCAGCGTGCATCGTCGCCCTCCTCGCCGCCCTCGGCGTCGTCGCCGCCATCGAGCAGCCGCATCAGGCGCGGGCGCGAGATGCCGAGGCGGCGCGCCGCCTCGCTCTTGTTGCCGTTCGTCGCCTCGAGCGCGGCGCGCACCGCCACCCGGATGATGTCGGCGAGCCGCACGGGCGTCTCGCCGCCGCCGGCGTCGGCGCCGGACTCGAAGGGCAGGAACTCGAACGCCTCCGGCTCCAGCACCGGCGCGTCGGCGAGGAGCACCGTGCGTTCCATGACGTTGCGGAGCTCACGGATGTTCCCCGCCCAGTGACGGTCGAGCAGCGCGCGCTCGGCGCGCGGGCTCAGCGTGGGGCGCGGCACGCCGTACTCGCCGGCGAACCGTTCGAGGTAGTGCCGGGCGAGCGGGAGGATGTCCTCGCGCCGCTTGCGGAGCGGCGGCAGGGTGACGGGGAGGACGTTGAGCCGGTAGAAGAGGTCCTCGCGGAACTGCCCCGCCTTCACCGCCGTCTCCAGCTGCACGTGCGTGGCGGCGATCACGCGCACGTCGATCGGGATGTTGCGCACGCCGCCGACGCGGCGGATGGAGCGCTCCTGCAGCGCGCGCAGGAGCTTCCCCTGCAGCGGCAGCGCGAGGTGGCCGATCTCGTCGAGGAAGATCGAGCCGCCCTGCGCCATCTCGAAGAGGCCCGGCTTGGCCGCCGAGGCGTCGGTGAACGCGCCCTTCTCGTGGCCGAAGAGGTCGCTCTCGAGCAGGTGCTCGGGGAGCGCCGCGCAGTTGATGTCCACGAACGGCCCCTCGCGGCGGGGGCCGTTGTAGTGGATGGCGCGCGCGATGAGCTCCTTGCCGGTGCCGGTCTCGCCGGTGATCAGCACCGTCACCGACGGGTGCGGGATCACCCGCGCGACGCGCTCGAGCGTCGCGGCGAGCGAGCCCGACGCGCCCAGGATCCCCTTGAAGTCGTACTTGCCGGCCTCCCCGGCGGCGAACGCCTTGCGGTCCTCGCGGGCGGTGAGCTTGCCCGCCGCCTCGCGCAGCCAGGAGCGCAGGAGGTCGAGGTCGGCCGGGACGACGAAGACCTCTTCGGCACCCGCGCGCACGACGGCGGCGGCGAGGTGGTGCCCGCACTCGGCGCCGACCGCCGCGAAGGCGACCTCGCTCGCGGCGCGCAGCTCGCGCGCGGCGCGGGGGAGGAGCGCCTCGTCGCCGCCGGCGGCGAGCAGCACGAGGTGCGTGGTGGGGTCGAGCCGCTCGGGGCGTTCCCGCACGACCTCGCAGGCGAGGCCGCACGCGTCGGCGAGGGTGGGCCAGAGGTCGGCGAACGAGGGACTCAGCGAGACGACCACGAGCGTGGGCGCGCTCATGCGCGCCCCCGCTCCGCACGGGCGGGCCCGTGCGCCGTCGCTGCGCCGCCGCCCGTCATGGTCACCAGGCGATCACGTAGCCCGTGAAGCCGCCGACGGCGGTCTCGACCTCGTTCAGCTCCCGCGTGACCGTGCTGGTCTGGCGGATCCACGGCGAGGTCGGCGTCTCGCGGCGCCAGATCGCGAAGATCGTCGGGATCGCCGTGTCGGTCGAGTCCACATCCCCGTCGTCGTCGTAGTCGGGGTTGGTCTCGCGATAGTTCATCTTGAGGATCGCGGGATCCGCCGGATTGAACACGAGGCCCGACGGCTCGAACCCGACCTCGAGCTTCACCGAGTCCACGAGCGTCATCGTGATGAGGATCGAGTCGCCGTCGGCGATGGGGGTGCCGTTGGGGCGATTGACGAGCGAGTTCCGCTCGACGCGGAAGCGCACGAACACCGTCGAATCGGGGCGGTTGCCGGGCTTGGCGTAGTACATGAACGCTTCGCTCCGCTCGCCCTTGATCGCCCAGAACGAGACGACGGGGTTCACGATGCGCGGCGCGTTCGCCGCCGGCTCGAGGGTGTTCACGGACAGCGCCGTGTCCTTGAGCGTGGGGACCTTGACGGTGTTGCCGGGGCCGTCAGTGCCGTCCACGGTGCAGGCCCCCACGATGAGGGCGGCGGTGGCGACGGCGAGGGTCAGGGCGGAGCGGAACGAGCGATTCACGAGTGCCTCAGGAGCGGTGTCGGACGCGCTCCGCGCCGGGCCACCCGGCCCGGCGCGGCGCGCCCTGCAAGATATCCGTCACGGGGGTGCGCGGTGCCCACCGGTGCGGCAGTCCGTCAGAACGAGCCGGAGACGAGCACGCGGCCGTCGGCGAGCCGGGCCTGTGCGATCGTCCCGCCGGTCGGGACCGGCACCGTCTGCCCGCGCTCCGCGGCGAGCTCGAGGTTCGCCTCGCCCATGCTGTCGGCCGTCGCGCTGCCGATCTTCACGTCGCCGAGGTAGAAGTCCACGGCCGTGCCCGCCGGGAGGTGCTCGACCTCGATCTCGAACTCCGGCTTGGACGGCTTCCGGACGTCGTACTTCGCCGCGCCCTTGGCGCCGGCGTACGGGCTCGTCTCGGCCTTGGCGAGGAAGATGATGGTGCGACCGGTGAGGGCGGCGCCGGCAGGGGCCGGGGCACTGGCGGTGCGGGAGGCCGCGTCGGCGGAGAGTGCGGTGGACGGGCCGACCGGGTCGCCGTTGCAGGCCGCCAGCGTGGCGAGGACGGCGAAGGCGGAGAGGGAGCGGATGAGCGACATGGGCGTGTTCCTCGCGGAGTGAGGTGACGGGCGTGGGGCGGTGCAGCCGTCCGACCGCGGGGTGGCGGGAGCGACAGGGTGTCGCCGTGTCGCCGGTTGCCGATGCGATCGTGCGGTGCGACGCCGGACGTCCTGTCCGTTGCCGCACCGCACGTAATGGCAAGCCGAATGCCGGGTGAATCCGATTCGCTAAGTCATTGCATGGCTAAGACTTGGATGTCGGTGGCCGCCGCCGGCCTCTCACGTTTCGTTACAGGGGTGGTGCGCGGCGATACGCCTGACCTCGTCACCGGTCACCGGACGCTCGTGCGCGCCACCAGCCGGAATGGGCTCGCGAACTAGGGCAGCGCGACCTCCGTGGGGCCATCGGATCCTGGCGGTTCCGGCGACGCGCAGACCGTCGAACGCGTCAGGAAGCGCACGCCGAGCGGTGCCTCGAGCGAGAACCCGTTCCCGCGGCCGCGGACCACGTCGATGGTGAGCGTG
>JAIBBJ010000098.1 GCA_019694735.1 Gemmatimonadaceae bacterium | reverse complement strand
CGTCGCCGCGCCGGTCGAGGTCCGCGCGGCGCCCAGCGCCCAGCGCCTGGCCGCCGAGCAGGGCATCGACCTGGGCCAGGTGCAGGGCACGGGCCGTGGCGGCGTCGTGAGCAAGCCGGACGTCGTCGCCCACGCCGAGCGCCAGCCGAGCGCGCCGACGCCCGCGGCGCCCTCCGTGCCGTCGGTGGTCGCCGCCCCGCCGGCCTCCGCCCCCGCGCCCGGCACCCGGGAGACGCGCGAGCGGATGACGACGCGCCGCAAGCGCATCGCCGAGAACCTGCTCAACGCCCAACACCAGACCGCGCACCTCACGACGTTCAACGAGATCGACATGAGCGCGGTGACGGCGCTCCGCGAGCGGATGAAGGAGCGCGTCGAGAAGCAGCATGGCGTGAAGCTCAGCTTCATGCCCTTCTTCGCGAAGGCCGCCTGCCTCGCCCTCAGGGCGTATCCGGTCGTCAATGCGCAGATCGACGGCGACCACGTCCTCTACAAGCACTACGTGAACCTCGGCATCGCCGTCGCGAGCGATCAGGGGCTCGTCGTGCCGAACGTGAAGGATGCCGACCGGATGTCGCTGATCGGCTTCTCCCGGGCGATGAACGCCGTCGCCAAGCGTGCGCGCGACGGGAAGCTCACGATGGACGACCTCACCGGCGGCTCGTTCACCATCACCAACGGCGGCGTCTTCGGCTCGCTCATCTCGACGCCGATCATCAACTTCCCGCAGGTCGCCATCCTCGGGCTGCACAAGACGCAGGACCGCCCCGTCGCGATCGACGGCCGGGTGGAGGTCCGCCCGATGATGTACGTCGCGCTGAGCTACGACCACCGCATCATCGACGGCCAGCAGGCCGTGCTGTTCCTCGTGCGGGTGAAGGAGCTGATGGAGGACCCGGCGGCAATGCTCATCGACGACTGACCGCGGCCCGGCAGGGACGACGGCGCTGGCGCACCGGGTGCGCCGGCGCCGTTCGCGTTCCGGCGCGCCGTGTCCGGCCCGCGCCGCATCCGGCGCAGTCCCCGGTACACCGACACGGAGAGCGACCCGATGCAGACCGCGACCAGCCGCCCCGCCCGCCCCGGCACCGAGGGCGACGGCACCGCCACCCGCCGCCGCAGCACCCCCGTCCCCGCCACGCCCGAGGATCCGGGCGTCACGCGCGCCCGGCGCGTCTGGACCGCCGGCGCGTACGACCGCATCGCCGCCGGCTTCCGCCACGAGGCGGAGGCATTCGTTGCGCGCCTCGGCGTGGCGCCCGGCACCTACGTGCTCGACGCCGCCTGCGGCTCGGGCAACCTCACCATCCCGCTCGCCCGCGGCGGCGCGCGCGTCTTCGGGCTCGACATCGCGCGCAACCTGCTGCACGAGGCGCAGGCCTGGGCCGCCCGCGAGCGCGTGGGGGTGATGCTCGACGAGGGGACGGTGGAGGAGATGCCGTACGCCGACGGCGCGTTCCCGCTCGTGGTCTCGATGTTCGGCGCGATGTTCGCGGCGCGCCCCGCGCTCGTGGCGTCCGAGCTGGCGCGCGTCACGCGGCAGGGCGGGCGCGTCGCGATGGCGAACTGGGTGATGGGCGGCTTCATCGGCCGGATGCTCGCGCTGCACGTCGCGTACGCGCCGCCGCCGGCCGGAGCACCGAGCACGCTGCTGTGGGGCGACGAGGCGGCGCTGCGTGAGCGCTTCCCGGCCGAGCACTGGGACCTCACCCTCACGCCACGCGTGCTGACCTTCCGGTTCCCGCATTCGCCCGCAGGCACGGCCGAACTGTTCCGCGCGAGCTACGGCCCGACTGTGCGCACGCTCGAGGCGATCACCGAGGACCAGCGGGCGGAGTTCGGCCAGCGGCTGCGCGAACTCTGGGAGTCGGCGCACCGCGCGGGCGCGAGCGGGACCGAGGTGGACTCGGAGTACCTCGAGGTGGTCGCGACGCGGCGCTGAGCCCGCAACGCGGCCGCGGGGGGAGCGGACCCCGCGACGGGCGCCCTCAGCGCAATCCGAACAGCGCGATGGCCGCGCGGAGCCACTCCGGCTCCGCGCGGTCCTGCAGCTGGAGCGTCGCGGCGAGCGCACCGAGGCGGCGGGCGATCTCCAGCCGTGCGTGGCGCGGTCCGTCCACCACACCGTGCGCCGGCAGCGACGCGAGCGCGGCGCGCACGGCGTCCACCATCGACACGTCATCGGCCGCGAGCGCGGCCCGCTCCGCCGGGAAGCACTCCGCACGCGCGATGCGCAGCGAGGCCGAGATCCCGAACTCCATCCGCGCGAGGTAGTCGGCGGTGCAGCGCGCGGGCGGGATCAGGTGCGTGAGGTGCTGCGCCGCGCAGACGCCGACGTCCTCGCCGGCGGCGATGGCCCCGAAGATGATCTGCGCGTCGTCGCCGGCGGTGAGGGCGGTGCCCTTCCGGCCGCTCAACGTGTAGGCGCCGCGCGTGTGCGCGTCCACCCAGCGCGTCATCGCCGGGGGGCGCGTGACGAGTCCCGAGCCCACGGGGAAGAAGGGCGCCCAGTGGGTGGTGCGCCCGAACTCGTCGCGCGGATGCGTGCGCTCCTGGAAGAACGGGCGCATGCTGCGCTCGACCCACGGGGCGACGGGGCCGGTGAAGTCGACGGTGATGCGCCCGGCCCCCCACACGCTCACGGACGGATGCGCCGTCGCGAACGCGACGGCGGCCTCGAGGTACCCGGGGGCGGGGACGTTGTCGTCGTCGAACCAGATGAGGAGCGACCCGCGCGCCTCACGCACGGCGGCCCGGCGCGCCGCCGCGAGCCCCGGCACGTCCACGCGCACCAGCCGCGCCCACGGTTCGCGGTCGAGGAAGAGGCGTTCCTCCGCCCGGTCGGCGAGCGGATGGGCCGAGGCCGAATCGACCAGGAGGTACTCCCGGTCCCACGCCGCCGGCACCCGCAGCGCCTCCACGGCGACGAGCACCCGCCGCAGCATCGTCGGGTCAGGGTCCCGCGTGCAGGTGATGAGGGAGAGCGTCGGCACGGGCGGAAAGCTAGTGCGACGGCCGTCGCCACAGCGGCGCGGAGGACGGGACGCCCGGCCCCGTACGCGCGGCCATTAGATTGCGGCCAGACCCGAACCCCCTCCCCCGTGTCCGCATCCTCCTCCCCGGACCTGGTCGTCATCGGCGGCGGCCCCGGCGGTTACGTCGCCGCGATCCGCGCCGCGCAACTCGGCCTCACCGTCGTCTGCGTCGAAGCGGACAGGACGCTCGGCGGCACGTGCGTCAACGTCGGCTGCATCCCGTCCAAGGCGCTCCTCGGCTCCTCCGAGCACTACGAGTTCGCCCGGCTCCACGCCGCCGAGCACGGCCTCCGCTTCGAGGGGCTCTCGTTCGACCTCGCGCAGATGATGAAGCGCAAGGATGAGGTCGTCGCGCAGAACACCAAGGGCGTCGAGTTCCTCTTCAAGAAGAACAAGGTCACCTGGGCCAAGGGCTGGGGCACCCTCAAGCCCGGCAACGTCGTCGAGGTGAAGGGCCACGACGGCGCCGTCACCAGCTACGCCGCGAAGCACGTCATCATCGCCACCGGCTCCGTGCCGCTGGAGCTGCCGTTCCTCCGATTCGACGAGGAACGCATCCTCTCGAACGTCGGCGCATTGCGGATCCCCGAGGTCCCGAAGCACCTCATCGTCATCGGCGGCGGCGTCATCGGCCTCGAGCTCGGCTCCGTCTGGCGCCGCCTCGGCGCGACCGTCACCGTCATCGAGTACGCCGACACCATCCTGCCGGGGAACGACGCCGACGTCATCAAGGAGGCGACGCGCATCTTCGCCCGGCAGGGGCTCGAGCTGCACACCGGCACCAAGGTGACCGGCGGCCACCGCGAGGGCGACCGCGTCGTCGTCACCACCGAGAAGGGCGGCGAGACGCGCACCTTCGGCGCCGACTACGTGCTCGTGTCGATCGGCCGGAAGCCGTCCCTCACCGGGATCGACGCGGCGGCGCTCGGGCTGGCGCTCGGCCGGCGCGGCGAGATCGTCGTGGACGACCGGATGCGCACCAACCTCCCGCACGTGTACGCCATCGGCGACGCCGTCGGCGGGAAGCTCCTCGCGCACAAGGCCGAGGACGAGGGGGTCATCGCGGCCGAGGTGATCGCCGGGAGGCCGGCGCACATGCACTACCACAACATGCCGGGCGTCGTGTACACCTGGCCCGAGGTGGCGACGTGCGGGATGACCGAGGCCGAGGCGAAGGCGGCCGGACGGGCGGTGAAGGTCGGGAAGTTCCCCTTCAGCGCCAACGGGCGCGCGCGCACCATGGGGCACACCGACGGATTCGTGAAGTTCGTGACCGACGCACGGACCGACGAGATCCTCGGCTGCCACATGATCGGCCCCAACGTGAGCGACCTGCTGAGCGAGGTCGTGCTCGCGATGGAGTACCGCGGCACCGCCGATGACATCGGGGCGACGGTGCACTCGCATCCGACGCTGAGCGAGGTCGTGAAGGAAGCGGCGCTCGGCGCGCTGGGGAGGCCGCTGCACCTGTAGTCGCGGCGACGCGCGGCCGCCCTCCCGGCCGGCGGCGGCCGGGAGCCGCCCGGCCTACTGCCCGCGCAGCGCCAGATAGCGGTCCTGCACGACCTGCAGGTGGTGCAGCAGGTGCCCGGCGCAGATCCACGCGAGGGCGCGCACCGAGATCGGCTGGCCGTTGGCGTTGCCGATGCGGGCCCACGCCTCCTCCGGGAAGCCCTGGAAGAGCGTGACCGTCGCGTCGCGCACCGACTCCATCTCGTCGAGCAGCGACCCCATCGTGCGGGCCGTCGCGCCCGACTTCGGCGCGTAGGCGTTCTCGTCCCACCCCGGCAGCAGCGTCGTGTCGCCGCGCGCGATGCGGAGCGCGCGGTAGGCGAAGATGCGCTCCGCATCCGCGCAGTGGAGGAGGACCTCCTTCAGCGTCCACTTGCCCGGGGCGTACGCACGGTTGCCCGCCTCCTCGTCCACGTCGTGGAGGAGCGCCGCCATGATCTCCGCGCCGCCGATGAGCGCCTCGACGACGTCGCCGTCGGGGACCTGCGACACATAGCCGGCGTAGAAGGCGGCGTACTCGTCGGCGGTGGGGCGCTGCTGTCGGACGTCGGGCACGGCGGCGGCTCCGGTCGTGGGATGCGCGGAATCTACTCTGCGGCGCGGCGGGTGCGGGCGGAGCACCGGGAAACGAGAAGGGGCCACCCGAAGGTGACCCCTTGGTGCCGAGCCCATGGGTGCGACGTCAGTCGTCCGCGAGCTTCGACAGGATCTGCGAGGGCAGGTGCGCGGGCGTCACCATGCGGCGGCGGCGTCCGGTCTCCTGCGAGATGCGCTTCCACAGCTCCAGCTCCCGCTGGGCGGCGTTGAGCGCCTGCTCGTTCACCTTGTCGCCGTCCAGGTAGGCGTGCACCGCGCTGGGGAGCTCGGTCCCCTGCGGCGT
Source organism: Gemmatimonadaceae bacterium (assembly GCA_019694735.1). GTDB lineage: Bacteria > Gemmatimonadota > Gemmatimonadetes > Gemmatimonadales > Gemmatimonadaceae > Pseudogemmatithrix. The sequence goes on along the minus strand of JAIBBJ010000098.1, from coordinate 55,826 downwards.
CACCTCGCGGTCGGCAGCGACCGGCTCGGCCTGCTGGGCCGGGCGGTTCTCGGTCGCCGGCTGGCGCACCGCATCACGGGGGTCGAGAGAGTCATGCATCACGAGTACCGATCCTCCAGGAGCTTCTGCAGCGCCTCGCGGGCGCGATGGACACGCATCTTCAGGGCACCGACCGTCGCATCGAGGAGCTCGGCCATCTCTTCGTACGAGCGTCCCTCGACGTGCTTCATCACGAAGGCTTCCCGCAACGAGGATGGGAGCGCTGCGAGGGCGGAATCCAGATCCCGCCGCATCTCCCCCCGGTCGAGCTCCTCCTCCGGCGTCTCCAGCCCCGAAGGTTGGTCGTCCTCCTCGTAACTGAGGTGCGTGCGCCGGATGTTCTTGAGCCAGTCCTTGCACCCATTCGCCACGATCCGGAACACCCACGCATCGAACCGGCCTCGCACCTCGCCAAGGTGATGGAACGCCTTGATGAACGAGACCTGCAGGATGTCCTCCGCCACGTCCGCGCTGCCCGTCATCCCGTAGGCGTGCCGGTACAGCGGGTCGCTGTACCGCTCGATCAGGATGCCGAAGGCGTTGCGGTCACCGGCGAGCACGCGGTCGATGACCGCCTGATCGGCGTCGAACGATTCGTCGGGGGCTTTGGGCTCGGTCGTCTGCTGTGGCACGACGCTAGGATAACCCCGGCGCCGCCCTGCGGACAGGCCCTCCACAACACCCGGCGCACCGCGCGAACCCGGTACGTCGCATCAGAGGGACGAGCGGGCGCCCGAGTGGTAACAGACTGCACAGCGGGGCCCCGCACCCCTCAGCCCGAGGACGCGCCAGCGGCGCCGAAGGCACCCCACCCGTGGGCGCGGACGGCCGCCCCGTGCTCGTCGAGCCGCGGCGGCGCATGCCGCACGCGCCCGGGCCGCTGCGGGGCGACGCCGGTGAGCGCCGAGGCGTCCACGGCGCGCAGCGCCTCCAGCACCGGCTTCACCACGCCGCACGGCACGCCCGCGTCCTCGAGCCGCGCGATCCAGTGCGCCGCCGGGGCTCCGCGCACGTGGACCGCGATCGCGTTCACCACGCGCGCCCGCGCCGCGAGCCGGCCGGCGTTCGTCGCGAGTGCAGGGTCCTGCGCCAGCGTGTCCAGCCCGAGCGCGCGCGCGCAGGCGGCGAACTGCTGGTCGTTGCCGACGGCGATCACGAACGGGCGGTCGCTCGCCTCGAAGAGCTCGTACGGCACGAGGTTCGGGTGCGCATTCCCCCACCGGCGCGCCTCCTGGCCGGTGACGAGCGCGTTCTGCGCGACATTCACGAGGGCGGCCGTCGCCGAGTGCGCGAGCGAGACGCTCAGCCGGCGGTGGGCCGCCGGCATCGCACCGAGACCGCTGCCGCCGACGCCGACCGCGCGCGACGCCGCGAGCCCGCGCGCGGCGAGCGCGCCGAGGATCGCGATCGCGGCGTCCTTGCCGGCGAGCACGTCCGCGAGCGCCACGCCGACCTTCATCGGGCCGCCCGCCGCCTCGCCCGTGATCGCCATCCACCCCGACTCGGCCTGCACCACGAAGTCGTATCCCGGCCGCGGGCTCTCGAGCCCGAATCCCGTGATCGTGCACCAGACGAGCCGCGGATGCCGCGCGAGCATCGCGTCCGCGCCGAGGCCGCGCTTCTCGAGCGTGCCGGGCCTGAAGTTCTCCAGCACGACGTCGGCCTCGCCGATCAGGCGTTCCAGCAACGCTCGGTCGGCCGGGAGGCCGAGGTCGGCGGCGACTCCCAGCTTGTTGCGATTGGCGGAGAGGTAGTAGGCCGACTCTCCCCGATCGTCGAAGGGGGGCCCCCAACTCCGGGTGTCGTCCCCGGCCCCGGGGCGCTCGACCTTCAGGACGTCGGCCCCGAGATCGCCGAGGATCATGCCGGCGAGCGGTCCGGCCAGGACGCGGGACAAATCGAGTACTCGTACACCGGAAAGCATAAACTGTCTCGTGTATGTCTCTTCAGTGGCCTTTTGAAGCGCGATATTATTGTAGCACATCCGCGGACGAGCGCGGCCGAAATTCCCCGATTGCTACCTTGCGTACAAGCTGAAAAATCATATACTTGCGGCCGTTCAGGTAGCGCAGCACCTCGCAACGGACGCCAATGATGCCCGATTCCGCGAAGCCGGCCGAGACGGCCGCTCCCGCCACCCCGCCCAAGCGCCACCCCGGCCACCGCGGCCAGGACGTCCGCGACACCGTCGCGGAGATGGCCGCCAAGGCCCACGAGATCTCCCTCGAAGCCGGTTCCAAGATGGCCGGCGCGATGAAGGAGGTCATCGGTGCGGCCGCCGGCCTGATCGCCTTCTCGATCGAGAGCGCGCGCGACCTCGTGCAGTATATGGTCCGCCGCGGCCAGATGACGCAGGATGAGGCCGACAAGCTGATCCGCGAGGCCGAGGAAGCGTGGCTCAAGAAGAACAAGGGCAAGCCGCTCCCCAAGCCGGGGGCCGCGGCGATCGCGCTCGCGCCGAAGCCGGCCGCCGCACCGGTGAAGCCAGCGGCGGCCACCGCGAAGCCCGCGCCAGCCGCTGCCGCGAAGCCGGCCGCCAAGCCGGCCGCCAAGCCCACGGCGAAGCCGGCCCCGAAGCCTGCGGCCAAGCCTGCCGCGAAGAAGCCCGCCGCGAAGCCCGCCGCCAAGAAGCCGGCCCCCAAGAAGTAGGCCCGTAGCGGTGCCGCATCCGACGCGAAGAGCGCACCTTTCGGTGCGCTCTTCGCGCTTCGTCCCTCCCCTGCCCCGCCTCGTGCCCGCGATCCCCCGCGGCGACGCCCTCGCGCTCACGCGCGCGCTCGTCGCCACCGATTCCCGCAACCCGTCGCTCGCCCCGGGCGCGCCCGGGGAGCGCGCCGTCGCGGACCTGCTCGCCGCGACGCTGCGCGAGTGGGGCTTCGCGGTGGAGATCGCCGATGCCGCACCGGGGCGTCCGAACGTCGTGGCGCGCGCCGGCCGCGCCGGGGCGCGCACGCTGCTCCTCAACGGCCACCTCGACACGGTCGGCGTCGAGGGCATGACCCACGCGCCCTTCAGCCCCGAGTCGCGCGACGGCCGGCTCCACGGCCGCGGCAGCGCCGACATGAAGGGTGGCATCGCGGCGATGTGCGCCGCCTCCGTACGCGCACTCGACGCCGGGCTCGAGGGCGAGGTCATCCTCGCCGCCGTCGCCGACGAGGAGTACGCCTCGCTCGGCACGCGCGCACTCCTCGCATCGGGCCTGAGGGCCGATGCCGCGATCGTCACCGAGCCGACGCGCCTCGCGATCTGCCCCGCGCACCGCGGCTTCGCCTGGGCGGAGGTCGTGGTCGAGGGGCGCGCCGCCCACGGCTCGCGCTACGACGTGGGCGTGGACGCCATCACGCATGCCGCGCACGTGCTCACCGAGCTCGATCACTTCCAGCGGGAGACCCTGGCCGCGCGCACGCACCCGCTGCTCGGGCACGCGTCGCTGCACGCCGGCACGATCAGCGGCGGGATCGGCCTCTCGACCTACCCGGACCGCTGCACCGTCTCGCTCGAACGGCGCACCCTGCCCGGCGAGCGCGGCGCGGACTTCGTGGCCGAGGTGGAGTCGGCGGTGCGGCGCGCCGCGGCGGGCGCGCCCGGCCTCCGCGCCCGCGTCGTGCCGGGCCTCGTGCAGGACCCGAATGACGTCGCCGTGGACCATCCCCTCGTGCAGGCCCTCGGGGCGGCGTGCGCGGCCGAGGGCTGGTCAGCGCCCCTCGAAGGGCTCTCGTGCTGGACCGACGCCGCGCTCCTCACGGCCGCGGGGATCCCCGCCGTCTGCTTCGGCCCCGGTGACATCGCGCTCGCGCACGCCGCCGAGGAGTGGGTGCCCGAAGCCGAGATCGACCGCGCAACGGCGATCCTCGCCCACACCATCGCCGCCTGGTGCGGCTCCGGAGCCACCGCGTGGGCCAGTTGACGGTCCGGCAGTACGACGCGCTCGAGCGCGCCATCGTGGACGCGCGCCGTGTCGCCATCCTCCGCCGCGGCACGGAGTTCATCGTCATCCCCGAGCGCCTCGTCACGGTGGACCGCGCCGAGGCGATCCTGGCGCGCCACCCGACCACGGGCGCCAGACTCACGATCCGCCTCGATGAGGTGGACGCGCTCGACGTGGTGCCCCGATGAGCGCGCGCCACCCGCTGGTCGCGGTGTACGCCGACGAGTCCTGCCTCGGCAACGGCAAGGAGGGCGCCAATCCCGGCGGCGCGGGCGTGCTGATCGAGTGGCGCCACGCCGACGGCCGCATCACGCGGCGCGACCTCTGGATCAGCGAGCCGGCGACGACCAACAACCGCATGGCGCTGCGCTCCGTCACCGAGGCGTTCCGCGCGCTCGGCGCGAAGGACGGCCGCTTCAGCGTGCGCTTCACCACCGACTCCCGCTACATCGTGGACGGGATGACCGGCTGGGTGTTCGGCTGGGCGCGCAATGGCTGGACGCGCAAGACCGGCGCGATCGAGAACCTCCCGCTCTGGTTCGACGCGATCGCCTCGGTGCACGGCCACGAGGCCTCGTGGCAGTGGGTGAAGGGGCATGCCGGCCATCCGCAGAACGAGTACGCCAACGATCTCGCGGTGAAGGCCGCCACCGAGCAGACGCAGTCGGGCGGGCTGGTGCCCTCGGGGTTCGAGGCCTGGCTCGCCGCGCGCCGCGCCAAGGGGGGCGCGAAGGGCGAGGTCGCGCCGTTCCCCGATGGCGAGGCGTTCACGCCCTCGGCATCTTTGCCGCGCGTGCCGACGCGTTCGGGCGCCGCCTCCGGGAGCTGAATGGACGCCTTCGACCTCCTCTTCCGCCGCATCGTCCTCGCCGCGCAGGCGCAGGGCGCGCTCGAACGTCCGGTGACGGTGGGCGAGATCCTCGAGACGCTCGCCCCCTACGCGGCGGCGCGGCGCGACGGCGCGCTCGACACGCTCGAGGACTACCTGCACGCGCTCACGCGTCTCGTCTCCGGGGAGGGCGACCGGATGTACGGCGACGACCTGATGCAGGACGACCTCAAGGCCGAGCTCGTGTCCACGAACCCGGACCTGCAGGCGGTGCGCACCTACGCGCAGTCGAAGGTGCGGCTCTCGTCCGCCGCCGCCGCCGAGGTGCTCGCGGGTGACACGGCGATCGACCTCACGCCGCCGACGCCGCTGGGGGTGAAGCGCGTCTCCGGGGCCTCGCCTGCGCAGGGCACCGGCCGGCCGAGTGGCGCCGCGCCCGCCGCACGGCCGAGCGCGGCGGCGCCGCGGCCCTCCGGCGCCGGACGGCCCGCGGGCGCCACCCCGACCGAGCCGCGCGCCTCGCCGGCGGTCTCGGCCGGCGGCCGGCCCGCGGCGCCAGCCGCCGATGACGGTCCCACGGAACCCCGTCCCGACGGCGCGCTACAAGAGGCGTACGACGCGTATGCGGGGACCACGGCCGCGGACGCGACGCATGTGGCCGCCGTCACCGGCGACGGCGGCTGCCCGTACTGTGCGGAGGCGCTCCCCTCGGGGCGCGCGGTCAAGTTCTGCCCCGCCTGCGGGCAGAACCTCCTCGTGAGACGCTGCCCCGGGTGCAGCGCGGAGATCGAATCGGGATGGAAGTTCTGCGTCACCTGCGGCCGGAAGGCCTGACGCGCGCCGCCACGCGGCGCGCGGGACTCGCCGCCGCCCTCGTCACCTCGCTCCTCACCGCCGGCTGCGCCGGCCCGCAGACGCGGGCCGAGCCGCTCCGGCCGATCGCGCGCGGCCCGCAGTGGCCGGTCAAGTCGCGGGAGCACGTGGACCTCTGGCTCCATGGTTTCGCCCTGCTGATGACCGATACCGCGACGGTGCCGCTCTTCGCGCGCGACTACGCCCAGCATGTCACCATCGAGAAGAACCGGCGCGGCGTCTACTCCGCCCTCGACTCGGCGCGGTCCCAGCTCCAGGCGTCGCTGCGCCAGCGGCCGGTGCTCGAGGGCGCGCAGTTCCTCGCACTCTACTTCGGCTCGTGGCCCGAGATGCAGCAGGCGTTCGAGTACTTCCGCAAGGCGGAGGGCGACCCGCGCCAGGCGTCGAACCGCGACGTGCAGCAGGTGATCGCCGTGCTCGCCGAGCAGTTCCCGCGGAAGGAGGACCGCGAGTTCGCGCTGCGCTTCGTGCGCGTGCTCGCCGACGAGCAGGCGCGCTTCCACCACGCGTGGTGGCTCGAGGAGCAGCGCGCCCGCACGGCCGGCTTCGCCGCGTTCGACTCGCTCTGGCAGTCGCGCTGGCGGCCGGCGCTGCAGCCCTACCTCAACCACACGCAGCAGACCAACGGCGACCTCCTCCTCGTGCGGGCGCTGGGCGGCGAGGGGCGCGCGGTGCCGGCGGGTCGCTCGCTCAGCCAGTACGCGGTGGCCTGGCCCGCGAGCCCCGACTCGGCGGAGGTCGCGCTCTTCACGTTCGTCCACGAGGCCGCGAGCCCGGTGGCGGCCGTCGCGGTGAACGACCACCTGACGCCGGCCCAGCAGCGCGAGGGGATGGGCGCGAAGCTGATGGCCACCGCGCTGGTGCGCGGCGGTGCGCTCCTGGTCGCCAAGGTGGATGCGGCGCTCGGCGAGCGGTACGCACGCTGGTACCTCGCGCAGGCCGGCAGGCCCGTGGGCACCGGGACTGCGCTTGAGGCGCTCGCGGCCGCGTTCCCCATGCCGGCCGAGATGGTCGCGTCCATGCAGCGGCAGATCGACCTGGCCTTCACGGGGATCTGAGATGGCGAACGAGCCGGCCCCGATCCTCCCGCGCGCGGCGCTCGAGCGCGTGCTGCTCCGCGCGGCCGAGCTGCACGCGGCGAGCGCTGACGTGCCCGAGACGATGAGCGAGGCCGACCTCCTCGCCCTCGCGAAGGAGGTGGGGATCTCGCCGGTCGCGGTGAAGCAGGCGCTCGCGGAGGAGCGGATGCGGGTGACGCTCCCCGAGGAGCGCGGCTTCGCGGCGGCCGTCGCGGGACCGGCCGGCTTCGCCGCCTCGCGCGTGGTGCCGGGCGAGGCGCGCGCGGTGCTGGAGCGCGTCGAGCAGGACTTCCAGTCGGGCGAGAACCTCGTCGTGCTGCGCCGCTTCCCTGACCGCATCGTCTGGGGCCCGCGTCGTGGCCTCGCCGGCGCGATGGCCGGCGTCGCGGCGGGGTTCAGCGGGCGCGCGCTCGTGCTCGACAAGGCCGACGAGGTGAGCCTCTCGGTGGTGCAGGTGGAGCCGGGGCGGGTCCACGTGCGGATCGAGGCGACCCTCGCGCGCAAGCGCGCCAACGCGCTGCGCACGGGCGTCGGCGGCCTCGTCGGCGGCGTGGCCCTCGGCGGCGTGCTGACGGCACTGAGCGTCATCGCGCCCGTCGCGATCGGCGTCGGCGTGGTCGCGGCGATCGTTCCCGGCGTCGTCGCGCGCGGGGCCTACCGCAACGACGCCGGCCGGATGCAGCTGGCGGTGGAGCAGGTGCTCGACCGGCTCGAGTTCAGCGAGCCGAAGAAGCGCGGGCTGGTGGATTCGCTCCTGCTCGGGGGGCGCTGACGGCGGGCGGCCGATTGTAACGCCGCCCCGTCATCCCTAGCTTTCCGCCGTGCCCGACGCGATGGCCCCCTACCAGCCCGCCGCCGACCCGCCGGAACGGATCCGCGAGGCGGCGCGCTTCTCGGTCGGGATCCTCCCCGAGGTCTCCCGCACCTTCGCCATCAGCATCCGCTTCCTCCCCGGCACGCTCGGCGCCGCGGTGAACGTCGCGTACCTGCTCTGCCGCATCGCCGACACGATCGAGGACGACAACACCACCCCGCCGGCGCGGCGCGCCGAGCTCCTCGAACGATTCCTCCGCACGCTCGACGACCGCGACGCCGCCGAGGCGTTCCCGACCGAGGCGGCCGCGCTGCAGGGCGACCCGGCCCACCTCGCGCTCGTGCGGCACACCGACCTCGTGCTCGTGCGGTTCCGCACGCTTCCGCCGCGCACGCGCGAGCGCGTGGCGCACTGGGTGCGCGAGATGGGCGTCGGGATGGCGAAGTTCGTGCGCACCTATCCGCACGGCATCCGCATCCAGACGCTCGCCGAGTACAGGGAGTACTGCTACTACGTCGCCGGCACCGTGGGCTTCATGCTCACCGAGCTCTGGCACGAGCACGCGCCCGCCATCGGCCGCGCCGAGTACGACCGGCTGCTCGTGAAGTGCCAGGCGTTCGGCGAGGCGCTGCAGACGGTGAACATCCTGAAGGACATCGCCTGGGACGCGCAGCACGAGAACTCGATCTACATCCCGGCGCAGGACCTCGCCCGGCACGGGAGCGGGCACGAGACGCTGCTCTCGCCCGACCACGTGGAGCACAACCACAAGGCCGTCGCGCACTTCATCGACCTCGCCCGGCAGGACCTCGACGACGCGCTCGAGTACACGCTGATGATCCCGCGGCGCGCGTTCCGGATCCGCGCCTTCTGTGTGCTGCCGCTCCTCTTCGCCTACGCCACGCTGCGCGACCTCTCGGGCTCGCGGGCGATGCTGCAGGTCGGCGGCCAGGTGAAGATCTCGCGCCGCGAGGTGAAGGCGCTCATGATCGCCGGTGTCGCGGCGCTCGGCAGCAACACCGCGCTCCGCTGGCTGGTGCACCGCGTCCAGGCGCGGCCCTTCACGCTCGCGACGGTCGGATGAGGCCGTGACCGCGCTGCCGCGCCTCCCGCTCGCCTTCCGCGGCGAGTGCCGCGATGACGCGGACGCGCGCGCGGTGTACAGCGAGGCCGCCGGCGTCGCCCGCGTGATGCCGCGCGGCGTGGCGGTCCCCGCCGACGCCGACGACCTCGCGCTGCTCGCGCAGTGGGCCTCCGAGGGCGGCGTCCCGCTCATCCCGCGTGGGGCCGGCAGCTCGATGGCCGGCGGCGCGGTGGGCGACGGTCTCATCGTGGACCTCGGCCGGCTCGGCGGGCTCGAGGCGGGGCGCAAGCGCGCGAGCGTGAGCGGCGGCCGCACCTACGCGCCCACACGCCTCGTTGCCGGCGCCGCGGTCATCCGCGACGACCTCCAGCGGGCGGCGAACTCCGTCGGCATGAGCTTCCCGGTGGACCCGTCGAGCAGCGCCTTCGCGACCGTCGGCGGGATGGTCGCGACGCACGCCGCCGGCTCGCGCACCGTGCGCTACGGCCCGCTCCGCGAGTGGATCGAGGGGGTCGAGTGCGTGTTCGCCGACGGCACGCGCGGCTGGGTGCATCGCGGCGCCGTGCTCGACGACATCCCGGCGATCGCCCGGTTCACGCGGGACGTCGCACCGGCGATCCGCGCCGCCGACGTGCGGCTCCTCCGGCACGAGGGGGTGCGCAAGGAGTCGAGCGGCTACGCGCTCGAGGCCTACCGGCGCTCCGGGGACGTGCTCGACCTGCTGATCGGCAGCGAGGGGACGCTGGCGTTCATCACGGCCGTCGAGGTGCGCCTCACGCCGCTGCCGATCGCGACCGCCAGCCTCCTCGCCGGCTTCGCCTCGGTCGAGGCGGCCGCGACGAGCGCCGCCGACCTCGGCGCCCTCGGCGCGAGCGCCGTCGAACTCCTCGACCGGACCTTCCTCGAGGTCGCCGGACGCGGCGGACGCGCGCTGCCCGTGCCGGACGGGCTCGAGGCGGTGCTGCTCACCGAGGCCGAGGCCCTGGACGAGGCCGCGGCCGGCGCGGCGATCGCCGCGATCCGCCAGCGCTGCGAATCCGGCGGCGCCGTGCACCTCCGGACCGCCCTCTCGGCGGGCGAGGAGGCGACGCTGTGGGCACTGCGCCACGCCGCGAGCCCGATCCTCACGACGCTCGCGCCCGCGCTGCAGAGCCTGCAGCTCGTGGAGGACGGTTGCGTCCCGCCCGCGCGCTTCGCCGAGTACGTGCGTGCGGTGCGCGCCGCGCTCGACCGCGCACGGTTCGCCGGCGTGATCTTCGGCCACGCCGGTGACGCGCACGCGCACGTCAATGTGCTGGCCGACGTGCGCGAGCCCGACTGGCGTTCCCGCTGCGAGCAGGTGCTCGCCGAGGTGACCGCGGCCGTCGCGCGGCTCGGCGGGACGCTGGCCGGCGAGCACGGTGACGGACGGCTGCGGACACCGCTCCTCCCGCAGGTGTGGCCGCCGGAGACGCTGGCGCTCTTCGCGGCGGTGAAGTCCGCATTCGACCCGGCGGGGGTGCTGAACCCGGGCGTGAAGGTGCCCGCGGCGGGCGCGCGCGCGCTGGACGCGATCAAGTACGACCCCGCCCTCCCCCCGCTGCCGCGCGCGGCCCGCGAGGCCCTCGAGCTGGTGACGCGCGAGCGGGCCTACGCCCGCAGCCGCCTCGGGCTCCTGCCGCCCCCGCCCGCGGCGTGACGCACTACCTTTCGGTCTCCATCCTCCAGCCTCCGTCCCGAGCATGCCGCACTTCTTCACCGCACCCCAGGTCACCGTCCTCGCCCGCCCGTCGTTCGCCGAGCCGGGCCACCTGCCCGTGCAGTGGATGGGCGAGGCCACGGACGGCGAGCGGCTCGCGGAGTTCGCCGGGCGGCTCTGCTACATGAGCCAGAAGAACCCGGCAAGCCGCACCACGCGGGACTACCTGGAGAACATCAAGAAGCAGGGACACGGGTCGGTGCTCGAGCACGCGACGTACTCGCTGCTGCTCGAGGGCGTGAGCCGGTCGCTGACGCACGAACTCGTGCGGCACCGCGCGGGGTTCGCGTACTCGCAGCTCTCGCAGCGCTACGTGGACGAGAGCGACGCGGCGTTCGTGGTCCCGCCGGCGATCATCGGCGACGAGGCGCTGCTCGCGGCGTGGAAGGCCCAGGTCGAGGGCGCGCAGGCGACCTACGTGGCGCTCGTCGAGAAGCTGATGGACCGCTACAAGTGGGTGGACGACAAGGTCCACCGCCGGAAGATGGCCCGCGAGGCCGCGCGCGGCGTCCTGCCCAACTCGACCGAGACGAAGATCGTCGTGACGGCCAACGCGCGCGGCTGGCGCACGATGCTGGAACTGCGCGCGAGCGAGGCGGCGGAGTTCGAGATCCGCCGGATGGCGCTCGCGGTGCTGCGCGTGCTGCAGGCCGAGGCGCCGGCGTTCTTCTCCGACTTCGAGATCTACACCGCCGCCGACCGGGTCGAGGCGGCGCGGATCGTCTACCACAAGGTCTGAGCCGGCGGCCGCCGCACGCGCGACGCGGCACCGGGGACGGGCGGTGGGGCACGGGCCTCACCGCCCGTCGTGCATCAGGGGCGGACGGGGACGGGTGAGGTGCGGTTGGTCGTCGTGCCGTCGCCGATCGCGCCCTGGGCGTTCTGGCCCCAGCAGAAGGTGCGTCCCAGGTCGCGGATGGCGCAGCCGTGCAGCCCCCCGACACCGAACGCGTCCCACGTGAGGCCGCCCGCGAGCGCGGTCGGGACATTGCGGTGCGTGGTGGTGCCGTCGCCGAGCTGGCCGCTGCCGTTGAGGCCCCAGCAGTGGACGCTGCCGCCCGCCGTGCGACCGCACGTCACGTCGCCGCCGACGGCGATGGACGTGAAGGTGAGGCCGCCGACGACGAGGGTCGGCGTGGTGCGCGTGAGCACCGTGGTGCCGTCCCCGAGCTTCGCGGCGGCGGCGGCGGACGAGCCGTTCTGCCCCCAGCAATAGCTCTCGCCGGTCGTGGCGATGGCGCACGTGTGCGCGCTGCCGGCCCCGACGGCGGCGTACGTGCGGCCGCCGCTGACGAGGGTCGGCACGATCTTGTTGAGGTTCACCCCGCCGCTCGTGCCGTCGCCGACCTGCCCGAACGAGTTGAGTCCCCAGCACCACGCCGCGCCGGCATCGTCGATCCCGCAGGTATGCACGCCGCCCGCGACGATCGCCGTGAAGGTGTGCCCGCCGGCGACGAGCACCGGCACGTTCGACCGGATCTGTGAGTTGTTCCCGAGCTGGCCGTTCTGGTTCAGGCCCCAGCAGTACGCGACGCCGGCCGCGGTGAGGCCGCACGTGTGCGTGCCCCCCGCGGTGAGCTGCGTGAAGGTGATGCCGCCCGCGACGGCCACGGGCGTGCTGCGCGCCAGCGTGTCGGCGGTGCCGAGCCGCCCATCGGGGTTCGACCCCCAGCAGTACGCCTGGTTCGTCGTCGTCAGCGCGCAGCTGTGCAGCTGCCCCGTCGTGACCGACGCGTACGAGGTCGTGCCGCGCACCCGCACGGGGAAGATGCGCGCGATCGTCGAGCTGTCGCCGAGCTGCCCCTCGGCGTTGCGGCCCCAGCAGAAGATGAGCGAGGCCTCGGTCACGCCGCACGAGTGCTGCAGGCCGCCGGTCACCTGCGTCAGGATCAGCCCGCGCGACACCCGGACCACCGCCGTGTCGGTCACACCCTCGCTGAACGCCACCACCTCCGCCGTCCCGGCCGCCCCCGAGGTCACGAATCCCGTGTTCGGGTCCACGGCCGCGACACCCGCGTCGCTGCTCGTCCAGGTGACGGTCCGGCCGGCGAGCACGTTCCCGAACCGGTCGCGCAGGATCGTCGCCAGCTGCAGCGTCTCGCCGATCAGCAGCGACGACTCGCCCGGCACGACCTCCACCGAGTCCACCGGCCGCGGCTGCACGCGCAGGATCGCGGTGTCGCTCACGGTCCCGCCCCCCGCGCCCGTCGTGCTCGCGACGATCCCCACCGCGCCGAGCGACAGCGCGCGCACGACGCCGGTGCCGCTCACCGTCGCGACGGCCGGGTTGAGCGAGGTCCAGGCGATCGGCCGCCCCGGCAGCACGACGTCGCCGGCGTCGCGCGCCTCCGCGGCGAGCGGGAGCGAGTCGCCGAGCTCGACCGAGTCGCGCAGCGTCGTGATCACGACCGCCGCCGCGTCGGGCGACGACACGAGCATCGTGAAGCCGCGCTCCACCTGCTGCGTGCCGCTCGTCACCCGGATGGTGAAGCTGCTGCTCGAGGGCGTGGAGGGGATGCCGCTCAGCACGCCCGCCGCCGAGAGCGTGAGCCCCGCCGGCAGCGTGCCGCCCGCGAGGCTCCACGCATACGTGCCCGTGCCGCCGGTCGCGGCGAGCGCGAGGGAGTACGCCGCGGTCGCCGTGGCGTTCGGCAGCGACGTCGTGGTGAGCACGAGCGCGGGGACGATCGTCGCGCCGAGCGTCCGCGTCGCGAGGTCCGCGCCGCTGGTGACCTGCACCGTGAATGTCGAGGTGCCGGCCGTCGTCGGCGTGCCCGCGAGCGCGCCGCTCGCGAGCAGCGTGAGGCCGGCCGGCAACGCGCCGCTCTGCACCGCCCAGCTGGGCGCGCCCGTCATCCCGACCGCGCGCAGCGTGTCCGCGTACGCCCGCCCCACCACGCCGTCGGCGAGCGAGTCGGTGACCACCGTGAGCACCGGGATCACCGGCAGCGTGAAGGCGCGCTCCGCCTGCTGCGTGCCGCTCGTGACCCGCGCCGTGAGGCTCGCGGTGCCGGGCACCGTCGGCGTGCCGCGGATGATCCCGTCGGCCCCGAGCGCGAGGCCGGCCGGCAGCGCCCCGGCGGCGAGGCTCCACACGCGCGCGCCCGCGCCGCCCGATGCCTCGAGCGTGTCGAGGTACGGCGCACCCACCTGTCCGCTCGCGAGGACCGTCGTCGTCACGCCGAGCGCCGCTTCGATGGTGATGGTGAAGCTGCGCGTGCGCTTCTGCTTGCCCGCGGTGACGCGGAGCTCGGCGGTGTAGGCGCCCGCCGTGGTCGGTGTCCCGGAGAGCACGCCCGAGCGCAGCAGCGTGAGGCCCGGCGGGAGTGCGCCGGAGACGACGAGCCAGTTCTTGGTCTTCGCGCCGCCGCGCGCGTCGAGGGTGTCGGCGTAGGGGACGCTGACGATGCCGTTGCGGAGGGTGGCGTCCACGATCGCGAAGGACGGCCCGGTGGGGCCGTCGCCACGACACGCGAGCGCGGCCGCCAGGAGGGCGACCGCGCTCGCGACGCGGCGACGGGAGGCCGCGGTCAGCTCACTCCTCCACTTCCTTCGCGCGCCCCCGCACCGGCACCTTCGCCGCCGCCTCGTGCGCCATCAGCTCGAACCCCTCGAACCGCGTCCGCACCGTGCCGTGCCCGTGCGTCAGGCTCTGGAGCTTCGTGGCGTACAGGTGCAGCTCCGCCATCGGCACCGTGGCCTTCACCACGGTCCCCGTGCCGTCCGCCGCGGGCTCCGTACCCGCGATCTGCCCGCGCCGCCCCGAGAGGTCGCCCATCACGTCCCCAAGGTACGCATCGGGCGTCGTGACCTCCACCGTCATCAGCGGCTCCAGCAGCGCCGGCCGGCACTTCGGCGCGATCGTCCTGAACGCGAGGATCCCCGCCATCCGGAAGCTCGCCTCGTTCGAGTCCACCGAATGGTACGAGCCGTCGAAGCACTCCACCGCGAAGTCCACCACCGGATAGCCGGCCAGCACGCCGCGTTCCGCCGCCTCCTGCACCCCCTTGTCCACCGCCGGGATGTACTGCCGCGGGATCACGCCGCCCGAGATCTCGTCGACGAACGCGTAACCGGCGCCGCGCGGCCGCGGCTTGATCCGGATCCAGCAGTCGCCGAACTGCCCCTTCCCGCCCGTCTGCTTCTTGTGCCGCCCCTGTCCCTCGGCGTGCCCGAGCAGCGTCTCGCGGTACGGGATCGCGGGCGTGCGCAGCGTCGCCTGCACCCCGAACTGCCGCTTGAGCCGCTGCAGCGCCACGTCGAGGTGCCGCTCCCCGAGCCCCTCGATGATGGTCTCGTGCGTCTCCGGCTCGAAGTGCGTCTGGATCGTGGGGTCCTCGTCGTGCAGGCGATGCAGCCCCAGCTGCAGCTTCTCCTCGTCGGCGTGGCTCACCGCCTCGATCGCGAAGCTCACCAGCGGGTCCGGGAACGGGATCGCCGGCAGCCGCACCGGGTGCTCCTTCGTGCTCAGCGTGTCGTTCGTGTGCGTCCCCTTCAGCTTCGCGACGCAGCCGATGTCGCCCGGGTGCAGCGTCGCCACCTCCAGCCGCTCCTTCCCCTGCGGCACCGCGAGGTGCACCAGCTTCTCCGGCGTCGCGCGCGTCGCATTGTACACCTCGGCGCCGCTCGAGACCGCGCCGCTGAACGTGCGGAAGTAGCTCACCTCGCCGACGTGGCTCTCGCTCGTCGTCTTGAACACGAGCGCGGTGAAGGGCGCGTCATCCCGCGGGTGGATCTCCACCACCTTCGTGCCCTCGGCGCCTCTCAGGGCGTGGATCTCCTCCATCTCGTAGGCATTGGGCATCAGCTGCACGAGCAGGTCGAGCACCGTGCGCACGCCCCACGTGAGCTGCGACGAGCAGGCGAGGAGCGGAAAGAGCTCCGCGCGCTTCATCGCCTCCTTCATCGCACGCATCTCCTCCTCGCCGGGGATCTCCTCGCCGTTGAAGAAGCGCTCCAGGAGCGCGTCGTCGGTCGCCGCGATCGCCTCGACCAGCTCCGCGTGGTACCGCGCGAAGCGCGCCTGCTCCTCGGCGGGGATCGCCACCTCCTCGTACTCGCCCGACTTGGTCCCGGCCTTGAAGACGTGCGCCTTGCGGGTGAAGAGGTTGATCACGCCGCGGAAGCCGGCCCCGGCGCCGATCGGGATCTCCACCGGCACGACCTTGGGCGTGAGCTTCGCCTTGATGCTCGCGTACGCCGCGTCGAAATCGGCGTGCTCCTTGTCCATCATCGCGACCACGAACAGCACGGGGTCGTTCCGCCGCACCGCCTCGCGGAACATCCGCTCCGTGCCGACCTCGACGCCGCCGGTCGCGCCCACCGTGACCAGCGCCCCATCCGCGGCGACGAGCCCCGCGATCGCATCGCCCGCGAAGTCCGCGTACCCGGGCGTGTCGAGCAGGTTGAGCTTCGTGTCACGCCACTCGGCGTGCGCGCAGCCGAGGGCGATGGAGTAGCCGTGGGCGATCTCTTCGGGGGACGTGTCGGTGAGGGTCGTCCCGTCCTTGATGGAGCCATGGCGTCGAGTCGCCCCGGAAACGAAAGCGAGCGCATCGACCAACGTGGTCTTGCCGCTCGCTCCATGGCCCACTACCGCGATGTTGCGGATCTCCGCGCTCTTGTACTCCCGCATGGGGACACCCTCCTCCCGCCGGCCCGGCGGGCGTGTTCTTGGTAGGGAGAGGGTGTGGCCGCGGCCGGGGGGATGCAAGCAGGGGGAAGCCGCAACATGTGTGCGGTCTTCCCCCTGCCTGGGCCGCGCTCGGAGCGCGGCTCCGCGTTCACGCGCACCCTGGCGCGCTCCCGCGTCTTCCGATGTGCCGACGGATCACGGCGTTAGCCCGGCCGCGGCCGGCTACGCCGTCTCGTCGTAATCCTCGCCGTCCGCCTCGCGCATCGCGGCGAGGACGTCCGAGGATCGTTGGGGGGCCCGGGGACCGGCGAGCTGGAACGAGAGCGCGCGGCGCGTCCCTTCCGGCCACTCCGGCATCAGGAGTCCCGCGAGGAGGCCCCGGATCGCCTGGCCGCCCTCGGCCAGCAGGTCCTGGGCGGTCTCCCGGATGACCGTCAGCGGGATGGAGAGGTCCCGGCGGATCAGCTCGCCGGTGGAGCGGTCACGCCAGGCCACGTCGCCCGTCACGTCGGCCGCCGCATGCACCTCGAACTCGCGCGTCACGTGGGCGCCCTGCTTCCGCGCCTCCATCGCCGCGGCGAGCGCGAGCGCCAGCGACTCCGGCGTCGGCTGCCCGTAGAGCGTCACGACGTCCCGCTGCGGCTGCTCCGCCGTCTCGGGCGACGCGACCGACCGGACCCGCGCGATCGCGGGACGGTCCCCCGGCTCCTGCTCCCACTGCACCATCACATCCATGGTCCGCTTCCGTCCTCGTCGGTGGCCCGTGCGTGCACGAGAGGAATACTCGTGGTGACGCATGAGTTCCTACCCCAACACTAACGCGAACGTCACTGCACAGTGGCGGTGAGCAGCACCCGTGGCAGGATCGTTTCATCGGTGGGCCGATGATGCTGCGCACGGCCCCGCCACGCCTGCTCTCACCATGATCCCTGCGCCGCCGGGGCCCGAGCCCCACACCCTGACCCGCGGCGGCCTTAACCTTCGGCGGCCCCCATCGTCCGAGAGGCATGATGCCCTCCCAGCGCCTGGTGATCGCCCTCACCCTGACCGCCGCCGCGTGCGCCCCCACTGCACCGCGCAGTGCGACGACGGTCGCCCCTCTCGGGGGTGTCGCTACGTCGAGTATCGGCACGTCGGCCCGCGAACAGACCGCCGACGAGCAGGTCCAGCACGTGCTGAGCCGCCTCACCTTCGGCGCCCGGCCCGGCGATGTCGCCCGCGTGCGGCAGATGGGCGTCGACGCCTTCATCGCCCAGCAGCTCCGCCCGGAGCGGCTCCCGGACCAGCGCCTCGAAGCCTGGCTCCGCCAGTTCGAGACCCTCGACCTGAGCTACCGGGAGTTGCAAGAGGCGTACCCGAGACCCAACGAGGCCCTGCAGGCCCTCGGCGCCGCGAACCGTAACTCGTTGTCGCCAGCGGACTCAGCCGAGTTCCGGCGCACCGTCCAGGGGCTGCGGCGCGTCAGCACCGAGGTGCAGAGCGCGCGCATCGGGCGGGCGTTGCTCACCGAACGACAGCTCGAGGAGGTGATGACCGACTTCTGGCTCAATCACTTCTCCGTCTTCGGCGGCAAGAATGCGTTGATGCGCTATGCGATCCCCGAATACGAGCGCGCGATCCGTGCGCGCGCGCTCGGGCGGTTCCGCGACCTGCTCGGCACCGTCGCGAAGAGCCCCGCGATGCTCTACTACCTCGACAACTGGCAGAGCGCAGCCGACTCCGGGCGCCCGCGGCTCGAGTCGCCGCGGTTCGCGCAGGCGCGCAACCGCGGCCTCAACGAGAACTTCGGGCGGGAGCTGCTCGAGCTCCACACCCTCGGCGTGGACGGCGGCTACACGCAGCAGGATGTGATCCAGGTCGCACGCGCACTCACCGGCTGGACCTTCCTGCCGCAGCGTCCCAACGCGCAACAGCTGCAGCGGATGGCGACGGAGGGCGCCCCGGGCGGACGGCCCGGTGCGCGCCCCGGCATCCGCCCCGGCGCCGCGGGCCGGGGCCGCGCCGCGCAGGATCCGCGCATCGCCCGCGCCATCGCGCAGCGGCTCCCCGCGCCCGGCGTCTTCTATTTCAATCCGCAGGTGCACGACGCCGGCGAGAAGGTCGTGCTCGGCCAGCGCCTCCGCGGCGGCCGCGGCATCGAGGACGGCGAGGAGGTGCTCGACCTCGTCGCCCGTCACCCCGCGACCGCGCGGCATCTGGCCACGAAGCTCGTGCGCCGCTTCGTGAGCGACGACCCGCCCGAGGCCCTCGTCGCCCGCGCGGCCGAGGTGTTCACGCGCACCGACGGCGACCTTCGCGAGGTGGTGCGCACGATCGTCACGAGCCCCGAGTTCTTCTCGCGTGATGCCTTCCGCGCGAAGGTGAAGACGCCGTTCGAGGTGGTGGTGAGCGCGCTCCGCGCCCTCGACGCCGCCCCCGACGCCACGCCCCGCACCGCGCAGGTCGTGAACCAGCTCGGCCAGCCGATCTACGGCCGCCAGACGCCGGACGGCTGGCCCGACGTCGCGGCGGAGTGGATGGGCACCGGCGCGATCCTCAACCGGATCAACTTCGGCCAGGCCATCGGCGCCCGCCGCCTCCCCGGCGCGAACCCCGAGGGCTGGCCGGGCGTCGACTCCCTGCGATCCGCCTCCAAGGAGATGCAGGTGGATGCCGTGATCGCCCACTTCCTCGGCGGCCGGGTGAGCCCCGAGACCCGCGAGATCCTGTTGACCGGCACCAACCCGCTCCAGCGGAGCGGCGCGGTGGATGACGAGATGCGTCCCCTCCCTCCGATCAGGGGCCTCGCACAGCTGGTGGGTCTGGCGATCGGCTCCCCCGAGTTCCAACGCCGCTAGCCACCCGCGCCTCGGTCGTCACCTCCCCGCACCGCCGTTCCCCCGCACCCATCATCACCCTATGCACAGACGCGTCTTCGTGAAGTCCGGCGCCCTCTCGCTCGTGACGATGGGCCTCAGCCCCTCCTTCCTCCGCCGCGCGTCCTTCGCGATGTCCCTCCCACGCGCCGCGAAGGGCAAGGTGCTCGTCTGCCTCTTCCAGCGCGGCGCCGCCGACGCACTCAACATGGTCGTCCCGCATGGCGACCCCCACTACGGCCGCCTCCGCCCCAGCATCGCCATCGCGCGACCGGCCCGGAGCGCCGGCACCTCCGGCGCGCTGGACCTCGACGGCTTCTTCGGCCTCCATCCCGCCCTCGCCCCGCTCAAGCCCCTCTGGGACCGGGACCTGCTGGCCCCGATCCATGCCGTCGGCAGCCCGAGCAGCACCCGCTCGCACTTCGATGCGCAGGATTACATGGAGAGCGGCACCCCGGACGTGAAGGGCACCAGGGACGGCTGGCTCAACCGCTACCTCGCGACCTGCGACACCTGCGAGGCCGGCCGCGCCGCCAGCGGCAGCGGCAGCAGCAGCAGCGGCGCCGGCACGGCGGATCGCGGCGGGGCGCGGGCCGAGCCGTTCCGCGCCGTCGCGATGACCCAGCAGACGCCGCGCATCCTGATGGGCCCCGCACCCGCCGTCGCGATGACCAGCATCGACGCCTTCACCGTGCGCAGCGCCGGCGGCGTGGCAGAGCGGCTCGAGGCGCTCTACCGCACCGGCTCCGCCGACCTCGTGCACGCGACCGGCGCCGAGACCTTCGACGCCGTGAAGCGGCTGCGCGAGGCGGATCCCGCACGGTACGCACCGGCGAACGGCGCAGACTACCCGCGCAGCGAGTTCGGCCAGCGGCTCCGGCAGCTCGCGCAGCTCATCAAGGCGGACGTCGGGCTCGAGGTCGGCTTCGCCGACATCGGCGGCTGGGACACGCACGTCAACCAGGGCGGCGCGACCGGCCAGCTCGCCAACCGCCTCACCGACTTCGGCACCAGCATCGCCGCTTTCGTGCAGGACCTCGGCGACCGGATGGAGGACGTGCTCATCCTCACGATGTCGGAGTTCGGCCGGATGGCGCGGCAGAACGGGAACGGCGGGACCGACCACGGCCACGCCGGCGCGATGTTCGCGATCGGTGGCGCCGTGCGCGGCGGGCGGGTGCACGGCCGGTGGCCGGGGCTCGCGCCGGAGCAGCTCTACGAGGGGCGCGATCTCGCGCTGACGACCGACTTCCGGAGCGTGTTCAGCGAGGTCGCGGCCGGCCATCTCGGCGCGACGCACCTCGAGGCGCTCTTCCCGGGGTTCGACGGGCAACGGAGCCTCGGGCTGCTGGTCTGAGCGGGATCGCGCTCCGTCCGCGGACGCCGCACCGCGGCCGCGAGCGAGGGATGGGCGGGACACCAGACTATCTTTCACCCATGTTCCCCCGCCGCATCCTCGCGGCCGCGCTCGGCGCGGCCGTCGTCGTCTCCGCCCCTGCCGTCGCGCAATCGCAGGCCCCGGCACCCCGCGCCGATACGCTCGGCGTCATCCCCGTGCTCGAATACCATCTCATCGGCGACCGCGAGAGCCGGTGGGGGCGGAGCTGGCAGCGCTTCGCGCGCGACCTCGAACTGCTGCACGCACGCGGCTACCGCCCGATCACCGTGCGGCAGCTCGTCGAGCGCCGCATCGACATCCCGCCCGGCACGTCGCCCGTCGTCATCACGTTCGACGACGCGAGCCCGGGCCAGTTCCGTTACGTGGCGCGCGGCGACTCGCTCGTCGTGGACCCCACCTCCGCGCTCGGCGTGTGGGAGGCGTTCGCCGCGCGGCATCCGGAATGGAAGGGGCGCGCCGTGTTCTGCGTGCTCCCCGGCGCGACCGAGGGCCACGCGTTCTTCGGCGACAAGGGCATCCAGGGCCAGCGCACCGAGTGGCGGATGCACAAGCTCCGGCACCTCGCGGCCGGCGGCTACGAGCTCTGCAACCACACGCTCTGGCACGCCAACCTGGCGAAGATGGGCGATGCCGGCGTGCAGGAGCAGATCGCGCGCGCCCAGCTCGCCGTGGATTCGGCGGGCACCGGCGTGCAGATGCGCACCATCGCGCTGCCGCTCGGCGTGTGGCCGCGCAACCGGGCGCTGCTCACACAGGGGAGCTGGACCGACCCGCGCAGCCGACGCACGACAGCGTATCGGCTCGATGCCGTGCTCGAGGTATCGGGCGGACCGGCGAAGAGCCCGTTCGACCCGGCCTTCGACCCGCTGCGCATCCCGCGGATCCAGGTGTTCGCGGAGGAGCTGGAGCGCTGGCTCGGCGTGATCGAACGGCGGGGGCGGTACGTGCAGCCGCGGCGGTGAACCGCGGCGACGGGGGGAGCCAGCAGTACCGGAGTGCCCGTGGTGCGCCCTCAGCGCTCCGGCTGTCGCGCCATCAGACGCACCGTCAGACGCGCCATCAGGCGCGCCACTTCTTGAGCGTCGTGAGCGCGTCCGAGAGCGCCGTGCGCTCCTGCGCGCTCGTCGCGCCGGCGAGCAGCATCTCGTAGGTCCCGATCGCGAGCTTGAGCGCGACCGTGTCGTTCTCCGCGCCGGCGACGCTCGCCGCATTGTCCGCGAGGGCGGCGTGGGCGAGCTTGTCCTCGGGGAAGCGCTGCGTCACCTGATGCCAGCGGTTCATCCGCCCGCGCGGCGACGGCTCGGTGAGCGCCCACAGGTGCCAGGCGGCGCGGTTCTCCGGGTCGGCCGCGAGCGCGCGCGATGCGATGCCGCCCACGACGTCGGGGCCGCGGCCCGTGAGCCAGTACGCATTCGCGAGGGCCACCAGGGCCGCCGCGTTCTCCGGCTCGCGCTCCACCACGCGTTCGTACACCGGACCGGCCACCTCGTGCATCTCGCGGTACGGCTCGACCGCCGCGATCAACGCGGCGGTGTCGGTCGTCTCCGCGCAGATCGCGTCGAGACGGGCGAGGAGCTTGGGAATGTCGGCCTCCGACCGATAATCCCCTACGGCGGCCGCGACGGCGGCGCGGGCATCTGGCGCTGAACGGACCATGCGCGGAAGTTAATCGGCACCACCCCTGGCACGGCACACCGGAGTCCCCGTGAGCACCGAGGAGCGGCCCAAGGGCCTGCAGCACACGCTGAACAACCCGCTCGCCGCGCTCCTCGCGGAGCTGCAGTTGCTCGAGATGGAGGAGCTGACGGCCGAGCAGCGGGAGGGCGTCGAGCGCTCCATCGACCTCGTGCGCCGGGTGATCCGCATCGTGCGCGACCGGGTCCCGCCGGACATGGCCTGACGGAAGGATCCGGTCCGGCGGGCGGGGGGCAGGGTTGCGCCCCGCCGCGGGATGGGTGATACTCCATTCACCATCGTCGTGCCGCGGCCCATTGCCCCCGCGACGATCGCGTCCCCGACGCTCCCCCGCCCCGCCCATGTGCGCGGCGCCTCCCCGGACCACTGACCGGGAACCGGCCGGATACGTCAGGACGCCCCGCAGCACATCGCGCAGGTCCTCGCGCAGCACGCCGCAGCCCATCGCTGTCCCGCGGTCCCCCGTGACCGCCACACGACCCCCCGTGGTCCCACACCCGTTTGCATGACCGAAAAGCGCCGTCCGCCCCGCCGTGGGCGTAGTGCGCGCCCGAAGAAGGGCGAGGCGTCCGCTCCCGACGCCATCCTCGATGCCGACCCGTACCTCGATGCGAGCGAGCCCGCCGGGGCGCCCGTCGCCGAGTCGGCCCCGCCCGCCCCGGCCCACGAGCCGCCGCCGGCCTACGATCCGCCCAGCGTGCCATCCGCCGAGTCCGCCGAGGGCGCGGCGCCGCAGGGCGACCGCCCGGAGAGCGGCGCGCCGCAGCAGAACGGGCATCGGCCGTGGCAGGACCGCGGCGACCGCAGCGACCGCAGCGACCGCGGGGATCGTGGCGACCGTGGGGATCGCGGCGAGCGGGGTGGCCGCGGACGCCGTGGCCGCCGGCAGCGTGGCCGCCGCCGCGGCGGACGCGACCGCGAGTTCGGCGATCGCTTCGACAACAACGGCGGCAATCCGAACGCGAACGGCGAGGGGCGCGAGGGCCGGGAGGGGCGCGAGGGCCGCGAGCAGGGCGGCGGCGCGCCGCAGATCCTCGTCCTCGACGGCGAGACGACGGGGTGGTTCGACCCGGCGCGCGACGCGGGCTTCATCCGCCGCGCCGAGTACAGCTACCTGAACGAGCCGGGCGACGCCTGGGTGCCGCCGCAGGTCGTGCGCCAGTACGGGCTACGCCGCGGTGACGCGATCACCGCCCGCACGGGCCGTGACTTCCGCGGCCGCATCGCCGTCGGCGAGGTCGTCTCGATCAACGGCGCCGAGCCGGATCCGGCGATCAAGCGCCCGGACTTCCAAGCCCTCATCGCCTCGTACCCCGACCGGCGGATCACGCTCGAGACGGGTCGCCCCGCGAAGGGTGGTCCCGAGGTCACGCGCCGCGCGATCGACCTGATCGCGCCGATCGGCTACGGCCAGCGCGCGCTCATCGTCGCCCCGGCCCGCGCCGGCAAGACGATGCTCATGCAGGCGATCACCGAGGGCATCGCCCTCAATCACCCGGAGGCGCATCTCCTGATCCTCCTCGTGGACGAACGTCCCGAGGAAGTGAGCGAGGCGATCTCGTGGGGCGTCGGCGAGGTGATCGCCAGTTCGTTCGACCAGCCCGCCAAGCGGCACGTCGAGGTGGTCGAGATGGTCATCGAGCGCTCGCGCCGCCTCGTCGAGCAGGGGAAGGACGTCATCATCGTCCTCGACTCCCTCACCCGCATGGCGCGCGCGTTCAACACCGCCGAGCGCGGCACCGGCCGCACCCTGTCCGGCGGCCTCGACACCTCCGCGATGGCGCGGCCCAAGGCCTTCTTCGGCTCCGCCCGCAACATCCTGCCGCAGCACGGCGGCGGCTCCCTGACGATCATCGCCACCGCGCTCGTCGAGACCGGCTCGCGCATGGACGACGTGATCTTCGAGGAGTTCAAGGGCACCGGCAACTGCGAGATCAAGCTCGACCGCTCGCTCGCCGAGAAGCGCATCTTCCCCGCCTTCGATATCGCGTCCAGCGGCACCCGGCGCGAGGAGAAGCTCTACAAGGCGGAGCAGATCGACGCGATCTACACGCTGCGCCGCGGCCTCCAGCAGATGCCGCCCCAGGCGGCGATGGAGTGGCTCATCAAGCGCATCGCCGGCACCACCTCCAACGACGCGCTGCTCGCCGGACTCTGAGCGGCGCCGGACGGCGCGGGATCGCGAGCATCGAGGCGGGAGCCGGGGACACCCCCTGCTCCCGCCTCGTGCCGCCGCCCCTCCGTCAGCCGGCCGCCGGCGCCAGGAGCACGTCCTGGAGTCCCTCGCGGACCTCGCCGAGCGGCACGAACGCCGCCGCGCGCGCGTCCCAGCGGCGCATCGTGTAGCCGTTCCGGCCCGCCCACGCGGCCACGTCGAGGAACGTCGCGCCGAACGTCGTGAGCCAGTACGCCTCGAACTCGCCGAAGATGAGGGGCCGCGTCCGCGCGATGAACCGCTCGGCGCCGCGCAGCATCAGCAGCTCGGCGCCCTCGATGTCGAGCTTCATCAGGTCGCACCGCGTGACGCCCTGCTGCTCGGCCCAGTCGTCCAGCCGCAGCACCGGCACGGTGAGGTGCGCCGGCCCGTCGCCGGTCACGAGCGCCGCGGTGCCGCTGCCCGCACCGGTCTCCGCACTCTTGAGCCACATGCCCAGCGTGCCCGGCTCGGCGCCGAGCGCGACCGGGGCGACGGTCACGTGCGCGCCGACGGCGTTGGCGGCGATCGCCCACTCCAGCCGCGCACGGTTGGCGGGCACCGGCTCGAACGCGAGCACGCGGCCCCCGCGCGGCCCCACGCGCCGCGCAAGCGGGACCGTCCACCATCCGACGTTCGCCCCGACGTCGGCGATCACCGCATCGGACGGGACCATCCGCAGGAGCGCATCGCGCACGGCGTCGTCGGCCTCGCCGAGCCAGCAGGCGAGCGCCTCGGCCTCGTCCCGCAGGTCCCAGCGCGCGCGGCTGCCGTCGCGCATGGTGACCTCGCGCATCGGGTCGCGCGCGATCGCCGCCGGCCCGAGCCGGCGATGCAGGGCCCGCGCGAGGGAACCCTTGCCGCGCACGTTGGGCGTCGCGCGCGCGAGCGCGGCGAGGACGTCGTAGAGGCTCACCGGCGGCCGCGGCTCAGAGGCCCGTCCGCGCGAGCTCGTCCCACAACGCGGCCATCGCGCGCGCGCCGTTGCGCAGGTTGCCGAGGTCGATCCACTCGTCAGGCGCGTGCGCGTTCTCGCCCGGCAGCCCGAAGCCGACCAGCAGCACCGGCACGCCGAGCAGCCGCTCGAAGTCGCCGACCACCGGGATCGAGCCGCCCTCGCCCTGGATCACCGGGGCGCGGCCGAACGCCGACGCGAGCGCCCGCGCGCACGCCTCGTACAGCGGACCCGAGAGGTCCGCGCGCCACGGACGCCCGCCGTGCAGCGCCGTCACCGTGATCGTCACGCCGGCCGGCGTGTGCGCGGCGACGTGGCGCTCGAGCAGCCGGTGGATGGTCTCGGGATCCTGGTCGGGCACGAGGCGGCAGCTCACCTTCGCCATCGCCTTGCCGGGGAGCACCGTCTTGGCGCCCTCGCCCGTGTAGCCGGACAGCAGGCCGTTCACCTCGCAGGTCGGGCGCGTCCACAGCTTCTCGAGCGTCGTGTACCGCGCCTCGCCGAACAGCGCGTCCACGCCGAGCTCGCGCTTGAAGCCCGCCTCGTCGAACGGGAGCGTGCGCATCTGCGCCAGCACGGCATCCGGGAACGGGCGCACCGCATCATGGAAGCCGGCGATGGCCACGCGGCCGTCGGGATCGTGGAGGCTGGCGATCACCCGCGCGAGCGCGGTCGCGGGATTCACCACCGCGCCGCCGTACATCCCGCTGTGCAGGTCCCCGTTGGGGCCGGTCGCGTTGAGTTCGAAGTACGCGAGCCCGCGCAGCGACGACAGGATGCTCGGGATCCCCGGCGCGAACATCGCGCTGTCGCTGATCACCACCGCGTCGCAGCGGAGGCGCTCGCGATGCCGCTCGATGAACGGCGCGAGGTGCACCGACCCGACCTCCTCCTCCCCCTCGACGAGGAAGAGCAGGTTCACCGGGAGCGCGCCGCGCACCGCGAGGTGCGCCTCGACCGCGGCGACGTGGGCCCACACCTGCCCCTTGTCGTCCACGCTGCCGCGCGCGTACAGCCGGCCGTCGCGCACCGTCGGCTCGAAGGCCGGCGAGGTCCACAGCTCGAGCGGCTCCGGCGGCTGCACATCGTAGTGGCCGTAGACGAGCACCGTCGGGGCGCCGGGCGCGGCGTGGCGCCACTCGGCGAGCACCACCGGGTGCCCGGGGGTCGGGATCGTCTCGACCGCGAACCCGATCCGCGCGAGGCGCGCGTGCAGCCACTCGGCCGCCCGCGCGACGTCGGCCTTGTGCTCCGAGCGCGCACTCACGCTCGGGATGCGGAGGAACGCCCCGAGGTCGTCGAGCAGGCGGGCGTCGTGGGTGGCGAGCCAGGAGGCGAGGGACGGGTCGAGGGACACGGGGGATGGGGAGGGAGTGGGATCAGCGGCGGGGCGCGCGCGGGTCGGTGCTGTCCGTCGGCCAGGCGCCGTCCCAGCCCTCGAGGATCCAGAGCTGTCGGCGCCCGACGACCTCGCCATCGCGCTCGAGCGGGATCACCTCGCCGGGCGTGATCGAGCCGAAGTGCAGGAGCAGGCGCCGGACAGGGCCGGGGAGCGCCGTGCTGTCGCGCGGGATCTCAAGCACGAGCAGCAGCGGGTCGCCGGTGTGCGCCACGTCCTCGTAGCGCGGCCAGAGGTCGTATTGATTGCGGCGGCCGCCGAGGTTGAGCGCCGGCACGAGCGGCCGGCCCGGGAGGTGGTACGCCAGCAGCGCGGCATCCTGGTACCGGTTGGCCGCGACGAGCACCGGGCCGCCGTCGCCGAGCGTGATGGAGTGGCGCGCCGAGTCCACGCGCGCCGCGAGGCGGTCCCAGCCGTGCGCCTGCGAGGCCTGGTCCCGGCGCGCCGGCAGCGGGAGGACGCGGAACGCGACGTGGAGCAGCAGCACGGCGCTCAGCGTGCCGGCGAGCCACGCGCCGCGGCGCTCCCACGCGCTGCGCGCGCCCGTCGTGCGCGCACCCAGCAGCACGAGCGCCGGCAGCCACGCGATGGCGGGCCAGTTGGCCTCGACGTTCCGCCGCGTCGCCGAATAGACGAAGAAGGCGGCACAGAACGCGGCGATGGTCGCGAACGCTGCGCGCGTCGGCGCCGCACGGTCCTCCGCCGCGCGGAGCCCGCGCGCGATCGCGCCCAGCACCAGCACGAACAGGATCGGCGTCACGAGCCCGAACTGCGACGCGACCAGGTTGAGCTCGCGCTGGAGGAACGTCTCCTTCGCGTTCGTGCCGAGCCCGTGGCCGAGCTGGAAACGGAAGGCGATCCAGTCGTGCTGCGCGTTCCAGAGCAGCACCGGCGCCATCACCGCCGACGCCACCGCCACCGCGAGGTACGGGCCGGGCTCGCGGAAGCGCGCCCGCAGGGGCGCGTGCCAGGCGAACGCGACCAGCAGCGCGAGCGGGAAGAAGACACCGGTGAACTTGGACGCCATCGCGAGCCCGATGGCGAGTCCCGCGCCGAGCCACCAGCGCGTGGCGGCCCCGACCGGCGCCGCGAGCGCGCCCGTCAGCGCGAACAGCGTCCACGCGAGCGCGCCGAGCAGCGGCGCGTCGGGCGTCGCGAGCACGAGCCCCGCGGCCGAGAGCGGCAGCACCGCGAACAGCAGCGCGATGTACCGGGCCGCCCGGTCGCCGGCGAGCCGGCGCGCGGCGAGGGTCAGCGCGACGGTGCCGGAGCTTCCGACGAGGATCGGCACCAGGCGCACCCCGAGCGCCGAATCGCCGAGGAGCGCGGTCCCGGCGGCGATGCACCACGCGATGACCGGCGGATGGTCGAAGTAGCCGCCGGCGAGGTGCCGCGACCAGTCCCAGTAGTAGGCCTCGTCCGGGAAGAGCGGCACGGCTGCCGCGAGCACGAGCCGGAGCGCGGTCGCGCCGGCGAGCACGAGCAGCGCCTGGCGGAAGGCGCGCGGGTCGGCAGGGACGGGAGGGGAGCCGTGGGGCACTGCGGAGGGCGCGTGGTTGGGCGACGGCGTGACCGGCGACTACAATGAAGATACCATGCCCAACCGCCTCGCCGGGGAGTCGAGCCCCTACCTCCGCCAGCACGCCGGGAACCCCGTGGACTGGCATCCGTGGGGACCCGAGGCCTTCGCGCTCGCGCGCGACACCGACCGGCCGGTGCTGCTCAGCATCGGCTACGCGGCCTGCCACTGGTGCCACGTGATGGCGCACGAGTCGTTCGAGGACGAGACGACCGCGCGCATCATGAACGACCTCTTCGTGAACGTGAAGGTGGACCGCGAGGAGCGGCCCGACGTGGACTCCATCTACATGCAGGCGGTGCAGGCGATCACCGGCCACGGCGGCTGGCCGATGACGATGTTCCTCGCCCCCGACGGCGTCCCGTTCTACGGCGGCACCTACTACCCGCCCGAGGACCGGATGGGGATGCCCTCCTTCCGGCGTGTGCTGGTCTCCGTGTCGGAGAGCTGGAGGCACCGGCGCGACGACGTGCTCAAGGGTGCCGCCTCGCTGCGCGGGATGTACGAGGCGCAGGCCGGTCCCACGTCCGCCGGGCATCCGCTCACGGCGGCGACCCTCGCCGAGACGGTCCGGGCCACGCGCCACTGGTATGACCAGCGGCACGGCGGCTTCGGCGCCGCGCCCAAGTTCCCGCAGGCGATGGTGCTCGACGCCATGCTGCGCCACTGGGCCCGCACCGGCGAGGAGGAGTACCTGCGCCTCGTCCGCCACGCGATGGAGCGGATGGCCGCCGGCGGCCTGCACGACCAGCTGGGCGGCGGCTTCCACCGCTACACCGTGGACGCGGTCTGGCTCGTGCCGCACTTCGAGAAGATGCTCTATGACAACGCGCTCCTCGCGCGCCTCGCGGTGCACCTCTTCCAGGCCACCGGCGACCCGGCGATGCGCCGCATCGCCGAGGAGGTCTTCGCCTGGCTGCGCCGCGAGATGACCGATCCGCTCGGCGGCTGGTACGCATCGCTCGACGCCGACAGCGAGGGCCACGAGGGCCGCTTCTACGTCTGGTCGCAGGCCGACATCCGTCGGCTCCTCGGCGCCGACGCCGCGCTCGCCGAGCGGCACTGGGGCGTCAGCGCCGCCGGCAACTTCGAAGGCGCGAACATCCTGCACATCGCGGTGCCGCTCGGCGAGGCCGCGCGCGCACTGGGCATCGGCGAGGCGGAGGCGGAGCTGGCGATCGCACGGTGCCGCGCCACCCTGCTCGCCGCACGCGCCCCGCGCGTGCGCCCGGGCCGCGACGAGAAGGTGCTCGCCGGATGGAACGGGCTGATGCTGCGCGCCGTGGCCGAGGGCGCGCGCGCGTTCGAGGACGACGCCCTCCGCGCCGCGGCGCTCCGCGCGGGCGCCTTCCTCCGCGACACGCTCATCCGCGACGGGCGCGCGTGGCGCACGTGGAGCCCGGGGCACGCGGCGAGGATCCCCGGCTTCCTCGAGGACCACGCCGCCCTCGCGCTCGGGTTCGTCGGGCTGCACCAGCTCACGTTCGACCGCGCCTGGCTCGACCTCGCGCGGACGCTGGCCGAGGCCACCGTGCGCTGGTTCTGGGACGACGAGGCCGGGGCCTTCCACGACACCGCGTCGGACGCGGAAGCGCTCGTCACCCGGCCGCGCGACGTGACCGACAACGCCATCCCGTCGGGGACGGCGCTCGCGGTGGAGCTGCAGCTCGTGATGGCCGAGTACCTCGGCGACGACGCGATGCGCCGGCGCGCCGAGTACGTGCTCGCCTCCCTGACGGAACCGATGCGGCGCTCCCCCCTCGCGTTCGGGCATCTCCTCGGGGTGGCCGACCTCGCGGTCCACGGCGCCACCGAGGTCGCGATCGCGGGCCCGCCGGGGTCGCCGCGGTTCGCCGCGCTCGCGCGGGCGGCCGCGTCGGTGTACGTGCCGTCGCTCGTCGTCGCGGGCGGGACCGGCGAGGCGGTGGCCGGCCTGCCACTGCTCGCCGGGCGCGAGGCGCCACCCGGCGAGGCGCTCGCGTTCGTCTGTGAGCGCTACGCGTGCGCGCTCCCGGTCGACGACCCCGCGGCACTGCGCGCGCGGCTCCGGCGGTCCTGAACCGTCAGAGGTCGGCGCAGGACTTGTTGATCTGCCGGCAGTTCTCGCAGATCAGCTTGCACTTGCGCCACTGCAGGGCCGTGGCGCCGCAGTAGTCGCAGGTCTCGCCGATGGCCGGGCCGTCCGCCGGGCGGCCGTCCGTCGCGCTCCGCGCACTCGGTGCGGAGGGCATCGCGCCCCGCCCCTCGGGTCCGGACGGCCCGCCGCTCACTTCGGCGCCCGGTACTCGGCGGTGTCCACGCGCACGAAGGCGCTCGCCGCCTCGCTCTTGAACACCCGGTACAGGTACCAGAGCGACGGCACGAGCACGACGGCCCCGCCGGCGAGCCCGATCAGCACGAGCTTGAGCGTGATCGCGGGCGCGGCGGCCGACTGCACCGTGTGCACACCGGGGATGAGCGCCGGGTACTGCGCGTAACCCCAG
Source organism: Gemmatimonadaceae bacterium (assembly GCA_019694735.1). GTDB lineage: Bacteria > Gemmatimonadota > Gemmatimonadetes > Gemmatimonadales > Gemmatimonadaceae > Pseudogemmatithrix. The sequence continues at coordinate 25,248 of JAIBBJ010000098.1, read as the reverse complement.
CCCCACACGATCGCACTGACCTGCACGACCGCCGCGGCGCGGGCGAGGCGGAAGCGCCCACGGACGAGGCCGGCGAACGCGGTGAGCGCCGCCAGTCCCGTGACGGCATGGAGCGGGAGCGCCAGCGGGCCGGTGAAGAGCGCACCCGTGACCGCGCCGTCCAGGCGCGACCCGAGCCACGCGACGAGGCCGGCGCACGCGAAGACGCCGATCGCCGCGAGGATCGCCATCTGCCGGAAGTCCTCGCGCAGGTCCTCGTCGCGCGCCTCGACCGTGAGGTAGACCGCGGCGAGGAACGCGAACACCACCAGCGTGAACGCCCCGGTCGCCAGTGCGAACGGCGAGGTCCAGGGTGCGAGGAAGCGCGCCGTGAAGTCCGCGCCTGCCGGCACCGCGAGCGCGCCCGACGCGATCGCGCCGACGCAGGTCCCGAGCACGAACGGCGTCACCGTGCTCGCGATCGAGAAGAGGCGCCCCCAGTGCCGCTGCACGGCCGAGCCGGTGGAGTCGTAGGCACGGAACGTGAACGCCGAGCCGCGCAGCACGATGCCGATCAGCATGAGCACCAGCGGCACGTGCAGTTCCACCGAGAGCCGCGCGTACACCGGCGGGAAGCAGACGAACAGCAGCACCACCACCAGGATCAGCCAGACGTGGTTCGCCTCCCAGATCGGCCCGATCCCCTCGGCGATCACCGCGCGCTGCCGCTCGGCGCGCCGCCCCACCGCGAGGAGGTCCCACACCCCCGCGCCGAAGTCCGCGCCGCCGAGGATCACGTACGCGTTCAGCGCCAGCATCACGATGGCGGCGACCGCATCGGCGAGGGTCACGGTCGGCAGCGTGGGCATCTCAGACGTCCCGCCGGATGGGATGCGCCGGGTCGGGGCGCGTCTTCACGATCTGCGCCCACAGCAGCCACGCGACGATCACGCCGAGGAACAGGTAGAGGAGCGTGAAGGCGGCGAACGGCACCACGAGCCCGGGCATCGGCGTCACGGCGTCCGCGGTGCGCATCACGCCCTGGATGATCCACGGCTGCCGCCCGACCTCGGTGACGACCCATCCCGCCTCGACGGCCACGAATCCCGCCGGCGTCAGCAGCGCCAGCAGCCCGAGGAGCGGCCGCGTCTCGGCGACCTCGCGCTTCCGGACCCAGCAGACCGCGACCCACGCGGCCGCGAGCGCCATCAGCGTGCCGAGGCCGACCATCACCTGGAACGCGAGGTGCGTGACCGCGACCGGCGGCCAGTCGCTCTCCGGGAAGTTCTCGAGCCCCTTCACCTCGGCGTCGGGGTCCCCGAAGGCGAGGAACGAGAGTCCGCCCGGGATGTCCACCGACCAGCGGGTGGTGCGCGTCGCCTCGTCGGGGAGGCCACCGAGGCGCAGCGGCGCCCGCGCCGCCGTCTCGAAGTGCCCCTCCATCGCCGCGAGCTTCACCGGCTGCGTGCGGGCGACGAACTTCGCCGAGAGGTCGCCGCTCACGAGCTGCAGCAGCGCGGCCGGCACGGCGATCGCCAGCGCCACGCGCAGCGCGGCGCGGTGGAACGCGGACGTCGCCTCCTTCCGCAGCATCCAGGCATGGATCCCCGCCACGGCGAAGCCGGTGGTGGCGAAGGCCGCGAGCGTCATGTGGAGCGACTGCGAGAACGCGGCGGGGTTCAGCATCGCCGCGATCGGGTCGATCTCCACCGCGGCGCCGTCCACGACCCGGAACCCCGTCGGCGCGTTCATCCACGCATTGGCGAAGACCACGAAGATCCCCGAGATGGTGCCGCTCACCGCGACCGCGACGCCGGCCCACCAGTGGGCGCGCGCCGACAGGCGGGTCCAGCCATAGAGGTACACGCCGAGGAAGATCGCCTCGGTGAAGAAGGCGAACCCCTCGAGCGAGAACGGCATCCCGATGATCGCGCCGGCGTACTCCATGAAGCGCGGCCAGAGCAGGCCGAGCTCGAACGAGAGCACGGTGCCGCTCACCGCGCCGACGGCGAAGAGGATCGCCGTGCCCTTGCTCCACCGCTTCGCGAGGTCGAGCCACACCGGGTCGCGGGTGCGGATCCACTGACGCTCCGCGAGCACCATCAGCGCCGGCATCCCGATCCCGAGGACGGCGAAGATGATGTGGAAGGCCAGGGACATCGCCATCTGGCCGCGGGCGGCGAGCAGGTCGGTCACTCGAAGTCGAGCGCGAGGTCGAGGGCCGGCGCCGAGTGGGTGAGCGCGCCGATCGAGATGCGGTCCACGCCCGCCTCGGCGATCGCGCGCACCGTCTCGAGCGTCACGCCGCCGGAGGCCTCGGTCCAGCAGTGGCCCTTCGCCACCTGCACGCACTCGCGCAGCAGGGCGGGGCCCATGTTGTCGAGCAGCAGCGCGTCGGCGCCGGCCGCGACGGCGGCCCGGACCTGCGCGACGGTGTCGCACTCCACCTGGATCAGGAGCCCCGCCGGCACGTGCGAGCGGGCCCGCGCCACCGCGACCGCGACGTCCCCGTCGCAGGCCGCGATGTGGTTGTCCTTGATCAGCACCGCGTCGGAGAGGTCCCGCCGGTGGTTGCGCCCGCCGCCGCACCGCACGGCGTACTTCTCGAGGTCGCGCCAGCCGGGCGTGGTCTTCCGCGTGTCCACGATCACCGTGCGCGCCCCCTGCACCGCCGCGACGTAGCGGGCGGTGAGCGTGGCGACGCCGGAGAGCCGCTGCACGAAGTTCAGCGCGACCCGCTCCGCGCTCAGCAGCCCGCGCGCCGGCCCGCTCAGGTGCAGCACCGTGTCCCCGCGCGCCACGCGCGTCCCGTCCTCGGCGTCCACGCGGATCTCGACATGCGTGTCGAGCAGCCGGAACGCCGCGAGCGCGAGCGGGATCCCCGCCAGCGTGCCCGGCGTCCGGGCCACGAGCGCCGCGCGCGCGTGGCGCGTCGAGACGACGGTCGAGATGGTCGTGACATCGTCGAACGCGCGGTCCTCCTCGAGCGCGGCCCGCACCAGCGCGACGAGCGCCGGCTCGGCGAGCGGGAAGCCCGACCCGACCGGCGCATAGGTCGGTGTCGCGAGCGGCGTGATCCGCCGCGGCGGGACCGGCGCGCCCGGCGCGCTCACTCGCCCGGGTCCACGCCCGGCGAGGCCGGCGCCGGCGCGCCCGCCCCGCCGATCGCCACCATCCGCTCGATCGACCGGCGCGCGCGCGCCGCCACGTCCGCCGGCACCGTGATGCGGTGCTTCAGCTCCTCGAGCGCGCCGAGCACCTTGGGCAGCGTCGTCACCTTCATGTAGGCGCACGAGGCGCGCTCGTTGGCCGCGTGGAACCGCTTCGACGGGTAGGCGCGCTGCAGCCGGTGCAGGATGCCGATCTCGGTCGCGACGATGAACGCCGGCGCGTCGCTCACGCCCGGCCGCTTGATCATCCCCTCCGTGGAGAGGATGTGCACACCCGACGGGTCCACGTCGCCGGCGCTCACCGCCTCGACGACGCTCGTCGCGCACCCGCACTCGGGGTGGATCAGGAACTCCGCCTCGGGATGCAGCCGCCGCTGCAGCCGGATGTTCTCGGGGTCGATCCCCGCGTGCACGTGGCACTCGCCCATCCACACGTGGATGTTCTCGCGGCCGGTGACGCGGCGCACGTGCGCGCCGAGGAACATGTCGGGGAGGAAGAGGATCTCCCGGTCGGCCGGGATCGCGTGCACCACCTCCACCGCGTTCCCCGACGTGCAGCAGTAGTCGCTCTCCGCCTTCACCTCGGCGGTCGTGTTCACGTACGCGACCACGACCGCACCCGGGTGCTCCGCCTTCCACGCGCGGAGCTGCGCCGCGTCGATCGTGGACGCGAGCGAGCAGCCGGCGGCGAGGTCGGGCAGCAGCACCGTCTTCGACGGCGACAGGATCGCCGCCGTCTCCGCCATGAAGTGGACGCCGCAGAAGACGATGACGTCGGCATCGGTCCGCGCGGCCTCGCGCGAGAGGCCGAGCGAGTCGCCGACGTAGTCGGCGACGTCCTGGACCTCGGGACGCTCGTAGTTGTGCGCGAGGATCACGGCGCGGCGCGCGCGGGCCAGCTCACGGATGCGGCGCTGCAGCTCGGCGACCTCGCGATCGGTCGCAGGGGTGGGGGCCATGCGCGGAATCTAGCGCCCACCGCGGGCGCGGGCCCCCGTCGGTGGCCGACCGCGGCGGCCGGGGGTATGCTTGGGGACCATGCTGCGCCGCCTCCGGACCGCGTTCGGACTCCTCGGGGCCCTCTGGAGCACCGCCTCCCTGAGCGCCCCGATGCTGATGCCGCCGTGCCCCACGCACGGGACGGCCGGCCATGGCACGCACGCGATGGCCGCGGGAGCCGTGCCGGCGCCCGTGATTGCGCCCGCGGGCGTGGACGCCCCGGCGCCGCACCACGACCACGCCGCGATGCTCGCGGCGGCCGGACTACCGGTGGACCCACCGGGATCCGCGAGCACGGCCGCGACGATCCCGGTGCCCGACGAGGAGCAGCGGCCCGCGTCATGCCGCTGCGTGGACTGCTGCTGCGCCGCGCCCGCCGTCGCCGTGCTGCCCACGGGCGCGCTGCGGATCGCGGCGACGGTCGGCCGGCCGCCGGCCGCCCCGCGCGCCGCCGCGGCGAGCGCCCCGCGCCCGGGCCTCGCGCACCGCCTCCCCTTCGCGAACGGACCGCCCACGCAGGTCGGCTGACCCGCGCGCCGCGTGGCGCGCCCCCGACTCCCTGCGTGCCCCACGCCGCGCGCCCCGCGCGCCGCCGTGCGTGCCGCGTCCACTCCGTTCCGAGGATCCCCCGATGCACCCCCGTACGCTCGTACGCCGGCTCGCCGCCGGCGCGCTCGCCGTCGTGCCGCTCGTCGCCTTCACGCGCGCCCCGCGCGCCGCCGACGCGCGCCGCCCCATCACCCTCCACTTCGCCGCCGTCGTCGGCGACCAGCCCTTCGCCTGTGGCCGCTCCTACGCGGGCATCGGCACCGCGAAGTCGACCATCACGCCGTCCGAATTCCGGATGTTCATCTCGCAGGTCGAGCTGCTCACCGCGGACGGCACGGCCGTGCCGATGGCGCTCGAGCAGGACGGGACCTGGCAGTCCCAAGGGCTCGCGATGCTCGACTTCGAGGACGGCACCGGCCCCTGCGTGAACGGCACACCCGCGCTGCGCACCACGATCACCGGCGACGCGCCGGCCGGGCGCTATGTGGGCGTCCGCTTCGAGATCGGCGTGCCGTTCGAGCGGAACCACGGCGACCTCGCCGCGCAGCCGGCGCCGCTCTCGATCACCCGCATGTTCTGGGCGTGGAACTCCGGCCACAAGTTCGTGCGCCTCGACGCCAAGACCGAGAGCGGGAAGAACTGGGTGCTCCACCTCGGCAGCACCGACTGCATGCCCAACGAGAAGGCGACCGAGCCGCCGACGCGCTGCGGCCACGCGAATCGCGTGACCGTCGCGTTCGACCGGTTCGATCCGGACGCCGACCTCATCGTCGCCGATGTGGCGGCGCTCTACGCCGGCAGCGACCTCGAGAACAACCAGCCGCGCACCGCCGCCGGGTGCATGTCGGGCCCCTCCGACGCGGATTGCGGCCCCGTGTTCAAGGTGCTCGGCCTCGCGTTCGGCGATGCCCCGGCCGGCCCGCAGTCCTGGCTCCGCGCGCAGCCCGGCGCCGCGCGCGCAGCGGCCGACCGTGAGTGACGGCGTCGGCGCACCCGGGGGCCGCGCGTACCGGGCGCGCCGCCGGGTGGGATCGGCGGTGGGCCGCTGGCTCCCCGCGGCGGGCGGCATCGCCGTGCTCGCGCTGGCGTTCGCCGCGCTCGGCGCCGCGGCCCCGCACGAGGAGTGGCAGTGGGACCTGCCGCCCGGATTCCCGCGGCCGCGCGTCCCCGCCGAGAATCCGATGACCGTGGCGAAGGTCGCGCTCGGCCGCCACCTGTTCTACGACACACGCCTCTCCGGCAACGGCACGCAATCGTGCGCGACCTGCCACCAGCAGGCGCGCGCGTTCGCGGACCCGCAGCCGCGCGGCGTCGGCTCCACCGGCGAGGTGCATCCGCGCGGCCCGATGTCCCTCGCCAACGTCGCATACGCCTCGGCCCTCACCTGGGCCAATCCGAACATGCGCACGCTCGAGGCGCAGGCGCTCGTGCCGATGTTCGGCGAGGAACCCGTGGAGCTCGGCCTCGCGGGCAAGGAGCAGGAGCTCTTCCGGCGGATCCGTGCCGAGCGGCGGTACGGCCCGCTCTTCGCAGCCGCGTTCCCCGGCGAGGCGGATCCGGTCACGCTCGTGAACATCACGCGCGCGATCGCGAGCTTCGAGCGGACGCTCATCTCCGGCCGTGCCCCGTACGACCGCGCGGAGCACGGTGACCACGCCGCGATGTCGGCAGCGGCGCAACGCGGCGAACAGCTCTTCTTCTCCGAGCAGCTCGAGTGCTTCCACTGCCACGGAGGCTACAACTTCACTGGCACCACCGATGACGTGACGAAGGGATTCCCCGAGGTGGAGTTCCACAACACCGGGCTCTACAACATCGGCCGCGGCCACTTCCCGGCGGACAACCCCGGGCTGATGGCGTTCACCGGCCGCGCCGAGGACGAGGGGAGGATGAAGGCGCCGACGCTGCGGAACATCGCGCTCACGGCGCCGTACATGCACGACGGCAGCATCCCGACGCTCGAAGGCGTGATCGACCACTACGCCGCGGCGGGTCGCACGATCGCCGACGGCCCCCACCGCGGCGTCGGGGCCGACAATCCGAACAAGAGCGAGTTCATCAACGGGTTCGAGCTCACGGCGGCGCAGCGCGCGGACCTCATCGCGTTCCTGCACGCGCTCACCGACTCGAGCTTCATCACCGACGCACGGCACGCGAACCCCTGGCTCGACACGCTCGCCGCGCGCGGGCGGCCGCGCCGCCCCGAATGACCCACGGTACCTTCCACCGGGCGCCCCCGCGCCCCATTCCCAGAGGATCCCGCATGTCCCGCTTCCTGCGTTCCCCCCGCCTCGCCCTGACCGCGCTCCTCGTCGCGGTCGCGGCCGCCACCGCCGCGTCGGCACCCGCGGCGCGCTTCCACACGCGTCTCGTGAAGAGCGCGCCCGCCAAGGACACCACGATCGCTGCGGCGCCCAAGGCACTCGAGCTCTGGTTCAGCGAGCGGATCGACCTGAAGGCGAGCCGCGTGCGGCTCACCGACGCGACCGGCAGGGCGGTCGAGCTCGCCGCGCTCACGCGCGACGATGCCGCCGAGAACGCGCCCGTGGTCGCTGGCATCACCGGCACGATGGCCGCCGGCCAGTACACGGTGAACTGGGCCGCCGCCTCAGGCGACGGGCACCCCGTGCAGGGGAGCTTCAACTTCACCGTGCGGCCCTGACCCGGCCCCCCGCACGGCGCACCGACGCGCCGCGCGGGACGAGGTCGGGCGTGCGGGTGCCCAGCCGATGGACGCGGCTGGAGCCGGGCGCGGGACCGCGTAGATTGGCCACGCGGTCCCGCGCCCGCGCCGTTCCCCCTCCCCCCACGCGCGCATGTCCGACTGGCTCCGCCCGCTCGCCAACCTCCTGCACTTCGCCGGGCTCGCACTCGCCGTCGGCGCCGTCGTGCTGCGCTTCGCGCTGGTGAATCGGAGCGGCCTCACGGTCACCGAGCGCGGCCCGGCGGAGCGGGACCTTGCGAAGTACGGCTTCGCCGGCGCGATCGGCGTGCTGCTCGCGGTCCCGTCCGCCGCGCTCGCCCAGGCGCTCGGCCTCGCCTTCCCCGGCGACCCGCTGCTGCCGCTCCTGCGGCAGGTGCTGACCACCACCGACGCCGGCCGCGCGATCGCGCTCCAGGGCGTGTGGGCCGCGGCGATGGCCTTCGCCTTCTCCGTCGCCCGCCTCGGTCCGCAGCGCGGGTGGACCTTCGCCGCGGTCACCGTGACGGTCTCGGCGATCGTCGTCGCGCTGCGCGGACACGCCGCGGCCACGGACCCGCGGCTGCCGGCGCAGGTCGCGACGGTGCTGCACGTGCTCGGCGCGGGCGCCTGGATCGGCGGGCTCTTCCACCTCTGGCGGATCGCGCGGAAGGCCAGCGAGGCGACCCTCGTCCGGCTGCTCGAGAACTTCCACGGCATCGCGCTCGGCGGCGTCACGCTCGTCGTCGCGAGCGGGCTCTGGCACGTCTGGACGCTCGTGGACACCCCGGTCGAGCTCGTGACCACCGGCTGGGGCCGGCTCCTCGTCGCCAAGCTCGTCGTGCTCGCCGGCGTCGCGCGCCTAGGCTACCGGCACTGGCGTGGCGGCGAGGCGCGCGTGCTGGCCGGCGACCGCGCGGCCCTGCGACAGAGCTTCGCACGCGAGCTGCAGCTCGCGGCCGTGGTGTTCGTGCTCACCGCAGCGCTCACCAGCACCAGCCCGCGCTGACCGCGGCGGACGCACCCGGGCGTGCACCACGGGGTGCACCCGGGCCGGCGTCCGCGACTCACCACTCGATGTGCTTCCCCCGCCACGCGTTGCGCGGCTTGGGGAAGTCGCGGCGGAAGTGGCCGCCGCGCGACTCGCGCCGCTTGAGCGCCGACGCGACGATCAGGCTCGCCGTGTCCACCATGTTGCGCTCCTCGGTGAGGTCCGGCGTGAGCCGCCCGCGGATCGCCTCGAGCGCCTTCCGGGCCGCCGTGAGCCCCGTCGCGTCGCGCGCGATCCCCACGTGGTCCCACATCACGCGCCGCACCTCGTCCGCCGCGACCTGGCCGGCACCCGAGTCGCGCAGGCGCGCGACGTCCCAGTCGGTGCGCGCCGGCACGCGCGGCAGCTTCGGCTGGTTCACCGCGTCGCGCGCCACCCGTTCGGCGAAGACGAGCCCCTCGAGCAGCGAGTTGCTTGCGAGGCGGTTCGCGCCGTGCACGCCGGTGCGGCTCACCTCGCCGCACGCATAGAGCCGCTCGAGCGTCGAGCGGCCCGCGAGGTCGGTCACGATGCCACCCATCATGTAGTGCGCGGCGGGCGTCACCGGGATCAGCTCGCGCCGGGGATCGATGCCGCGCGCGAGGCACAGCTGCAGGATCCCCGGGAACCGGCGCCCGAAGGCGCGACCCATCTTCCGCGCGTCAAGCCAGACCCGGCTCCCCGTCTGCTGTTCGCGGAAGATCTCGCGCGCGACGATGTCGCGCGGCGCGAGCTCCGCGAGCCTGTGGCGCTTGGGCATGAAGCGTGTGCCGCGGTCGTTCAGCAGCACCGCCCCCTCGCCGCGCACCGCCTCGGAGATCAGCGCCAGCGGGTTCTCGCTCGTCTCGAGCGCGGTCGGGTGGAACTGCACGAACTCCATATCGGCCAGCCGCGCCCCCGCGCGGTGCGCGATCGCGTAGCCGTCGCCCGTCGCGACCATCGGGTTCGTGGTGTACCGGTAGAGCTGGCCGCAGCCGCCCGTCGCGAGCACCGTCGCGTCCGCCACGATCTCCACCGCGCGCCCCGCGACGTTGGCGCGCACGCCGGCGCAGCGCCCCTGCACCACCATGAGGTCGAGCGCGCGCGCCCGCTCGAGCACCGAGATGTTCGCCCGCTCCGTCACCCGCGCGATCAGCGCCCGCGCCACCTCGGCGCCCGTCTGGTCGCCCTTCGCGTGCACGATCCGTTTGCGCGAGTGCGCCGCCTCGCGACCGAGCGTGAACCGGCCGCTCTCGTCGGTGTCGAACTGCGCGCCCGCCGAGGCGAGCTCGCGGACCCGGTCCGGGCCCTCCTCCACCAGCACCTCGACCGCCGAGGCGTCGCAGAGCGCGGCGCCGGCGGCGAGCGTGTCGCTCTTGTGGAGGTCGGGCGAGTCCCCGGCCCCGAGCGCCGCGGCGATCCCGCCCTGCGCGTAGGCCGTGGCCGAGTCCTGCAGGGTGCGCTTCGTCATCACGACCACGTCGCCGTGGTCGGACGCGCGCCACGCGGTCTGGAGGCCCGCGATCCCCGAGCCGATGACGAGGACGCGGGTGCGGAGGCGGTCTGGCATGCCGTAGGAATCAATGCTGGCGGGGGCCCCCGGGGAACGGGTACCTTCCCCCCCTTCCCTCCCCCGGAGTCCGCCGCATGCTCGCCACCGCCGGCCTGCCGATCCTCCTGCAGGCCCAGTCCGCCGCCGAACGGCTCGCCGCCGCCCGCGCCGGCCTCGACATCCCGCTCGGCCAGCGGCTCATCGGGTTCATCGGGATCGGGATGATGATCCTCCTCGCGTACCTGATGAGCTGGGATCGCAAGCGCATCAACTGGCGCCTCGTCGCATCCGGGTTCGGGCTGCAGGCCCTCTTCGGCGTGGTCGTCCTCAAGACGGAGTACGGCCGCCTCGTCTTCCAGACCGTCGGCGACTGGATCACCGCCCTCCTCGGCTTCCAGGAGCAGGGCGCGCGCTTCGTCTTCGGCAACCTCGTGCAGAGCGCGGTGCCGGTCACCGGCGACGGGGCGACCGCCGGCATGGTCGCCCAGACGGGCGCGTTCTTCGCGTTCAACGTGCTGCCGACCATCATCTTCTTCTCGGCGCTGATGTCGGTGATGTACTACCTCGGCATCATGCAGCTCATCGTGAAGGGCCTCGCGGTCGTGATGCAGCGGACCCTCGGCACCTCGGGCGCCGAGACGCTCTCGGCGTCGGGCAACATCTTCCTCGGCCAGACCGAGGCCCCGCTGCTCATCAAGCCCTTCGTCGGCAAGATGACGAACTCCGAGCTGAACACGGTGATGATCGGCGGCTTCGCGACCGTCGCCGGCGGAGTGCTCGCCGCGTACGTCGGGATGCTCTCGGGGATGTTCCCCGGCATCGCGGCGCACCTGCTCGCCGCGAGCGTCATGAACGCGCCGGCGGGCCTCGCCATCTCCAAGATCCTCCTCCCCGAGACCGAGGTGCCGGAGACCGCGGCCGGCATCAAGTCCGCCGCCGCCGCGGTGGACCGGCCGCCCAACACCGGCGGGTGGTTCGCCCGCCTGCTCACCACCGACTCCTCCGACAACAGCGTCATCGAGGCCGCCGCGAACGGGGCCGCACAGGGCGTGCAGCTCGCGATCAACGTCGCCGCCATGCTGATGGCGTTCGTCGCGCTCGTCGCGCTGCTCAATGCGCTGCTCGGCGGCGTCGGCGGCTGGTTCGGCATCGAGGGGCTCTCCCTCCAGACCATCCTCGGCGCGGCCCTCCGCCCGCTCGCCTGGGTGATGGGCGTGCCGTGGCAGGACAGCGAGTACGTCGGCTCCTTGATCGGGCTCAAGGCGACGCTCAACGAGTTCGTCGCCTACTCGCAGTTCGCGACCGACCTCGGCAGCGGCCGCGCGCTCGAGCCGCGGAGCGCGATCATCCTCACGTACGCGCTGCTCGGCTTCGCGAACCTCTCGTCGATCGCGATCCAGATCGGCGGCATCGGGGGGCTGGCCCCCGAGCGGCGCAAGGACATCGCCAGGCTCGGCTTGCGCGCGATGATCGCCGGCAACCTCGCCGCCTTCATCTCGGCGTCGATCGCCGGCATGCTGGCCTAGCGGCCCCCGCGCGACGGGAGGCGGCGGACCCACGGGCCGCGCCGCCTCCCGCAGGACGCCGCTGGCCTAGAACGGCTTCTCGAGCGACTCCGACTGCGGCGTGAACAGCTCCGCCCCGCCCTCGGTGATCACCATGTCGTCCTCGAGCCGGATGCCGAACTCGCCCGGGATGTAGATCCCCGGCTCGTCGGAGAAGACCATCCCCGGCGCCAGCGGCCGCGTGTTCCCCTTCACGAGGTACGGCCATTCGTGGCCGTCCATCCCCATCCCGTGGCCCACGCGGTGGGAGAAGTACGTGTAGCCCGGTCCGAAGCCCGCGTCCACGATCACCTTCCGCGCCGCCGCGTCCACCGCCTCGCACGGGAGCCCCGGCCGCGCGGTCCGCAGCGCCGCCGTCTGCGCCCGGTGCTCGATCTCGAAGACATCCTTCATCCGCTGCGTCGCCTTGCCCAGCACGAACGTGCGCGAGATGTCGGAGCTGTAGCCCTCGACCTTGCAGCCGCCGTCGATCAGCAGGATGCTGCCCTCACGCACCACCTGCGGCGTCGCCGAGCCGTGCGGCAACGCCGAGTACGCGCCCACCTGCACCCCGGCGCCGCCGGAGTACCCCAGGCGATCGTGCGCGAGCGAGACGAGGCGGGCGAAGTCGCCCTGCGTCATCCCCTCGGTGAGCGACCGGTAGGCCGCCTCGTACGCCTTGAGCGTCACCGCGCTCGCATGGCGCATCAGCGCCAGCTCGTGCGCGTCCTTCACCATCCGGCAGCCCGCGGTCACCGGCGTGCCGTCCACCAGCTTCACCGCGGGGAGACGCGACGTGCCGTGGCTGAACTGCCAGCGGACCGTCTCCTCGACCGCGATCGTCGCGCCGCTCAGGCCGCGCACGCGCAGGCCCTCGGCGATGCGCGCGTACGGGTCGTCGTCCTCCTCCCACGCATAGACGTCGGCGCCGCCGGTCATCGGACCGAGGCGCACCTGCTCCATCGCGCGTTCCTCCTCGAACTTCGGCGTCACGAGGAACGGCTTGCCATTCACCGGGATGAAGGCGGCGAGCAGCCGCTCGCTCAGCCCCCATTGGATCCCCGTGAAGTAGACCATCGAGGTGCCGCCGGTGAGCATCAGCGCGTCGATGCCCTGCGCGCGCATCAACCGCTTCGCCTGCTCCAGCCGGCCCTGCCGCTCGGCGACCGAGATCGGCACGACGCCGTCGCGCATCGGCCGCAGCGCACGGATCGCCGGCGGCAATGTCCCCTCCTGCCGGGTGGGCGCGTCGTGGTCGTCCTGTGCCGCGCCCGCGCGCGCCCCGAGGGCGAGGGCGGCGCCGAGCGTGGCGGTCGTGGCGAGGAACTGGCGGCGGTCGGTCATCGGAGGGAAGGGTGGGAGGGATCCGCCTGGGGCGATGCGGGCCGCAGGGGCGGCACGACGCGGGGAACATGGCACCCGCCGCTCACCCCCGCACCTGGCGGTCCCCGCGCGCCGGCGGCGCGCCCGGCCGGTGCCCTCCCCCGCCCTCAGAACACGCGCAGCGCGAAGTAGCGCTTCGGGTCCTTCCGGAAGTCGTTGATCAGCGTCCGCAGGTCCACCAGCAGCGAGTCAGAGTTCCGGTAGAGCGACTGGTCGTTGATCAGCAGGCCGAGCGTCCCCTCGCCGCGGTTCACCTTCCCGAGCACCGAGTCCGCCTTCGCGATCGCGCCGTGCAGGTTCTGCTCGCTCCGCTGCAGCGACACCGTGAGGTCGTTCACGCGCGCGCTGGCGGCGCGGAGGTTCGCCGTCGCCAGCTCCGTCTCCTTGATGATGTTCGCGATCTCCCCCTGCGCGGTCGCCGAGTCCACGCGCCCCGACGTCAGCCGGATCGCCTCGGCCGTCCTCGCGACGTCGGCCATCGACGACCGCACGTTCACCGCGATCGAGTCGAGGTTGCGCGACTGCACGCGCACCGCGCGTGCGAGGTCCTGGCTCAGCTGGGTGAAGTTGCGGATGCTCGCCCGCAGCTCGCGCGCCGCCGAGTCGTCGAACGCCGTGCGCACCCGCTCGGCGACGCTCGCCACGTTGCCGGCGATGCCGCCGGCCACCGTGGTGAGCTGCGCGATGTCCGGCAGCACCGCGCCCGGGAAGGCCTCCCGCGGCGCCCCCACCGAGTCCTCCAGCTGCGCCGTCACCTCGCGGATCTGCGGCGCGCCGGTCATCGGCGCGATGAGCAGCTGGAACTCGCCGAGCAGCGACGACGACTGGATCAGCCCCACCGGATGCGTCGGGAGCGCCACGCCCTCGTCGAGGTCCATCGTCACCTGCACCCAGTCATTCGGCGCGAGCGCGATCTCGCGCACGCGGCCCGAGCGCACGCCGCGGATCACCACCGCGTTGCCGACCTGCAGGCTCGCCACGTCGCGGAACCGCGCCGTCACCTCCTGCCGTCGCTCGCCCAGGTCCGCCTGCTGCAGGAAGAGCGTCGCCGCGATCACGAGCCCCATCGTCGCGAGGATCGCCGCCCCCACCAGCCAGTCGTTCGACCGTGTCTTCGTCACTTCGCCCTCCCCAGGAGCCAGATGACCGCCCAGAAGGCGTCGAGGACCAGGATCATCACCGCCGACTGCACCACCGCGCTCGTCGCCGAGGCGCCGACCCCCTGCGCCCCGCCGCGCGCCCGCAGGCCGTTGACGCAGCCGAGCACCGAGACCGCGAACCCGAAGCTCGCCGACTTCACGAGCCCGTAGCGCACGTCGAACGCGTCGAAGAAGAGCCGCGCCCCCTTCAGGAACTCCTGCGAGCTCAGGTCGAGCAGCCCGAGCGACGCGCCCCACCCGGCCGCGAGCCCCACCACCATCGCCACGCCCACCACCACCGGGAACATCACCACGCCGGCGAGGATCCGCGGCACCACGAGGTACGCCACCGGGTCGAAGCTCAGCGTCTCGAGCGCGTCTACCTGCTCGGTCACGCGCATCGTGCCGAGCTCGGCGGCGATGTTCGCGCCCACGCGCCCGGCGAGCGCGAGCCCCGTGAGCACCGGGGCGAGCTCCATCATCACCGTCTTCTGCACCAGGGTGCCCACGAGGTAGCGCGGCACCCAGCCGGTGAAGCTGTAGCTGGCCAGCAGCGCGAGCACCACGCCCGTGAACAGCGCGATGAGGATGCCGATGGGCAGCGAATCGACGCCCAGCTTCCGGGCCTGCTGGGTCAGGTTCGGCCCCCAGGTCCGGACGTCGCGCGCCGAACGGACGGCCTCCGCGGTGAGCTTGCCCGCCGCTCCGAAGGACTCGAGCGCCTCGCGGACGACCCTGCCGATGGTCTCGATCACGGTCCCAAGTTACGCCCCGGCCGCGCGGGCCCCTAGAGGGTTCCCCGGACGGGGGCGCCGGGCCCGACCGCACCGGACCGCATCCGGGACCACCCGCGCGGAGCGCCGGAGCGGGCCGCGGGCGCGGACCCCGCGCGACCGGCAGGATTGCTTCGCCGGTTATCTTTCGCCGTTCCCTCCCGCCGCCGGAGAGCAGTCCTGGGCAAGCTCGTCGTCCTGATGGTCACCGCGTTCCTGGACATGGTGGGGCTCCTCATGGTGCTCCCCCTGCTCCCGTTCTACGCGAAGCGCTTCGTCGGCGAGGGTCCGCTCTGGCACGCGCTCGACGCGGTCGGGGCCGGGGGCGAGGGCACGGTGATCGCGCTGATGGTCTCCTGCTTCGCCATCGCCCAGCTCTCCTCGGCGCCGATGTGGGGCCGGGTCTCCGACCGCTTCGGCCGCCGCCCCGCCCTGATGATCGGCATGGGCGCAAGCGCGGTGGCGTACGTCATCTTCGCGTTCGCCAACTCGCTCGAGCTGCTCTTCATCTCGCGCCTCGTGCAGGGGGCCGGGGGGGGGACCGTCGGCGTCATCCAGGCCTACGTCGCCGACGCCACCGAACCGAAGGACCGCGCCAAGACCCTCGGCTGGCTCTCCGCCGTCACCAATGCCGGCGTCGCGCTCGGCCCCGTCATCGGGTCCTTCTCCTCGCGCCTCGGCCCCATCTGGCCCGGCCTCGTCGCCGCGATGCTCGCGCTCGTGACGATGGGCTTCGCGTACCGCTATCTCACCGAGAGCAACGAGCGCGTGGGGAAGCGGACGGGCGAGCACCCGGCGGTGCGCCGGTCGAGCGTGGCGCTCAAGCGCGTGCTGACGCATCCCGAGGACCCCGCGTCGCGCCTCATCTGGATGTACGCGGTCGGCATGGGCGCCTTCCAGGGGATGACGTCCATCCTCGCGCTCTTCCTGTTCGACCGCTACGGCATCGCCGAGCAGGGGATCGGGCACGTGTTCACTTACATCGGCGTGCTCTCGCTGCTGGCGCGCGCCCTGGTGCTGAGCCCGGCGATCGACCGGTACGGGGAGCCGCGGCTCTCGCGGTACGGGCAGACGCTGCTCGCACTCGGCCTGCTCGCCCTCCCGTTCACGTCCAACTACGTGTCGCTCGCGCTCGCGATCCTGCTCGTCCCGCTCGGCACGGCGTTCACCTTCCCCTGCGTGACGGGGATGCTGTCGCAGGTGATCCCGAACCACGAGCGCGGGCTCTACATGGGCGTACAGCAGACCTTCGGCGGGATGGCGCGTGTCATCGGGCCACTCTGGGCCGGGTTCGCGTTCGACCATCTCGGGCACGGCGTGCCGTTCTACACGGGCGCGGCCCTCGCGGCGACCACCATCGCGCTCGGGATGGGGATCGAGCATCACATCCCGCCGCACGGCGCGCCGAAGCCGGCGCAGTGAGCGGCACGGGAGGGCGCAGGCGCCCCGACCGTGCGCGGCAGCCCCGGGATCGCGCGCGGGACGCGGGAGGCCGCGCGCGCCGGCCGGGTGGCTACCCGCGCGCCCCGCGCGCCGCTCACCTCACGACCGCGTCCAGCTCCCCCTTCCGGTAGCGCGCCGCCATCGCCTCGAGCGGCAGGGCCTTGATCCGGCTCGCCTGCCCCGCGCTCCCGAACGCCTCGTATCGCGCCTTGCAGAGCGCCTTCATCGCCGCCCGGGCCGACGCGAGGTACTTCCGCGGATCGAACTCCTTGCGGTTCTTCGCGAGGAATTGCCGGATCGCCCCGGTGCTCGACATCCGCAGGTCGGTGTCGATGTTCACCTTCCGGACCCCGTGCCTGATCCCCTCGACGATCTCCTCCACCGGGACGCCGTAGGTCTCGCCCATCTCGCCGCCGAACTCGTTGATCACCGCGAGCCACTCCTGCGGCACCGACGACGAGCCGTGCATCACGAGGTGCGTGGACGGGATGCGCGCGTGGATCGCCTTGATGCGGTCGATCCGCAGCACCGCCCCGGTCGGCGGGCGGGTGAACTTGTAGGCGCCGTGCGACGTGCCGATCGCGATCGCCAGCGCGTCCACGTTGGTCGCCTGGACGAACGCCGCCGCCTCATCGGGGTCGGTGAGCAGCTGGTCATGCGACAGCGCGCCCTCGGCGCCGTGGCCGTCCTCGGCCTCGCCCTTCCCCGTCTCCAGCGAGCCGAGGCAGCCGAGCTCCCCCTCGACCGAGACACCGATGGCGTGGGCGATGTCCACGACGTGGCGCGTCACCTTCGCGTTGTACGCGTAGTCGGCCGGCGTCTTCGCGTCCTCGAGCAGCGAGCCGTCCATCATCACGCTCGAGAAGCCGGAGCGCATCGCCTGCACGCAGACGGCGGGACTGGCGCCGTGGTCCTGGTGCATCACGATCGGGATGTCGGGGTGCGACTCGATCGCGGCCTCGATGAGGTGGCGCAGGTACGCCTCGCCGGCGTACTTCCGCGCCCCCGCCGACCCCTGCATGATCACCGGGCTGTCGCACTCGGCGGCCGCCTCCATGATCGCCTGGATCTGCTCGAGGTTGTTGACGTTGAAGGCGGGGAGGCCGTAGCCGTGCTCGGCGGCGTGGTCGAGCAGCTGGCGCATCGAGACGAGGGGCATCGCGGGCGTTCGGTGAGGGTGGGACCGCGGGTCAGCCGACCATCTTCCGGCGCCGGTCGACGAGGCGCATGATCATCGGCGTGAAGATGAGCTGCATCGCCAGCTCCATCTTGCCGCCGGGCACGACGATCGTGTTGGCGCGCGACATCCACGAGCCCCCGAGCATCGAAAGCAGGTACGGGAAGTCGATGCCGCGCGGGTTCGCGAAGCGGATCACGACGATCGACTCGTCCGCCGTCGGGATCGTCCGCGCGATGAACGGGTTGGAGGTGTCCACCACCGGCACGCGTTGGAAGTTCACGTGCGTGCGCTGGAACTGCGGCACGATGTAGTGGATGTAGTCGGGCATCCGGCGGAGGATCACGTCGGTGACCGCCTCGGTGGAGTAGCCGCGCTGGATGCGGTCGCGGTGGAGCTTCTGGATCCACTCGAGGTTGATCACCGGCACGACGCCGATCAGCAGGTCGGGGTGCTGCGCGACGTTGGCCGTCTCCGTGACCACCGCGCCGTGGAGCCCCTCATAGAAGAGGAGCTCGCTCTCCGGGAGCGGCTCCCACGGGGTGAAGGTGCCCTGCGGCTGCCGGTACGGCGCCGCCTCCTCGTCATTGTGCAGGTACTTCCGCACCGTGCCGGTCCCGGTCTCGCCGTACTGCCGGAACAGCTCGGCGAGTTCGGGGAAGAGGTTGGCGTCCTCGCCGAAGTGCGAGTAGGTGCGGTTGCCCGCGGCCTCCTCGGCGGCCATCCGCTGCTTCATCGCCGTGCGGTCGTAGCGGTGGAAGGAGTCGCCCTCCACGACCGCCGCCCGCACGCCCTCGCGGCGGAAGATGTTCTCGAAGACGCGCGTCACCGACGTCGTGCCGGCGCCGGACGAGCCGGTGATGGCGATGATGGGGTGCTTGGCGGACATCCTGGGCCTCGTGCGCCGGTGCCCGGCGCCGGTGAAGGTCAGTCGGGGGCGGAGAAGAGCCCGCGGCGCCCGAACAGCGGCGAGTCGTGCGCATCGGGCGGGGCCTCGGTGTGGTACCGCTCGATCCGCGCCACCTCGTCGGCGGACCCGAAGATGCAGCCGATCCGCTGGTGGTGCGCCGTCGGCGTCACGTCCATCACGCGCCGATGCCCGTCGCTCGAGAGGCCGCCGGCCTGCTCGATGAGGAACGCGATCGGATTCACCTCGTACAGGAGGCGCAGGCGGCCGGGCTTCGTGCCGTCGCGCGTGTCGCGCGGATAGAGGAACACCCCGCCCCGCATCAGGATCCGGTGCGTCTCCGCCACCAGCGACGCGATCCACCGCATGTTGAAGTCCTTGCCGCGCGGCCCCGTCGCCCCCGCGAGGCACTCGTCCACGTACCGCTTCACCGCCGGCTCCCAGTGCCGGCTGTTGGACGCGTTGATCGCGAACTCCCGCGTCTCGGCGGGCACCCGGATCCCCGGGTGGCTCAGGACCCACTCGCCCAGCAGCGGGTCGAGGGTGAAGCCGTGCGTGCCGTTCCCGAGCGTCAGCACGAGCATCGTGCAGGGCCCGTAGATCGCGTAGCCCGCGCAGACCTGCTGCGTGCCGGGCTGCAGGAAGTCCTCGGGGCGCGCGTCGGTGCCCGGGGTCGGCGCGCGGAGCACCGAGAAGATGCTCCCGACGGCGACGTTCACGTCGATGTTGGACGAGCCGTCGAGCGGGTCGAAGCAGAGGAGGTACTTGCCGCGCGGGTACTGCGCGGGCAGGACGTACGGCGCCTCGAGCTCCTCCGAGACCATGCCGGCCACGTGCCCGCCCCATTCGGTGGCGCGGAGGAAGAGGCCGTTGGAGAGGACGTCGAGTTGCTGCTGCTCCTCGCCCTGCACGTTGCGCGTGCCGGCCGACCCGCTCGCGCCGCTGAGCGCCCCGTGCGCGACCCGCTTCGCGATCGCCTTGCAGGCGAGCGAGATGTCGGTGATGAGCGAGTTGAGCTCGCCGGTCGCGCCGGGAGCGCGCCGGCGTTCCTCGATGAGGTACTGCGTCAGCGTCGAGCGTCCACCGGTCGGCATCAGGGACTCCTCTCGGTCACGGGGCCGCCACGCCCAGCCGGGCACGCCAGCCCGGGTAGAGCGCATCCGCGTCACCCGGGAAGGACTCGAAGGCCCGCGCGAACTCCCGGTGCGTCCGCGCCCACTCGACCGGATCCGCCCCGGCCTTCCAGCACTCGTACGCCTGCCGCAGCGACGTCGCGCCCGCCGCCGGCGAGTCCAGATGCCCATAGGACCCGCCCCCCGCGGTGTTGATGACGTTACCGTGCCCGAGGTTCGCGAAGAAGCCGGGCAAGCGGAGGGCATTCATCCCACCCGAAATGATTGGCGTGGTCGGCCGCATCCCCAGCCAGCGCTGGTGGTAGGCGGGGCCCTGGTACTCGTCGCGCTCGATGATGTAGGCGATCGCACGGTCGTCCTGCGCGCCCTCCATCTTGCCGTAGCCCATGGTGCCGACATGGATCCCCGAGGCGCCCTGCAGCCGCGCCATCTTCGCCAGGACGTACGCGGTGTAGCCGCGCTTCGCGCTCGGCGAGGTGACCATCCCGTGCCCCGCGCGATGGTAGTGCAGGTACTGGCCCGGGTACTGCCGGCGCGCGGTGGTGACCATCCCCGGACCGCCGACGAAGCCGTCCACGAGGAATGCGACCTTGTCGGCGTCGGCGCCGAACGTCTCGAGGATGAAGTCGGCGCGCGCGCACATCTCGTAGTGGTCGTCGGCGGTGATGTTCGCCGAGAAGAGCTTCGCCTGCCCCGTCTCGTCCATCGCCCGGCGCATCGCGTCGCGCACCAGCGGGATGGTCCGCTTGAGCGGCGCGAACACCTGGTTCCCCTGCGGCTCGTCGTTCTTGATGAAGTCGCCGCCCAGCCAGAACTCGTAGGCGGCCTTCGCGAACGGCTCGGGGCGCAGCCCGAGCTTCGGCTTGATGATGGTGCCGGCGATGTAGCCGCCGTCGCGCACGTCGCGGCCGAGGACCCGCCACAGGTCCGAGATGTCCTTCGCCGGCCCGTCGAAGAGCTGCAGCGCCCGGTCGGGCACCCAGAAGTCGTAGAGCTTCGCGTGCTCGATGTCGCCCATCCCCTGGTTGTTCCCCATCGCCAGGGTGAGGAACGACACGATCATCATCCGGCCGTCGGTGATGTTCCGGTCGAAGAGCTCGAGCGGGTACGCGATCCGCAGCTCGTCGGACGCCGCGTCGATGTGGTACACCAGCGCGTCCACGCCCCGCGTGAAGTCATCGGTGGTGGAGACCGCGACGTTGGTCCCGGTGCTCGACTCCGCGGCGAAGTGCGCGGCGGCCGCGAGATACGCGTGGCCGGGCTTGGGCCGCATCTTGTAGGCGGCGAGGATGTGCCGCCCCTCGCGCATGAGGGTCGCCTCGTCGAGGTCGAGGGCGGCGTAGCGGTCGGATTGGTCCATCGCGCGGGGGCTCCCCGGGTGACCCGGTCCCGTCCGCGAGGGTGGCCGCGACGTGCGGCGAGCCCCTCCCGACGGGAAGGTGGTGGTCGAGCGAACCGGGGGGCCTACGCTTCCCTTCCTATTTGTCGGCCGACCTCGCGGTGCGGGCGACCGAGCGGAAAGCTACCGCTTGCACCATTTGGTGCGAAGTCGGGCATTCCCGCACCTCGGCGCCGCAGTTGACGTGGCGCGAGGGAGCCGGTAGCCTCAGCAGATCATGCTGCGCCACCACGCGACCGTCTTCTACTTTAGCTGCTTCGCGCCGACCCCCACGGGCCCCGGTGCAGGAACCGCGCGCGACTGACGCTGCGATGCTCCTGATGACCCCGAGGCCCGTGCCCACCGCACGGGCCTCTTCCTTTTCCCCGGAGAGCCCGATGATCATCGTCACCCGCCCCGACCTCAGCCCTGAAGGTCTCGACCGCATCGTCCAGCACGTGGAGGCGGCCGGCCTCCGCACCCACCTCATCCGCGGCGAGCAGCGCACCGTCATCGGCTGCATCGGCGACGACGCCCGCCTGTCGGAGGCCGGGCTGCGGATGCTCGAAGGGGTCGAGCAGGTGATGCCGGTACTCAAGCCCTACCGCCTCGCCTCGCGCGAGTTCGCCGCCGGCGATTCGCGCATCGCCTTCGGCGATCCGGCGGAGACCATCATCGGCGGATCCGAGGTGGTGGTGATCGCCGGCCCCTGCTCGGTCGAGGGCCGCGAGATGCTGCAGACGACGGCGGAGCGCGTGCGCGCCGCCGGGGCCCGCCTGCTGCGCGGCGGCGCCTTCAAGCCACGCTCCTCGCCGTACGCGTTCCAGGGGATGGGGCGCGAGGGACTCGAGCTCCTCGCCGAGACGCGGCGCGCGACCGGGCTGCCGGTGGTCACGGAGGTCATGGACACGCGGCAGGTGGAACTCGTGGCCGAGTACGCCGACGTCCTCCAGATCGGTGCGCGCAACATGCAGAACTTCCCGCTCCTCACCGAGGTCGGGCGCGTGCCGCGGCCGGTGCTCCTCAAGCGCGGGCTCTCCGGCACCGTCACCGAGCTGCTGATGGCCGCCGAGTACATCATGGCGCAGGGCAACCGGGATGTGATGCTGTGCGAGCGCGGCATCCGCACGTACGAGACGGCCACCCGGAACACGATGGACGTGGCGGCCATTCCGGTGCTCAAGCGCGAGACGCACCTGCCCGTGATCGTGGACCCCAGTCACGCCGGCGGCCGCGCCGACCTGGTCACGCCACTCGCCCTCGCGGCGATCGCCGCGGGCGCCGACGGCCTCATCGTCGAGGTGCACCCGGAGCCCTCGAAGGCCCGCTCGGACGGCGAGCAGTCGCTCGAACCGGCGGCGTTCGAGGCGATGATGCAGCGATGCGCGCTGGTCGCGCGCGCGGTGGGCCGCTCGCTCGCGACGGGCCCTGCCGCGGCGCACGCACTGCCGGTCGGCTGAGCGCGGGCGCGGGGCGCCGGCTCAGCGCGCCCCGCCCTGCCCCGCGTCGGCGGCCTTCGCCGCGGCCGACCGCGCCTCGAACTCCCCGGTCCGCCCGATCGTCGCCGGATGCCGGCTCATCGACGCGTCCTCGGTCTCGGTGATCAGGCGCACGCCGCGTTCGAAGAACAGGTAGTTGTACGCCCACTGCAGCATGACGCTGAGCCGGTTGCGGAAGCCGATCAGGTACGCGATGTGGATGAACAACCACATGAACCAGGCGAAGTAGCCGGCCATCTGGATCCGGCCGCCGCCGAAGGAGGCGACGGCCTTGTGGCGGCCGATGGTGGCGAGGTCGCCCTTGTTGAAGTAGCGGAACGGCTGCGACGGCGCCCCGCGCACGAGACGCAGGATGTTCGCGGCGGCATGCTGCCCCATCTGGTTCGCGGCCGGCGCCACGCTCGGCACGTACCCGCCGCCGGGGAGCGCCGCCGCCGACAGGTCGCCGATCACGAACACGCGCGGGTCGCCGGGAAGGGAGAGATCGGGCTCCACCAGCACGCGGCCGGTGCGCTCGAGCGGCACGTCGAGCGTCGCCCCCAGCGGCGACGCGGCGTTGCCGGCGGCCCAGAAGACCGACTGCGAGAGGATGCGCTCGCCGCCGCCGAGCACGACACCCTGCTCGTCAATCTCCGTCACCATCGTCGCCGTGCGGACCTCGACGCCGAGCCGCTCGAGGTCGCGCTGCGCGCGCGCCGAGAGCGCCGGCGGGAACGCCGGCAGGATCCGCGTGCCGCCCTCGACGAGGATCACGCGGACGCGGCCGGTGTCGATGCGGCGGAAGTCGGGCCGGAACGCGACGCGGCACATCTCGGGGAGCACGCCCGCGAGCTCCACGCCGGTGGGCCCGCCGCCCACGACCACGAACGTCAGCAGCGCCTGCCGCGCCGCCGGGTCCTCCTCCCACTCGGCCCGCTCGAACGCGAGCAGGAAGCGCTTCCGGATGCGGCGCGCGTCCTCGACGTTCTTCAGGCCCGGCGCCCACGTCTCCCATTCCGGTCGACCGAAGTAGGCGTGCCGGGTGCCCGTGGCGACGATCAGGTAGTCGTAGTGGATCGGGTCCACCTCGCCCTTCACGTGCACCGACCGGTTGCGCCGGTCGATCCGCTCCACCGTGCCGAGCAGCGTCGTCACGTTCTTCTGCTTGCGGAGCACCCAGCGGATCGGTGCGGTGATCTCGCTCGGGGCGAGCGAGGTCGTGGCGACCTGGTAGAGCAGCGGCTGGAACAGGTGGTGGTTGGTGCGGTCGATGAGCAGCACCTCGACGTCGGCCCCCGCGAACGCGCGGGCCGCGTTGAGGCCGCCGAAGCCGCCGCCGATGATGACCACCCGGGTGCGTGCCATGCGCGTCAGGGGACGGGGACGAGCCCCGCCGAGAGGAGGTTCACCAGCAGCCGGGCGCTCCCCGGCACCCCCGCCGGCAGCTGGCGGAAGAGGGAGAGCGTGGTGTACACGTACCGTCCGCGGCCGAGCGTCGCCTCGAGGAGCGCGCCACGGTTCTCCGGCTCGCCCGGATCGTGGAGCTCGAGCGGCGTCCGGTAGCGCGGGTCGATGGTCGTCGGCATGTAGAGCCCGCGCTCCTGCACCCACTCGCGCCAGTCGGCGGCGCCGATCCGGTTGGGCCAGCCGAGGAGCGTGCTCGCCGGCTGCGTCACCGTGACCGGCGCATCCTCGATCGTCACCCGCGCGGCCGGCCGCGTGAAGCCGACCGGGTAGGGCATCATCCCGGCACCCGCCATCTCGAACTGCCCGTACTGCACGACGAGCGTGCCACCCGCGCGCACCCACTGGAGCAAACGCGGGTTCTGCGTCGCGAGTTCCGGGTGCGCCTCGTACGCGCGCGGGCCGATCACCACGGTGGTGTAGCGGCCGAGGTCGAGCAGCGGCAGCTCGTCCACCGTCACCACGGTCGTCGGGATCTCGAGGCCGACGAGCACCGGCGCGACGGCGTCGGAGACGCCCGCCACGTACGCGACACGCAACTCGCGCGGCACCGTCACCGTGACCGCCTGCACGTACATCGCGGAGCTGCGGTAGAGCCGGATCGGGCGGATGTGCGGATAGTCGATGAGCCGGAACCCCTCGGCATACGTCGTGCCCTCGCTCTCGGCACCGACACCGAACTCATGCCGCCCCTCGGCGAGCGTGCCGCGCAGCGTCAGGAAGAGCTCGCGCACCTCCCCCGCCGCGAGGGTGAGCGTGTCGGGCACGCCCTCGACCCGGAGGCCCGGCGGCAGCAGGTAGCGCAGCTTCAGCGCGCGCGGGCGCGCGGTGTGCGAGCGGACGGTCACGCGCACGGTGCGCGTCAGCGGCTGCCCCGCCCGCGCCCACTCGAGCCCACGGTCGAGCTCGAGCGTCACCGGCGGCACGCCGCCCGCCGGCCGCCACACCTCGCCGAGCACGGGATCGGCGAAGCGGTACGTGAGGTCGCCCGCGTCCACCGTGGTGGTGATGCCCGCGATGCCGAGGGTGACCTGCGCGGCGCTCAACCGCCGGGTGCCCTCGGGGACCGCGACGCTCGGCACGAGCGGCGCATCGGGGCCATACGAGACGAGCGCGATGCCGTCCTCGGGCGAGCGCGTGTCGGCGAACATCGCGCCGGCGCGGCCGCCCACCCACCACGGGCTGTGGTCCACGAGCCCGAGCAGCTGGTCGGTGACGCTCGCCGAGGAGTCGGGCGCGATGGTGACGCCGGGGCGCCCGCCCGCGAACGACGGCCGCAGCTCGGCGGCGTCGAACCGCACCGGCCGCACGCCGCGGTTGTGCACGGTGATGCGCACTTCCATCGAATCGGCGAACGCGAGCAGCTCGCGCGCGGCGGTCACCTCGATGGCGACCCCGGCGGCGGCGAGGAGCGCCTGCTGCGCGCGCGCGCGCATCCGCGCGACGCTCGTCGCGAGGTCGAGCGCGGCACCCGTGCAGCGCGGCGGCGGC